>CALFBG010000026.1 GCA_937951685.1 uncultured Saprospiraceae bacterium | reverse complement strand
CTATGATAATTGGCATTGACCAACCATCTAAAATCATGTGATGACAAGTCCAAACTAGTTTGTAAGCATTCGTTTCGGTTTGAAATAAATTCAATCTTAAGCAAGGCGCTTGATTAAAAGCAGATCCTCGTTCGCGATCTTCTTCTAAAAATTTATCTATTGCTGCCTCCTGTGCGCTTCCTGATAAATTGCTAATGTCCGTAACCGAGAATGGTACTTCGACTCCTTTCATGATACACTGCACTGGAATACTCAGTTCTTCGTAGAAAATAGCTGTCCGCAAAATACTATGTCTTTGCATTACATTTTCCCAACATTGCTTGAAGAGTGCTGGCTCAAGTCCTTCCGAAAAGTCAAATACATATTGCTCTGTATACGCACCAGAATCTTTATCAAATAAATAGTGGAATAGCATTCCTTCTTGTACTGGGCTTAACCGACAAATAGATTGAATCTGTGTTCGTCGCTTCACACCATCAACCGTGGCATCTAAGAATTGATCTAATTCTTGGTAGTTTACCATTGGCGTTAAACCATAATCAGCAGCGGTTTTCTCTGGTGTTGGTTTGGTTTGACAATGTTGGATGAGTGCTTTCAGATTAACAAAAAAGTCATCTGCTAATTTTGCGATTGTGTCGTCGTTGTACTCCGCCGTGGAATACGTCCAAACCATTTGCAACTGCCCTTCCGTAATCATGCCATCTAACTCTAGGTTACTCATCATGGGACAAGTCGCAGCATTTACAGTTCCTACCGATTCTTTAGCTTGACTAAACCAAGTATTTCCACTAAAAACATTATCAAACTGGCCTAAGTAGTTAAAGATAACGTTCCATTGGCCTTTCGATAAAGCAGTTTCTTTCGTCGGCTCCGTTTGTGCGTAACGCAACGGACCATAAGCCATCCCTTTCCCGGGAATAGCCCTTAATTGTTCTTTGACGGATTTGATTAAATCGCTTGGCGTATCCGCAGTATTGTTACTCAAAACCACAGGATACAAATTGGTAAACCAGCCTACGGTATTACTTACATCTAGTGCATCCGACAAATCTTCTCGACCGTGCCCTTCTAGACCGACAACCAACATTTTGTTACCCGACCAGTTACAGATTGTCTTGGTCAAAGTACTTAATAAAATATCATCAATTTCTGTATGATAGGCTTGGTTGACTTCTTGTAACAAAGCATTTGTTAAGTCTTTGTCTAAGTTTACGACTAAATCTTTCCGATCGCCCATCAAACGTTTTTCAATTGGTCGATCTACCGGTAAGGCTTGATATTTCGTAGTAACTGCGGACCAGTAAGATTCCTGAGCCTGTACCGGTTTTCGCGTCGCATAATCTTCCATAAAGCTTGCCCATTCTCGGAACGAACTTGTTTTAGCTCCTAGTTGAATCGCTTCTCCTGCGGTCAAGGCATCTAAGGCGATACTAAAATGATCTAAAATAATTCTCCAAGAAACACCATCTACCGCTAAATGATGGATGGCAAAAAATAAGCGATCTTTGGTATTTTCGCCTGGCGTTTTAATCAATACTAATTTGATCAATTCACCTTTCGCAATATCTAAACTTGTTTGATACTGATTACAAATTTCAGTAATTGCAGCACTTAAGTCTGTAGTCTCTTCCGATACCGTTTCTACGATTAAATTTGGAATGGCTTTGCCATAAGTTTGTTGCCAATTCCCATCGACTAATTGATATTGAAATCGAAGGGCATCGTGATGTGCAACAATTGCTTTTAGACTTGTAGCTAAATGTTCTTCCGCTACTTGCTTGTCCAGCGTTAGTAGCGCTGCTTGATTATAATGGCTAGATTGGTCGTATTCATTTTCAAAGTAGAACTCTTGAATTGCCAATAGCGGAGCTGTTCCTGCTAGTAATCCTTGCTCCGCCACTAAGTGATCCTCTTGCGCTTGCATTACTTCCGATAAGGCTGCAATGGTTTGCCATTCAAAAATCTTGCGCGGAGAAAGTTGGTATCCCATTCGTTTTGCCCGACTGACGACTTGAATGGTCACGATAGAATCCCCCCCTAACTTAAAGAAGTTATCGTGTATACTAATTGGTTTAACATTCAATAAATCTTCCCAGATTGTTACTAAATCTGTTTCTACTGCATTTCTTGGCGCTACGTAGTTTTCGCCTGCATTAGCCGTTTTATTTTGTGTTAAACTATTTAAATCAATCTGTGCTAATAATTTTTTCTCATCAACTTTATCACTTAAATTTAAGGGGATACTTTCAACAAAGCAATAAAAATCGGCTTGCATATAAGTAGGTAGACCGTTTCCACAAATACTACGTAGCGCTTCTTCTACGACCGTCGTTGACTCGCTTTGTTCGTCCAGTACAATAAAAGCCACTAAGGCATCTTGTTGTGGACCATTTCGATGTACCAAAACATAGGCATTTTTAACCTCTTCGTGCTGTCGAATCAACGATTCAATTTCTCCCAACTCTACGCGATGCCCGCGCACTTTAACTTGTCGATCTATCCGTCCTAAGAATTCAAGATTACCATCTGGCAACCACTTTGCTAAATCCCCTGTACGATACATTATATCTCCTAGTAATTCGGGAAATGGATTTTCGATAAAACTTTCGGCTGTTTTCTCAGGTAATTTCCAGTATCCTGCCCCGACACCGACGCCCGATACACAAAGTTCACCTGGAATACCAATCGGACATAAATTTCTAGCTTCGTCTAGAATTACGATATTCATATTTGCGATCGGTCGACCAATTGGAACTCTCGGTGAATTCGGATCAACTTTTTCAGTAATTGCATATTGCGAAATATCGTCAGAAGCTTCACAAGGACCATAACCATTCAGGATACCCATGTGTGGGAAATAATCTTTCCAAATATTTACTAGTTTGACCGGAACGGCTTCCCCTACCATCATGATCCATTTAAGATCAGCTAAGCTCGGTCTACTTTCTAAATTATTAAAATAGTCAACCATTCCCCAAATGTAGGAAGGCACAAATTCGACTAAACTTACTTTTTCTTTTTGTAATATATTGAGGACAACCTCGTAATCCAATAAATCCAGTTTGTCTACAATCACAACGGCACCTCCTTTTAAGATTGGTGCTAAAATTTGCCAAACTGAAATATCAGAACCAATCCCCGCACTTTGCAAAAATCGGAAACCATCCGCTAATTGCATTTCATCGTATTCTGCTAAAATGTGGTTCATCGCTCCATCGTGGCGGGTAATTGCGCCTTTAGGTTCTCCCGTTGATCCCGAAGTATATAAAATGTAAGCCCAACTACGCATCTCATTCTGATTGGGAGGATTCTTGGTAGCAGCAGTATTTATCGTAGCAAGATCTTCGATCATTGCTAGCCCTTTTCCGACAAACTCAGTAGCTTCAACGGTTGGACAGGCATTAACAAAAAGTGCTTTCTTTGTAGCAATCGTCGGTAAGCTGGCGAGTAAATCTGTAGTACTAATTACAGCGTGCAACTGACTACTTTCGATCATTTTCTCAATTCGTTCCGGCGGATTTTGAGTATCCAATGGAATGTATACGGCACCGATTTTAAGGATACCAAGTAAGCTGCTTACCAACATCGGAGTACGATCTAGGTAAATCCCAACGAACTGTCCCGGTTCTATGCCCATCGCTAATAAGCTATGACCGACTTGATTGGCCGTATGGTTTAATTTTTCATAGGTCCAATTTTCTTCGCCGTGAATCACAGCCGTCATTTCTGGAAATGCTTCCACATTTTTTTCAAATCGGACATTGATCGGATCTTCGTTTCCTATGTCTTTTGCTCCTTCGTTGAACCATTCGCCCGCCGCATTTGGCTTTAAGCCTAAAATCAAATCTCGTTCTTGCTGCGATAAAATGGATAAATCCTCCATGCTAAAACCAGCTGTAGCCTCAGGTGATAATGCTAAAATCTGATTTAAAACGGTGTCAAAATGCAATTTCATCATTTCGACAAAATCGTCTTTGAGTAAGGTACTGTTATAGTTAAAGTTGATACTTAGCTGTTGCGTAAGATCAACATTGATCGTCAATAAATAATTCGTTTGATCTTTGATTTCTACGGCGCCCATTTTGAGTGCCCAATCGGTATCTAGCACTTCTCCCATTGGGTAATTCTCAAAAACCAAAATACTGTCAAAAAGATCTCCTTCGAGTTGGTTCCATGTTTTAATATTAGAAAGCCCCGTATATTGGTAGTCCATCGCAGTTACATGCTGCTGCTGTAATCCTGCCAAGAAGGCTAAGAAGTTTTGACCTTCCTGATAAGTCGCTCTTAGTGGTAAGGTATTAATATACAAACCAACTTTTTGATCCGCCGCTTTCAATTCCGCAGGTCGCCCAGAAACGGTGACACCGAAAACGGTATCTGTCGTCCCTGTATACTGCGCCAACAAAAATGCCCAAACGCCTTCTAGCAAAGTATTGATCGTTAAGCCATGGGTTTGCACAAAAGTTTTGACTTGCCCTAAAAACTGTTCGTCATACTTCAAGTAAAGGTCTTTCACTACACCTGTTCCTTTATTTCGGTCGAGGGTATTCCCCACAAATGGCAATAGCGTTGGTGCTTGGAAACCTTCCATATACTTTTGCCAAAATGCTTCTTCTTCGTAGTTATCTTTCGCCTCAATAAATCGGATAAAGTCTTCGTAGTGTTCTTCCTCACGGACCGTTGGGACTTGCCCTTTGAGGTACTTACCGTAATCTTCCAGAATTTCTTCTACGATAATTGGCATCGACCAACCATCTAAAATAATATGGTGACAAGTCCAAACCATTTTGTAAGCACTTGCTTTCGTTTTCAACAAATGAATTCGTAGTAACGGTGCTTGATCAAATTCAAACCCACGGGCTAAGTCTTCTTGAAGAAAATTGTTTATCTTTTCTTCTTGCGCTGGCGCAGATAATTCTGTCAAATCCAAATGACCAAAAGGTAAGTCCACTTCCTTCATGATACATTGTACGGGAACATTAAGCTCTTCATGGAAAATCCCACTCCGCAAAACACTGTGTCTCTGCAAGACATTGTCCCAACACTTTTTGAAAATTACGGGATCAAGTCCTTCCGGAAAACCAAAAACGTATTGCTCCGTATAAGCGGCTGAATCTCGATCAAATAAATAGTGAAAAAGCATTCCTTCTTGTACTGGACTCAAGCGGCAAATAGATTGAATTTGTGTGCCTCTTGCCGTTCCATTTACTTCGGTGGCTAAGAAATGTGCTAAGTCTTGGTAGCTGACTTTAGGAGACAAACCATAATCCGCCGGTGTCTTTTCAGGAATTGCTTTTCCTTGACAATGCTTGATGAAGGCTTTCAGGTTAGCAAAGTAATTTTCTGCTAAAGTCGCAATGGTCGATTCGTCATATTCCGCCGCAGAATAGCTCCAAGTCATTTTCAATTGCCCTGCGGTGATCATGCCATCCAATTCTAAATTACTCAGCATTGGACAAGTCGGAGCGTTCATTGCTCCGACAGTTTCTTGTGCTTGATCAAACCAAGCATTTCCAGCGAAAAGGTTATCAAATTGACCAAGGTAATTAAAGATTACGTTCCAAGGTGTTTCCGACGAATTGGCACTTTGTGCTGTGGGATTTTGCAAATATCGCAATGGACCATAAGACATTCCTTTGCTAGGAATAGCCCTTAATTGTTCTTTGACTGATTTAATCAATTCATTGGGTCGATCCATTACTTTGCTACTGAGCGCAACGGGATAAAGATTGGTAAACCAACCGACGGTGCTACTCGTATCAATTGTCTCTGACAAGTCTTCTCGACCGTGTCCTTCAAGTCCAACTACGAGGGATTCGTTACCCGACCAACTACAAATCGTTTTTGTCAAAATGCTTAACAAAACATCATCAATTTCGGTGTGGTATGCTTGATTGACTTCTTGTAACAAGGTCGTTGTTAGTGACGCTTCTAGACTGATCGTAAATTCTTTTCGATCTTTTGTAAGTCTGTTTTCAATGACTCGATCTACGGGTAAGGCTTGATATTTTGTGGAAATTTCCTTCCAATAATTTTCTTGAGCGCGCACTGATTTGCGAGTAGCATATTCCTCCATGAAGGAAGTCCACGCTCGGAACGAAGTTGTTTTTGTTCCTAAGTTAATGGCTCTACCAGCCGTCAATGCTTCCAAGGCGCTGCTAAAGTGATCTAATATAATTCGCCAAGAAATACCATCAACTGCCAAGTGATGAATGACGAAAAACAATCTATTTTTAGTCTCTGCTGCTGGTGTTTTAATTAAAACTAGTTTAATCAATTCTCCTTTTTCAATTGATAAACTTTGTTGGTATTGATTACAGATTTCGGTAATCGCTGCCGTCGTATTTTTCTTTTTATTTGAAATCGTTTCTACCACTAAACGCGGCGTAGCACTGCCATAAGTTTGTTGCCAAGTTCCATCTACCAATTGATATTGAAATCTCAATGCGTCGTGATGTTCGACAATCGCTTTTAGCACTTCTTGCAAATAACCTTCTTCAAGCTGTTTATCTAAAGTGACTAATAAAGCTTGGTTATAATGGCTAGACGCATCGTATTCATTCTCAAAATAGAAATGCTGAATGGCTGATAATGGAGCTGTTCCTTCCAACAATCCTTGCTCTGCGACGGTAACATTTTCTGCCGACTTGATTACACCTGATAAAGCAGCAATTGTAGGTAATTCAAAAATATTTCTTGGCGATAATTTATATCCAATTTGTTTGGCTCGACTCACCATTTGAATCGTGACAATGGAATCGCCGCCTAGTTTGAAAAAATTATCGTGAATGCTAATCGGTTGAACATTTAAAAGTGCTTCCCAAATAGCTACTAATTTGGTTTCTACTTCATTTCGCGGAGCCGTAAAATCCTCGCTTTTGAGGCCTGTTTTTCCTTGCGTAAGCGCTGCTAAGTCAAATCGTTCGATCAGTTTTTTCTCATCAACTTTATCACTTAAGTTGACGGGCATTTCCTCGATGAAACAATAGAAATCAATCTGCATATAAGCCGGTAAACCATTTTCACAAATATTGCGTAAGGCTTCTTCAATCTCCGTCTCGGTGGTCGTTGCCGTTGCGTTGTCCACAACGATAAAAGCGACCAAAGCATCTTGCTGAGCGCCACCACGATGAACTAAAAGGTGGGCATTTTTAACTTGTTTGTGTTGTCGAACGAGTGACTCGATTTCGCCTAATTCTACTCGATGACCTCGAATTTTAACTTGTCGATCAATCCGTCCTAAGAAGTCTAAATTTCCATCTGGTAACCATTTTGCTAAATCTCCTGAGCGATACATCGTATCTCCGAGCAATTCGGGAAAAGGATTTTTAATAAAACTTTCGGCATTTTTCTCGGGTAGTCCCCAATAACCAGCACCTACTCCAATTCCAGTCACACAAAGTTCGCCGGCAATTCCAATTGGACAAAGCGCACCATATTGATCCAAGATCACGATATTCATATTCGCGATGGATCGACCGATGGGAACTCTTAATAAATTAGGATTAATTTTTTCGGTAACGGCATACTGAGCAATATCATCCGATGCTTCACAAGGACCATAACCATTCAGAATTCCCATATGAGGGAAATAGCTTATCCAGCTATTGACTAGTTTCACGGGCGCTGCTTCTCCACTCAACATAATCCATTTCAATGCTGACAAGCTAGGCACTTCCTGTAAATGCTTGAAATAGTCGATCATTCCCCAGAGATAAGAAGGAACAAATTCAACGATATGTACTTTTTCTTTTTGTAATAAATCTATGACAACCTCGTAGTCCAATAAATCTAATTTATCAATAATCACTGCGGCGCCAGCTTTTAAGATCGGTGCCAGCATTTGCCAAACTGAAATATCGGAACCAATTCCTGCACTCTGCAAAAATCGAAAACCATCTTCCAATTTCATCGCCTCAAATTCGGCAAGCAAGTGGTTCATGGCTCCATTATGGCGCGTGATTGCACCTTTAGGCGCACCGGTAGATCCTGAGGTATACAACATATACGCCCAAGTATCCAGTTCGTTTCTATTCGCAGGATTATGTGTAGGATAAGTCGCAATTTGCTTGCGATCACTCAACTGTGTTCCTTCACCGCTTAACTGCTTGCGAGTCGTCTCGGTGAGTTCATCGACCAATAAAACGTTTTGAATATTAAGCTCTTCCAAAGTCGATATCCATCGTGTAGTCGAGATTACACCCTTCGCTTGACTACCTTCCATCATTTTCACAATACGCTCGGTAGGATTTTGGGTATCAAAAGGAACGTAAGCTGCGCCCGCTTTCAAGATTCCCATGAGTCCAGCAATTAATTCAGGACTTCGCTCTAGGAAAACGCCAACAAAATCACCATTTCCAAAACCTGCTTCAATTAAACGATGAGCAATTTGGTTAGAAAATTCATTCAATTGTTGATAAGTCCAACGATTGTCGCCGTGGATAATGGCGACGGTATCGGGATATTGTGCCGCAATCTTTTCAAAGCAGAGGTTAATCGGTGCGGTATTGCCTAGGTCTTTTTCTCCTTCGTTAAACCACTCTCCTGCTGCGGTAGCGCCTAAGCCTAATATTAATGTTCGCTCTTCGGCTAATAACATTTCAACTTCATCAACACCTTGCTTTACATTTTGCGTTAAGCTGCGCAAAATTTGTTCAAAATGCTTAGCGATTCGCTCAATCGTTGACGCTTTAAATAAATCCGCTCGGTAAGTAATTGCTAAAGAAAAACTACTCTCGGTATGTACTAAATTCAATACTAAATTGAGTTCCTGAGCGACGAGATCGATTTGCTCCGTGGCATTCAACAAAAATAAGACTTGGTAAAAATCTGCTGCTTGATCTAAGGAAGCCGCAACTTCTTCAAAATTAACGCTAATGTGCTGTTCTCCTTCCTTGATGGTTTGCTTGAGCTTTGCCAAGAAAGTGTCAAATTGCGGATTGTTACTTAAATTACTACGAACCGGAATGATCCTTCCCGAAGGAGCCGCAAAATAATTGGTTCCTACACAAATATCATCTTGCGCAGTATAACGGTGTAAACTTAGCTTTAGCGCAGCAAATAAGCAATCGTAAATGGTACAAGCTTCCGTTTTTGCTAAATCCGTAAGTGTGGCGAGTAAGCTTTGATCAAGTGAATAAGCTAAACTTGCCGAAGAAGCTATATTTTCATTCGTTAGGTTAAAATCTACTGGTAGATTTAATGGCGCTACGTCCAAGAGTTGATCCTGCCAATACGCTAAGTCAAGGTCTAAAATTGGTTGGCTACTATCGGTACTAACGGCTTGAATTAAGGCTTCGTAAGCATCCAAAAAGTCGATGATACTTTCTTTTTTGTATAACTCAGTTGAATAATCGCATTCGATCTGCAAATGATCTGCAAAGTCGATCAAGTCAATCGCGAAGTCTTGTGTAATATAATTAATCGGTGTAAACTGCAAAGTAGTTTCTAAGCCTTGAAACTCAGGTACTGCTACGTTAGAGTCTAAGTTAAAAACTACGGAGATTAAACCGGGGTTACTCGATTCTCGAATGTCTTTTACCTCTCGAATAAAGTAAGGCAAAGAACAAGCTCTATGTTCAAATGCGCTAAAGAGTTCTTTTTTCACAACCGTGAAAACATCCTGAAAACTCATGTCCTTTTTCAAGGAAATGAAAAGGGGTAAGATACTCGCCGCAAAGCCAATCATCTCGCTGTCCTCAACTCCTGTTCTTCCGTCAACGGGAACACCAATTAAGAGTTCGTTCTGCCCCGTTCGACGATACAATAAAACGGCAAAAACGGATAAGAAAGTCATAAAAGCAGTATTGCCACTTTGCTTTCCTAGCTGAATTAATTGATCTTTAACTGATCCCGAAATTTGTCTTCTAATTCTTCTTCCGTGGTACTCTGGAAATTTAGGTCTTTCAAAGTCCGCAGGAAATTCAAAAAAGTCTGCTGCCTGAGAGAATTGATTAATCCAAAAAGCTTTAGATGCTTTAAATGCTTTTTGCTCAATTAGAAGTTGTTCCTGATAGATATAGTCAGAGAATTGAACCGTTGGTTTTTCTACAAAAGGCACTTGCTGCTGTTTGGCTGAATACCTTTCTGCTAATTCTTTCAAAATAATACCCGCCGACGATCCATCGTAGATAATGTGGTGTCCGGTAAAAATTAAAAGCTGTTCTGTGTCACTCAGCGTTAATACTTTTACTCTAAAAAGTGGTCCTTTCTGTAAATCAAATGCAGTTTGCGTTTCTTTTTTCAGGCATTGACTAATTACGGCACTTCGGTCTAAGTCCGTTGTATCTGGGGTCAGCTGATCAATGCTTACCGAGAGTGTTCGTAAAATATTTTGGTGTAAACCATCTGCGTTGATTACGGTTCGTAAACTTTCGTGACGCTGAACGGCTTCTTGAAAAGCTACATTAAGCGCTGCAAGATCTAGGGTTCCCGTGAGTAGTAAACTCGTGGTAATATTATACCCCATGCTTCCTTCTGCTGAGTACTTCGCAAGATTTGCCAATTGTTGCTGTACTGCTAATAAAGGAACTTTCTTATAGTTGGGCTGTGCTGCTTTGAACTTTAAAAAATCCTCATCGTCTGGATCAATCTTCGCTTCGGGGAAAAAACCACCGTCGATCATTTCGTAAATAGTCTCTTTTATTTTACGAATAACGACTTGTATATCTTCTTCGGTGTGTGCCGTAGAAAGGAAACACACTCTACGTTCCCAAGTATAAACGCCTTTGTCTAATAAGGTTCTAAAAAATAAATCTAATTCTATTGGGCGGAGTAATGGATTGTATTTACCATTCGATTGAAACCGGAAAAGGGAACCGAAGTTGTCAATCCGGATTTCAATTCCTAGTTGGTTGAAAAAAGCGTTGACTTCCTTTGCTAAGTGTTCGGTTAATTGGTTCACTCGCTCGTATAAAGTCGGACCTTCCGCTTTGATGTGTTTTAAGGTTGCCAATGCCGCCGCCAAGGTTAAAGGATGCTTGCAGAAGGTGCCACCAAACATGGTCATTTCTCCGTGCGGCGTAGAGTCGTCGCCGAAGTTCCACTGCCCGCCGTCAACCGTATCAAGATATTTTCGCTTGCCCGCGATGACGCCAATCGGCATTCCACCACCGAGTACTTTTCCATAAGTCGTGATGTCCGCTTTAAAGTTCAAGAGTGCTTGTGCACCACCGGCATGTATTCTAAATCCAGTAATTATTTCGTCGAGAATGAGGACGATATCTAATTCCGTAGCCAAAGCTCTTAGTTCTTTTAAAAATGCTACGGGGAAGATTCCTGGTCGTCGACTTTGAACTGGCTCTACAAGGATCGCCGCAATCTCTTCTTTATGTTTGCGAATCGTTGCTAAGGTTTTTTTAGATCCAGGATCTAATACGAGAATATCTTTGACAAAGTTATGGGTTGTTCCAGAAGTACTGGGGATACTTGATTCGTCATCGCGCTCCATGTCCCGTTGAGCCAAGTTACCATCAAAAGTACCGTGATAATATCCATTAAACAAAACCACTTTTCTACGCTGGGTAACGGATCGTGCAATTCGCAATGCTGCCATAACGGCTTCCGTTCCCGTATTACTAAAAGTAACTCGTTCCGAATCGGTCAATTCACTAACTAAGGTAGCAACCTCTCCTGCCAAATCTGTTTGGACAGCCAACTCAAAACCTTCTGCTAGTTGTGCTTGAATCGCTTCGACTACAAATGCGGGTTTATTACCAAAGAAATTGACGCCGTAACCAATGGCTAGATCAATATACTCGTTGCCATCTTTATCCCAGATTCGTGCGCCGGCGGAATGTTCCGAAAGAATCGGGTAAGAAATATCTTTTAAGCTTTTTCTAAAATCTATACTGTTAATCCAATCTGATAAAACGGGTCGATAAGTACTTGTATATGCTCTCGAACTCGGTGTTTTTGCGGTAAATCGTTGGATCAGTTCTTTAATATAATTTTGTTGTCGTGCAGTAAATGGCTTCGCTTCTTCTAATAAGCGCGTATCGTATCTAACGACTTTGAAATCTTCTGGTAAAATGGTGTGCTTTCTCTCTGGAGTGCTCGTCGGAGTCTCTTTAAGACTTGTAGTCGTATTCGCAATGGTTTTTCCGCCGGTATTTCCTTGTAAAAGACTTAATTGTTTGTCGATCGTATCTTTCAGGACATTCAATTGTGTTGTCATTAATCTTTCGAGCGAGCCATCAATACCGCCAAGTGCCATCGTAGTTGAAGCATTGGAATGATCCTCAATTGGCGGCGTAGTTTGGGTTGCTGCTTGAACGGGTATTGCTACGGGGACGGAAATCGTTTTTGTGGTCTTCGCCGCAACTTCCGCAGCGATAGATTTTAAGTTTGGAAAGTTTTCAAAAATCTGACGGGGAGAAATGGCTACGCCATAAGTTTGCTCAATTTTTTTGAGTCCTCTAATAAGTACAATAGAATCCGCACCAATTTCTAATAGTGGCGTTTCTAAAGGCATTTCTGCGCCGGGGATTCCTAGTAATTCACCGAATAAATTTTGTAATTCTTCCGCAACTAGGCTTTCGGTAGAAGCTGCACTCGCAATGACTGGTTGCTCGGTGACCGTTGCCGAAGTAGGAAGAGAGAGACTTGACTTTGCAGCGCTTTGACCGTCGTCGAACCAAAATGATTCGCGCTGAAACGGGTATTTCGGCAAGTGCGTATATCTTGCCGAAACAAAATCTTGATGAACCGCTTTCCAGTTTATCTTTTGCCCCAAAGTATAAAGTGCTCCCAAGCTATTAAACAAGGTATGCCAATTGGTCGCTTTGCGATGTAGGCTAGGATAAATATGATCAATGAATGGAATTCCATTGGCAATTAAAGCATTAGTAAGAATTGGATGCGGACTCACTTCAAGACAGTAATCAAACTCTTTAGAGCTTACCGTTGCGCAAGCTTCCGCAAAATTTACGGGTGCTAAAATATGCTTTAACCAATATTCTGCACTAGCAATTTCATCCGTCACTGCTTTCCCCGTTAACGCGGAGATAAAGCAAGTCGTAGGTTTTTTAAACTTAACCGTTGCCAAGACTTCTTCAAACTTAGAAAGCATCGTCTGCATCAAAGGCGAATGAAAAGCTTGTTCTACTTTCAACAGCTTACATTTCACTCCTTGTGCGGTTAATTTCTTTTGTAGAGTTTCAATAAAATTTGCCTCTCCTGAGACAACGAAATCTTCTTTCGTATTCATTGCAGCGATGGAAACTTGATCTTGATGACCGGCAATCCATTTTTCAACCTCCGACTGACTCGCCGTGATGGTTAACATTTTACCCGGCGTAGTCTCCTCTTGCATTAACTTTGCGCGCCAAGCAACTAATCGACAAGCATCTGCTAAATCGTAGACACCTGTAATACAAGCCGCTACGTATTCTCCCAAACTATGTCCCATGACCGCTTCGGGCATTATATTCCACGACATCCACAATTTAGCCAAAGCATATTCAAGGGTAAAAACTAAGGGTTGAATGTGTAAAGTAGCATTACTTTCTGCCGTAGCCGTTAAAAGCAAATCCTTAACCGAATAATTAAGTTCTGCTGAAAATAGTTTATCGCAAGCTTCGACACAAGCTCGAAAAACAGCATTCGTATGATAGAGTTGAGCGCCCATTGCGGGGTACTGACTTCCCTGTCCGCCGAATAAAAACAAACCGTGTAAATCTTTGTGTGGCGTTCGTTTCACCCTTGGCGCTTTAGTTATTGCTGCTTTTAATTGATCAACAAAACTTTGGGTGGAATCTCCCGTCAAGGCTAAGCGATAAGGAAAATGCGTACGATTTTGATTTGTAGCCATACAAATAGCGGCGACTTCTCCTTCAGAAATCCTAGCAAATAGCGCTAAGTATCGTTCCACCAAAGCAGTTAACGCGGCTGGAGATTTTGCCGAAATGGTCAGCAAGTGAAAATCTCGTGATGGGGAAACAACAGGATTAGACTCCTCCATTATTGGCGCATTAGCCATCAACAAATGACTATTGGTACCACCGAAGCCGAAAGAACTAATAGCGGCGATTCTTTCTGCTTGATCGTACTTTTCTACCTTGAGTGGAAATTCAAAAACACTATCGGTAACGTTGATTCGAGCATTCACTTCCCTCAAATTAATATTTGGTGGAATCTGTTTATGATTTAAAACCAGTACCGTTTTGATCAAGCCGGCAATTCCTGCGGCGGCTTCTAGGTGACCAATATTTGATTTTACGGCGCCCAGAAAACAAGTAGTTTTTTCACTACGCTTACCATAAATTGCATTTAGGGCATTGAACTCAATTGGATCGCCGAGTGGAGTTCCTGTTCCGTGCGTTTCGATGTAAGAAACTTGCTCCGGATTCAAATTAGCATTTTGTAAGGCAGCTGTAATTACTTCTTGTTGAGCCAAACCAGAAGGTGCTGTTAAGCCATTGCTTTTTCCATCTTGGTTAATGGCAGAACCTTTGATTAAAGCATAAATATGATCTGCTGCTTTTTGCGCATGAACTTTTGATCTTAAAATTAAAACACCTCCACCTTCTCCACGGACGTAACCATTGGTTTTTTCATCAAAAGGTCTACTCTTTCCTTCTTCGGAAATCATGCCTGCTTCCGAAAACACTTTCCCGAACGCGGGGGTAAGAATTAAGTTAACACCACCCACAATTGCCGTATGACAATCGCCATTTAAAATACTTTGACAAGCTTGATGAACCGCTACAATGGAAGAAGAACAAGCAGTATCAATGGCCATGCTTGGCCCTTTAATATTTAAAAAATATGAAATTCTATTCGCAGCGATGCTACCCGCGGTTCCTGTACCTAAGTAAACCGAATTATCGCTTTGAGATTGAGTTTGTAAGTGCAAATATTCGTTGGTACTAATACCAATGAACACACCAACTTTTTCGCCTTTAATTTCCTCCTGAGTTAATCCTGCTTCTTCCAATGCTTCCCAACACAGTTCTAATAACAAGCGTTGTTGGGGATCCATGCTCTTTGCTTCCGCAGGAGAAATATTAAAAAATGCAGGATCGAAGGTATCAATCGTATTTAAATACCCTCCCATTTTCAGGTGCTTATACGGTTCCGATAAGTCATCCATTTCCGACGCTAATTTCCGTCCGGAAAATTCTTTACCAAGAATATCTTGAATACCATCTTTTTTATGCAAAAGTAAGTTCCAAAAGCTGGCAATATCTTTAGCACCGGGGAAACGACAAGCTAAGCCAATCACCGCGATATCCTTATCTTTTGAGTTCGTGTTTTGTGTTGGCTTTGGTTGATTATTTTCTGGGAGCGTACTTACGGGAACTGGCGTAAAGTTTGCCTCAGATAATTCTTCGCAAATATATTTTGCGATGGCATTGATGGAGGTATAATCATAAAAAATAGTTGGAGAGAAATCGACTTGAAGCCATTCTTCTATTTCTCCAGCTAGGCGCGTCAACTTAATGGAGTTCATCCCAAAATAGCTCAACGGTTCGGTTGGATCAAGCGCGGAGTGCTCTACGGAGAGTAACGCTCCTATTTTTTGGAGCAACCAATCTTTTGTCATTTTCATTCGCGCTTCCAAACCAGCTTGTGACGCGACGATTACTGGCTCGCTAGGTTGTGCAGGCCTTTCTACTTTAGTTTTTTCAGAATTTGTTTGGGTACTAATTTGCGGTGCTACGCTCCAGCTGTATAAAGCCTCTAACGCCTCTTTTTGAAATGCTATTTTACAACCTGCACGCTGGATTTTCCCACTAGATGTTTTGAGAATACCGTGTGGTTTGATGAGAATAATCGCGTGTGCACCTAATTCGTGTACCTCCGCAATACTTTTTTGTACCGCTTTAATAATTGCTGGACCATCGAAAGTTCTCCAACAACTCCGTCTAATTTCTTGTAGTACAATTAACTTTTCTCCTTCGTCGGTCATCACCGAAAAAGCAGCACCGGCATTCGGTTCCAAGTCAGCATGACTTTGCTCAACCGTCAATTCTATATCTTGCGGATAGACATTTTTTCCACCGATGATGATAAGATCTTTGATTCTTCCGGTGACAAACAATTCTCCGTTGATCATAAGGCCGAGGTCTCCTGTTTTCAAATAAGGACCTTCGCCATTCGCTAAATAATTATGGAAGGTTGCTTTTGTTGCCGCTTCTTTTTGCCAATATCCAAGTGCTACGCTACCTCCTTTGATTAATATTTCACCAACTTCATAATCTGGCTGAGGCAGGTTAGTCGTTGCATTGTGAATTACAATCTCTGAATCCTCTGCAGCAATACCGCAACCTACGAATTCACTTTGATAAGTATCTGTTCCATTTTGTAGTAAGTAAAAATTAGTTTCTGCTCGAACACCCGTTGCATAAAGTGTATTTTCTGCCATTCCGTAGCCCGGCAGCATAGTCGTTTTGCGTAAGCCATAAGCTTTAAAGCGTTCATAAAACCGTTTAACCGTTTCGGCTCTAATGGGTTCTGCCCCATTAATCGAAGATTGCCAATGTTCTAGATTGATTCCCTCTAGTTTTTCATCACTCAAGTCAATACAAAGATCGTAGGCGAAGTTTGGTGCCCCACTGTAGGTTCCTTTATACCGGGATACGGCTTGCAACCATTTGATCGGACTTTTAATGAAAATACTGGGTGGAAAAACGTAGGAAGGGAAATCGGCATAGAATGGATGCAGAATTCCTAAAATCAAGCCTAGGTCATGAAAAATGGGAAGCCAGCTAACCATGGCATCCGTGGTTTGACTATCTAATAAGACTTTAAAGTTATGAACATTGCTGATGATATTTTGATGAGAAATCATGACTCCTTTCGGAGCTCCCGTAGATCCAGAGGTATATTGTAAAAATGCGAGGGTATCTTTCTCGATCAAAGGCAACTTCAAGCGTCCTTTGATTTGCTTTAATGCTTCTTTGTCATCCGTTACGAGAATAGGAATGCTATTCCAATATTCAACTGAACTAGCATTATCAATTTTGGTTTTTTGGCAAGTAAGGATAATTTTAGGAGCTGCATCGTTAAGGATACCTTTAATTCTTGCAGACAAGCGATTTCTGCGAGGGGGGAAAGCCGGAACGGCAATTACACCCGCATAAAGACAAGCAAAAAAAGCGACAATAAAATCTAGGCTGGAAGGATATAGTAAAAGTGCACGCTCTCCTTTGAGGTTTTCATTTTGTAAATGAGTAGCAATCTTTCTAGCTTTTTGACGCAAGTCTTTATAGCTAAGACTATCCGTTATCTCTACTCCTTCTTCCAAAAAATGATAGACAAATCTATCGGGTGTGTTCTTTGCTCTCTGCTCTAATAATTTGATCAAATTCTGATCTGGTTTTACGCGCTTAATGTCCATTTTCCCTTCCAAATTTTTGAGTGAGATTTCACCTGTGACTAATCATCAAATTTAAAAACTTCGAGAGAGTTATAAAATAGCTAGAAGCTATCATTTTAACACTTCTCTAAACTAGCCTTTAGTAGTCTCCTACTAGTCAAAAAACACCCGTTTTTCGTTGTTTCAACCCAAAAAAATGCCTTCATTATGTTTTAAAAAAAAGGAATGAAAAAAGAGGATTAGTTTATAAAAACAATCGTGCAGTGAAGTACTTAAGCCGGAATTTACTGTGAGAAAAGGAACAACGATGGTACCGCCATACTAGCAAGCTTACTCGTTAGTGCAAGCACTAAGATAGGCGGTATCCAAAGGTTGTTAAATAACAGCTTCTTTATAGATCTAAAACTTCAAATTCTTCTTCGCTTTCTTTGGTTTCGGAATACTTCATGACCTTGATATATTTAGCCAGTTCTGCGATTGAGTTGAATTGAAATAGCGCTTTAATGGGTAATTCAATCGAGAGTTCTTGTCGAATCAAAGAAACTACTCTAGTGGCCAGAATTGAATGTCCGCCAAGTTCAAAGAAATCATCGTGGATACCGATTTTATCTACTTCCAAAGACTTTATCCAAATATCTTGTAAAATCGTTTCTACTCGATCTCTCGGTGCTACGTATTCCGTTGTAATGAGCGACGCACTTTCTGGCAAGGGTAAGGCTTTCTTGTTGATCTTACCATTGGAAGTTAATGGGAAAGCAGCTAAGGCTACGAAAATCGAAGGGATCATATAAGCGGGAAGCACCGTTTTTAGGTGCTTTCGCAACTGTTCTTTTTGACTTTGATTGACCGTTTCTTCAAGAGCAAATACCACGTAGGCGACTAGCCGTTGGTTTCCGGAGGCATCTTCTTTCGCTAAGACTACTGCTCGGCGAACCAAATCAGATGCTTCCATTACTTTTTCAATTTCACCTAATTCAATTCGGTAACCTCTAATTTTGACTTGATCATCAATTCTACCCAAGTACTCCATATTACCATCGGGCAACCAACGTGCTAAATCTCCCGTCCGATAAAGTCTTTCCGGCGTTATATTCGCTACTTGCACAAAACGTATCGCGGTCAAGTCAGGTCGATTCAGATAGGCTCTTGCTACTCCCGCCCCCGCTACGTAAAGTTCCCCACTCACTCCTACCGGAGATAGCTTTTGCTGCTTGTCTAAAATGTAACAATTCAAGGTCGGAATGGCCTTCCCTATACTACTTAAACCCGCCTGAATGTCCGCCGTTAGAATTTCTTTGTACGTCACGTGGACGGTCGTCTCTGTAATTCCGTACATATTGATCAGTTGGCAGTCAGGATAACTATTCTTCCAAGGTGCCAACAATGCCGGCTTCAATGCTTCTCCACCAAAAATGACGTATCGAATGGGACAATCTAAATCCGTCATGGTAAAATAATCTTGTAATAGATAAAAGGAATTGGGCGTCTGATTGAAAACGGTTACTCCCTTTTTGACGATTAATCCTCCTAGGGCTATAGGATCTTTTGTCATTTCTTCCGACAATAGGATTAGTTTTCCACCGTGTAATAAAGCGCCATACATTTCCCACACGGAAAAATCAAAGCAAAAAGAGTGAAACATCGTCCACACATCTTGCGCACCAAAATCAAATAACATTCCATCGTGTTTGAATAAGCGAACGACATTCAAGTGTTCGATCAAAACGCCTTTGGGCTGACCGGTAGATCCAGAGGTATAAATTACGTAGAGCAAATCCTTTGGAGAAATGGCAACTTGTGGGCTACTTTTAGCTGCTTGCGCTAACGTTGCGGCTTGATCTTTTAAACCAATACATTTGACGGTTGTTCGCTCCTGCCAAAAATCACTCGCTGCATTATCCGTAATGACAAAATCAGTCTGCGTATCTTTTAAGATGAAATCTATCCGCTCCGTAGGATAATTAGGATCAACGGGAACATAAGCCGCTCCTGCTTTTATAATCCCTAACATTCCGATAATCATTTCAATAGAACGCGGCAAACAAATTACAATTAGTGCCTCTGATTGTACGCCTTGCTGAAGCAAATGATGAGCAAGCTGATTCGCACGTTCATCTAACTCTTGATAAGTCAACATTGTTCCTTCAAAGTCAAGCGCGACCTGACTGGGATACAAGGCTACTTGTTTTTCAAACAAATCCACAATCGTTTGATCTTGTGGATACTCGACGGGCGCTTGTATAAATTCCTTCCGTATTTTTTGTGCTTCGACTTCCGTCAAAATATCTAGTTCGGAAAGTAAAGCATTTTCCGTTTCTACCAATTGGCGTAAGAGCTGTTCAAAATGTCGATGGATCAGTTCAATGTAACTTGGTGCAATCAAGTGATCGTTATAGCTAAATTTAATGGTTAGCGTTTCTGCCAAACCAACAATAATCGTTAATGGATAATTGGTTTGTTCTTTGATCTCCACGTTTTCGATCTTCAACATCCATTCTTTTTCCAATAATTCACCGATCGGATAATTTTCAAAAACTAAAATACTATCGAAGAAATCTCCCGTAATTCCATTCCAAGCTTGAATGTCATTGAGGGCAGCATACTGGTAATTTCTTGCTTCGGTATGTTGTTTTTGTACTTCCGTTAGCCACTCAACAATGCTTTGCGTTTCATCTAGTTTCACGTGAAGCGGTAGCGTATTGATAAATAAACCAACCTTCGATTCTACGGATGGTAAATCCGTCGGTCGACCAGAAACAGTTACGCCGAATGTTACTTGTTCATTGCTCGTATATTTTGACAATAAGAAAGACCAAACCCCTTGAATAATCGTATTCACGGTTAAGTGTTTCCGTTGGCTAAAGTTTCTTAATTGCTCTGTAAAAGTTTCATCTAAGTCTAAACTAAGATCACGGGCATTTCCAGCTGCTTCGTTTCGATCAAGTTTGCTATCAATAAACGGTAGTAAACTAGGGCTTTCAAAATCAGCTAAATATCCTTTCCAAAAAGCCTTCTCTTCGTAAGGGTCTTGCGCATAAATGTATTTGATATAATCCTCGTAGCGGTCTTCCGGTTGATTCGTTTCCAGCAATGCTGGACTTTCTTCCTTGACAAAAGCTTCGTAGGCATTTAGCAAATCATTAATTAATACGGGCATTGACCAACCGTCAATCAAAACGTGATGACAAGTAAGCATCATTTTGTAGGCCGTTGCACCGACTTTAACGAGCGTAATTCTAAATAAAGGTGCTTTTTTGAAATCAAAACTAGTTTGATGATCTTCTGCTAATAATTTTGTTAGTTCCTCCGTTAGCACTTCCGGTTTAAAACGACTGTAATCTAAAACTTCAAATGGCAGTTCAACCGACGAATAAACACACTGTACAGGAATCGAGAGTTCATCGTAGATGAAAGCCGTCCGTAAAATCGAGTGCTGATCAACTACGTGCTTCCACGCTGATTTTAACGCTCCGACAACTACGCCTTCTGGTAAATCAAAACTGTATTGTTCGCGGTAAGCCTTTGATTCATCATCGTATAGTCCGTGAAAAAGCATTCCTTCTTGTAAAGGACTTAAACGATAAAGGGAATCTAGTAACTGCTTACGCGAAACGCCTTGTTCTTCTACCGCTAAGAACCGATCTAAGGCTTGGTAATGAACAAGCCCCGTCAATCCATAATCTTCAGCAGTATATTCAATGGTCTCTTTGGCTTGGCAATGTTTGATCAGCTTCGTTAAATTCAGCACAAATCTTTTTGCCAACTTTTCGATCGTTTCTGCCTGATAATTCAGCGTACTGTACGACCAAGACATATTCAATTGCTGCGCAGCAACGGCACAGTTTAACTCTAATTTGTTTTCAAAAATAAAATCTTTTCCAATACTTTCCCCCGCCGATTCTTTCGCTGGGCTTAACCACGGACTGTCATTGACTAAGTTATCTAGTTGCCCCAAATAATTAAATGTGATATCCCAAGACTTAAGACTCGTAGGAACTTCATTTTTATAATATTGCAAAATGCCATATCCAATACCTTTATCAGGAATGTTTCTCAATTGTCCTTTCACTGCTTTGAGCAGCTTATCCATCCCTTCTCCACTCATGTTACTTTTTTCAATGGACAACGAAACTGGATATAAGCTCGTAAACCAACCAATGGTGTTACTCAAATCAAGCAATGGTAAAATATCTTCTCTTCCGTGCCCTTCCAAGCCGACGGAGATTTGATTTTCTCCTGACCATTCACTAATGGTTTGTGCAAGTGCACTTAGTAAAATATCGTTGATTTCGGTTTGGTAAGCTCGGTTTACTTCTTTTAATAGTGCCGTCGTTAACGGTTCCGCTAAGTGTACGGTAAATTCTTGCACGGATTCCATCGTCACGGGCACTACTGCTGCGGGTACGATATCCGTTGGCAATGGCTTAAAATCACTTTGCACCTTGCTCCAGTATTTTTCTTGCGCTAGCATTCGTGGTGACTCACTCAATATTTTCAAGCCGGTAGTCCATTCGCGGTAAGCGCTAGACTTAAGTCCCAACTGAATTGTTTCTCCCTCACTTGCAGCTTGTAATCCAAGCGCAAGGTGCTCCAATAAAATTCTCCAAGAGACACCATCAATTACCAAATGATGCGCGACAATGAAGAGGCGATTATCTTTTTCATTGACTGGAGTTTTAATCCAAACCACTTTGAAGTGTCTTCCCTTTTCTAGGGTGACGGATTGCTGTGCTGCTTCACAAACTACTTTGATCTGCTCCGACAAGACTGTTTCATCCATCGCTGAACGCTCACTCCAATCTACTATTTCCAAACTATCAAAAGGGTTCTGATAGCTTTGTTCCCACGAATCTCCCGTCTGATGATATTCAAAGCGCAACGCATCGTGCTGTGCAACAATAGCATTGAGCGTAGCTTGCAAAGCCTCCCGTTCCACCGAAGCGTTAAGGTTCAACAACGCAGCTTGGTTGAATTGAACCGTGGCGGCGTTGGATTTTGCTAAAAACCATTTTTGAATCGGAAGTAAGCTTACGTTGCCCGACAAAACACCTTGTTCTCCAGTAATCACCTCGTTAGCAGCCTCAATTTTCGCTGCTAGTTCTGCAATTGTTTGGTGTTCAAAAAGATCTCTTGTATGCAACGCATAGCCCGCTTGTTTGACGCGGCTAACTACTTGTATTGTGATGATAGAATCTCCTCCTAGTTCAAAGAAGTTATCGTATATACTAATTTTTTCTACTTGCAATAAATTACTCCAAACGGTAGCTAACATCTTTTGCAAGTCTGTCTGAGGAGCTACAAATTCATTGGTTCGTTCGCTTTCAAAATTGGGTTCTGGTAAAACTTTTCTATTAATTTTCCCATTAGCAGTTAAAGGTAAGGCGGCTAATTCGATATAAATCGCTGGCACCATGTACTCCGGTAACTGAGCTTTCAAATAAGTAATTAAAGCTGCTTTATCTAACCCCGTTGTTTCCGCTGACTTCAACGGGACAACATAAGCGACCAATCGTTTATGCCCATTTGCGTCGGACCTTGCTAGTACGACTGCTTTCTCAAGCAATCCAGACTGTTGCATCGCGTTTTCTATTTCGCCTAACTCAATTCGATGTGCTCTAATTTTAACTTGATTATCTTTTCTACCAACAAAAGCTAAACTTCCATCGGGTAACCAATATGCTAAGTCTCCCGTTTTATATAATCGAGCATTATCTGAAATCGAAAATTTATCTGTAATAAACTTTTCCGCCGTTAATGCTGGTCGATCCAAATATGCTTTCGCTAATCCTGCTCCACCAATGTACAATTCTCCGATTACCCCTGGTGGCACCAAGTGTCCCGACGAATCCAACAAATAAATTTTTACGTTGTGAATGGGTTTCCCAATCAGTGGTGATCGAGTTTGATCAATCGCTTGTAATTCGTAAATTGTTGTAACGACCGTACTTTCCGTAGGTCCATAGTTATTGAGAATTCGATACGATAAACCAGTGATGTCAATTGGTCCAAGACTATCTCCGCCCGTTAATAAATAATTTAGAGGCAAGGCTACATTTTTCGTAATCTTTACCATTTCAGACACCAAAACTGTTGGTACGAAACTATGCGTAATTTTATTTTCTTGATAAAACTTCACTAGCTGATCAGGGGCAACTCTTACTTCTTCTGGTAAAACATACAAACTTCCTCCTGCCGTTAAGTAAGGCCAAATTTCTACGATCGAAGCATCAAATCCAACGCCTGCTACGAGGGTTGATCTGCTTGCTGCTGTTACTTCGTATTGATCCCAATGCCAGTGAATCAAATTAACTAAGGGGCGATGTGGTACCAAAACGCCTTTGGGTTGCCCCGTTGAGCCAGAAGTATAAATCACATAGGCGATATCGGTTGCCGTCGCAGCACTTGAGATAGGAATTGGCACAGCAAGAGCCGATGCTATATTTTCTATAAAAATGACTTGCGTAGCAGCCTTAGGCAATTTACTTTCGTACTCAACTGTTGAAATCAAGTGTGTTGCCTGTGTATCTTTTAGGATAAATTCAATCCGCGAACTTGGATATTGTGGATCAACTGGAACGTAACTCGCACCTACTTTTAAAATGGCAAGCATACTGACGATTAAATCCACCGAACGATCTAAACAAATCGGCACTAAAGTGTTCGCTTGTACGCCTTGCTGGATCAAGTTTTGTGCAACTTGATTGGCGCGATGATCTAAGTCGCTGTAGCTGAGCGTTTCTGTACCTGATACAAGCGCAGGCAGGTTTGGCGTTTTAGCAATCTGCCTTTCAACTAACATTAATAATGTCTCATCTTGCGGATATGCTTTTTCGCTGGCATTAAACTCTTCCACTAATCTTTTTTGCTCAGCAGTGTCCAACATTTCTAACTCGCCAATGAGACTAACCGGATTAGCTACAACATTCGCTAGTAAGTTTTCAAAGTGTTTTACCATACGTTGAATAGTCGCCGGTAAAAATAAATCGCTGCCATATTCTACATTCAAAGCTAAAGTCTTTCCAGTGTCAATCACATTAAAACTCAATTCAAACTTCGCTATGGCTTGTTCATATGCCAAGGGCTTCATCGTTAAATCGGATAAAGATATTTCCGCTTCACTAGTCGCATGATCTACCGTAAAAACAACTTGAAATAATGGATTACGACTACGATCTCTCGTGGTCACTAAACGGTCTACTACTTTTTCGAACGGTACTTCTTGGTGCTCATAAGCAGCAAGCGTATTCGTTTTAACCTGCTGCCAAAACTCGTTCATTGTTTTGATGGCGTCGACTTCCGTTCTTATCGCTAGTGTATTTACAAAGAAACCAATTAGTGGTTCCAATTCTCCTTGGGTTCGATTGGCGATTGGCGTACCAACACAAATATCAGTTTGTCCCGTGTATTTGTATAATAAAATTTTAAAGACGGACAAGAGTAAAATGTACAACGTCAAGTCTTCTTGTTGAGCTAATTTTCGCAATCCAGCGGCGAGCTTTTCGTTAATGACAAAATGTTCGTGCCCACCATTTGTACTTTGGATTGCTGGTCGCGTAAAATCTGTTAGTAAATCTAATGGCTCCAAATTAGCCAACTGCGTTTCCCAGAAAGAAAGTTGTTGATTCAAGCGTTCCGGATTCAGGTAGCTACGTTGCCAAATCGCAAAGTCCGCGTACTGAATAGCTAATACTGGTAAATTTGCGGGCACCTTCGCTTTTGCCGCTTGATAGAGTGCTTGCAGCTCTGCCAAGAAAATCGGCTCTGACCAGCCATCCGAAGCAATATGATGCATCACGATGACTAAGACTTGTGTACCTGCTTCCTGAGTAAGTAGGCTGACTCGCAATAGAAAATCATTTGATAGGTCAAATGCTTGGTTGAGCTCCTGCTCAATGTAATTTTCGAGTGTAGCTGCCGTTAATGCTTCCGTGACAAGGTTTAACTTCCACGGGCGGTCGCTAAGTGCGACTACTTCTTGATAAGCAATTCCAGCTTCTGTTTTATAAACCGTCCGCAATATTTCGTGGCGTTCCAAGATTGCCACAAAGGCTGCTTCTAAAGCTATTGGATCGACCGTTCCTGTTAATTCAAAAACCATTGGAATGTGATAGTGAGTACTTCCCTCCAATTGATCAATAAACCACAAGCGTTCTTGTGCGAACGAAAGGGGAATATGTCCCGGTCTGGTCGCTTTTTCGATGATCAACGCATCCGCTGGTTGTTGTTCAGACAAGACTTTCGCTAATTCCGCAACGGTAGGATGTGCAAAAAGTGTTGCAATTTTCAACTCCTTTGCCAAGGCTTTACGAATAGCAGAAACGAGGCGAGTAGCCAGCAGCGAATGTCCTCCGAGTTCGAAGAAATTATCCGCTACCCCTACTTTTTCTACGTTCAACAAATTAGCCCAAATGGCTACCAATTGTTCTTCTACTACATTACGAGGTGCAACGTATTTTCCAGATCGCAAAGCGGTAAAATCTGGTTGTGGTAAAGCTTTTTTGTTAATTTTCCCATTGGGTGTCAGCGGTAAAGCAGCTAACTTCACCAATAAGGAAGGTAACATATATTCTGGTAATTGTGCCTTCAAGTATTCTTGAATTTCTTGTTGTGTCGCCTCGTTAAAATCATCTTCTGGGACAACGTAAGCAATCAATCGAGGATCACCGTTAATATCTTGGTGAGCGATGACAACGCACTGTGCCACTGCTGTCGCTTGTTGTAATACCGTTTCGATTTCTCCGATTTCAATACGATATCCTCTAATTTTTACTTGATTATCAATTCGACCTAAGTATTCTAAATCTCCATTGGGCAACCATTTCGCGAGATCGCCCGTGCGGTATAACTTACCATCCGTAGACAGAGGATGATCAATGAATCTTTCTGCATTGAGCTTACGACGGTTTAGGTAACCGCGTACCACTCCAGCGCCAGCAACGTACAACTCTCCTAAGACACCTATGGGAGAAAGTGCTTTGCTCGTATCCAATAGGTAACAACGTAAGTTAGGTAGTGATTTCCCAATATTACTAATGCCCAACCGGATATCTTCTGCGGTGAGTTCTTTGTACGTTACGTGTACGGTGGTTTCGGTAATCCCGTACATGTTGATCAACTTACAATCGGTATAACGTTCCGACCAAGCTGCTAGCTTACTGGGACTTAAGGCTTCTCCGCCGAAAATTACGTAGCGCAAACTCGTTGTGGCTTGCTGTGCTAGATAGTTTTCTTGTAAAAGATAAAAAGCACCTGGCGTTTGATTTAGAACGGTTACTTTTTCTTTTACTAATAAATCTGCAAAAGCGGCTGTATCTCTGGCAATGTCTTTAGGTACGATAATTAGTTTTCCTCCGTGCAATAAAGCACCAAAAATTTCCCATACGGAAAAGTCGAAGCAAAAAGAGTGAAACATTGTCCAAACATCTGCTGCGCCAAAGTCATAGGTTTCTGGTTTGTGTCGGAATAAACTTACGACGTTACAGTGTTCTACTAAAACGCCTTTGGGTAAGCCCGTTGAACCAGAGGTATAAATAATGTAAGCCAAATTCGCTGCGGCTAAATTGGTGATTGGTTTGGTCACTGGCTCCTTTTGTAAATTCTCCCAAAAGGAAGTTACAAAAAGTAATTCTACGTCTACGAGTTCCGTGAGTAACGTTCGATGCGCTTCGTTGGTAATCACCAGTTGCGCATTGCTATCATCTAGGATATAATTGATTCTTTCTTTGGGATAAGTGGGATCAATGGGTACGTATGCACCGCCTGCTTTTAAAATTCCCAAAATAGAAATAATCATTTCGATAGAAGGTTCAATACACAAAACGACGAGTGTATCTTCTTTAACACCTTTACCTCTCAGGTAATTAGCTAATTGATTGGCGCGTTCATCTAATTCTAAGTAACTCAAAGTCTCTCCCGCAAAATCAACCGCCGAATTTTCTGGTGTAAATCTTACTTGTCTTTCAAAAAGATCGACAATGGTATCCGTTTTAGGATAAATAATTTTCTTGGGATTAAACGATTCCAAAATTTGCTTTTCTTCTGCGGCGCTCAACATTTTTAGCTGATCAATCCGTACAGAAGTATTCTCAACGACACAGGCTAGTAGTAATTCGAAATGTGCGTGCATCCGTTCGATCGTCTCCGGTAAAAACAAATCTGTATTGTATTCAACTAGTGCTGTAATTCCATTTTTGTTTTGTGTCAATTGGAAACTTAAGTCAAATTTCGCCGTATCTTGTTCGAAAGGCGCTGGCGTAATTTTCAACTCTCCCAATGCCAAGTCTAATGCTTCCGTTTGATTTTCTAAACTAAATAAAACTTGGAATAAGGGCGTTCTACTACGATCTCGATTGTAAGCTAAGCGATCTACAATTTTTTCGAATGGTACATCTTGATTATTATAAGCATCTAAGCTCGTTGCTTTCACTTGTGCCAACAAAGTTTTAAAAGCAGGATTGTTACTCAAATCACTCCGGAGGGCTAGCGTATTCACAAAGAACCCGATTAAAGGTTCAATCTCCGTTTGCACTCTATTCGCCACGGGACTGCCCACACAAATATCTTCTTGTCCGCTATATTTATACAATAAAACTTTAAAGACGGACAACAATAACATATATAAAGTTACCTCTTCTTGTTGTGCTAGTGCTTGTAGTTGCGTTGATAAACTAGGATCAAAATCAAACTGTAAAACTTTTCCAGTGTTCTGTTGAACGGCAGGTCGTTTGAAATCGGTGGGTAAATTGAGTGGCGAAACACCTTGTAATTGTTGCTCCCAATAGCCTAATTTTTCTTCCAGTAGGCTTCCTTCTAAATACTCTTTTTGCCAGATTGCATAATCCGCATACTGAATCGCTAACGGTGCTAAGTCAAGTTTTTGTTTTGCTTTTCTTGCTTCGTAGAAAGCAGCAAACTCTTCGACGAATATGGGTACCGACCAACCATCCGCAGCAATGTGGTGCAACACAATTAGCAAGTAATTTTCGGTAGCTGAAACTTGAAACAACTCCGCTCGTATCATGAAATCACTGGCAAGGTCAAAAGGACGATTAATGCTGGCTTCGCAAAGTTGAGCTAAGCTTGTGGTGGAACAATCTGTTCGTTGCATGGTCCAACTCCGATCCGCGATTGCCATTACCCATTGGCTAAGTACCCCCGCTTCATTTTCATCATAAACCGTTCTCAAAATTTCGTGTCGCTCAATAATCGCTTGAAAAGCTTCTTCCAGCGCCTGCACGTCCAAACTTCCTGCTAACTTAAACAAGGCAGGAATATGATAGTGTAGACTTCCTGCTAATTGATCAATAAACCATAATCGTTCTTGTGCGAATGACAAAGGAATAGTTGCTGGTCGTTTTTGATTTGAAATTTTAGGAATTTGAGCATGTACTTTTTGTTGACTAATCTGCTGTGCTAAATCTTCAATTTTATTATAAACAAAAATATCACGAATCGAAAGTGCTACGTCAAATTCTGAGCGAATCGCCGCGACTAGACGCATTACTAATAAAGAATGTCCTCCCAAGTCAAAGAAGTTATCCCGAATTCCGATTTGCGCTACCTGCAATAAATTTTTCCAAATGTCTACTAAACGATTTTCCATCGCGTTTCTCGGTGCCAAATAGTGCTGAGCAACTAATGAACTAGCATCTGGCGTTGGTAACTTTTTTCGATCAATTTTACCATTAGCGCTAAGCGAAAATGCAGGAACCTCGATAATCATGGCAGGAACCATATAGGCGGGTAATTTGCTTTTCAAGTATCGCTTCAAGGCTTTCTCATCGAAGGATTGCTCGGGTCGTACGTAAGCCACTAGTTGTTTGTTACCCGTGCTATCCGTATTCGCAATGACGACACATTGCGCCACTAATTTTGATTGCTGGAGTACGGCTTCGATTTCGCCTAATTCGATTCTATACCCTCGAAGTTTGATTTGATCATCAATTCTGCCTAAGTATTCAATTTCGCCATTCGGCAACCAACGCGCAAGGTCCCCCGTCCGATACAATTTACCATAATCTCCTTTTCCATACGGATTATCAATAAATTTTTGGGCTGTTAAGGCTTCGTCTCCAATGTAGCCCAAAGACAAGCCCGGTCCCGCTAAGCATAATTCGCCGTAGCAAGCCAAAGGTGCTAAGCTCGTACGATTAGGATGTAAAATATAGGTTTTAGTATTACCAATCGGTTTACCAATACTATTATGCTTCAACGAAAGCTGATCCAAATTATCAATCCGATGTGTAGTTGCAAACGTGGTAGATTCCGTTGGGCCGTATCCATTAATAAAAACTAATTCTTGGTGCGTCGTCAGTAATTGTTGTACGCGCGTCGCATTGATACTATCTCCTCCTGAGAGCAGATATTTTAAGCCTTTGAAGAAAGGTAAATAATTTTCAACGGCTAAATGAAATAGACCTGCCGTCAACCATAAGGTATTTACCCCTGCACTTTTTAACTCTTCCGAAATTCCTTCTAAAGATTTTAATTCAGGACTAGCAATAACTAAGGTACCGCCTTTTAATAAAGCGCCCCAGATTTCAAAAGTAGAAGCATCAAAAGAAATTGGCGCGTATTGATACAAGACCGTTTCTTCGTTTAAGAAATTGAGACTGCGGTTAAAGATCAAGCGTACCACAGATTGGTGTTTAATTAGCACACCTTTGGGATTGCCAGTGGAACCCGAAGTATACATGACGTAAAGCTTGCTCTTCGCATTTAAAGATAAAGGAAGTTTTTGTTTGGAAGCTTCGTTGATTTTCAACCAATCATATTCAACCTGAATGATAGAAAGGTTTTCTTTATCCTTAAAAATTTCGGTATAAACCTTATTACAAATTATGAACTTAGCTTGTGCATTATCGATCATATAGTTAATGCGTTCCTGGGGATAATCCGAAGCAATTGGCAAATAGACACCACCCGCTTTTAAAATCCCTAAGATACTAATCACCATTTCTAGCGAACGATCAATACAAATCCCAACTAAAGTCCCTTCTTGTACCCCTTCGTTCCGCAGGTAATGCGCCAACTTGTTAGCCAACTTATCTAAGGCACAATAGCTTAAACTTTTCCCACTACAAACCAATGCCGTTTGCTGCGGATTAGCTTTCACCTGCGCTTCGAATAAATCTACTAAGTTGTGCCCAAGCGGATAATCTTCGACGGTATCGTTAAAGTCTACTAACAATTCTGCTTTCTCCGGTGGAGAAAGTAATTCCAATTCTGATAATTGATCTTTGCCTTTGGTAATAATTTCCTGTAAGACAAGTTCAAAATGTTGTTTCATCATTGCTACGTAATCGGACGCTAGCAATTGATCATTGAAACTAAATTTAATTTTTAATTGATTTTTCAAGCTAACCATTAAAGTCAAGAGGTAATTCGTTTGCTCTTTGACTTCAATTTCCTCCATATCCAATAACCAGTCTTCCGCCCCTAATTCTTGCGTAGGATAGTTTTCGTATACCATTAAGCTATCAAAAAAGTCTCCTTGTACGCCCGACCATTGTTGGACTTCATTCAAGGCAGCGTATTGGTATTCTCTGGCTGCGGTATGTCCTTTTTGTAAATCGGTAAGGTACGCTTGAACAGAATCAAAATCAGCTAAATTAACACGTAAAGCTAAGGTATTAATATATAGCCCAATGCGCGCTTCTGCTTCCGCCAAATCGGCTGGTCTTCCCGATACTGTAACGCCAAAGACGACATCCTGATTCGCCGTATAGTTGGCTAACAGAATAGCCCAAACCCCTTGCACCAAAGTATTCACCGTCAAGTGATTTTCTTGCGCAAAGCGTTGTATTTGTTGTGTAAATGCTTCTTCAAAAGTGAGACTGATTTCGCTTAGGCTCGTACCACCTTTATTTCTATCTTTTTTATTATCAACAAATGGTAATAAACTGGGGGTATCAAAACCATCTAAATACTTTTTCCAAAAATCAGCAGCAGCAAACTTATCCTGTGCTTGTACGTATTGTATATAATCTTCAAATTTTTCTGGCGCTCGTGCGGGCAAGGCTACTCCTTGACTAAAGGCTTTATAGTAATTTAGTAAGCGTTCGAGTAAGATCGAAGTAGACCAACCATCTAATAAAATATGGTGGAACGTCCAGATCATTTTATACTGATTGGACAGTTTTACTACGCGAATCCGCATTAAGGGAGCAAGGTCAAAATCAAACCCTGCATGATAATCCTCCACTAGGTAATCCGCCAAACGCGTGGCTTGTTCCGTTGCCGTAAATTGACTAAAATCTACTACCGCAAAATCTAAATCTACGTCTTGATAAACGACCTGTACTGGTATGCTCAATTCGTGATAGAAAAATGCAGACCGCAAAATGGTATGATCCTGCAAAATCGCCGACCAAGCCTGCTGCAAGGCAACAATATCAATTTGGTTTGCTAAATTAAAACTAAGTTGCTCTTTGTAGGCAACCGCGGTATCGTCAAATAAGCCATGAAATAACATTCCAGCTTGCAAAGGACTCAAAGGATAAATCGCATCAATTTGTGTACTTCGTAGCTTGCCGTTTTCCTCTCTTGTGTTTAAAAATTGATCTAAAGCACGGTAGTCAATGCTCGTCGGTAGGCCATAATCGCTAACCGTTTTTTCGGCGACGGGTTTCGCTTGGCAATGTTGAATTAGATTCGTTAAGTCATTGAGGTAGGCTTTTGCTAAATCGGCAATTGTCTCCGGTTTGTATTGTGTTGTTGCATAATCCCAAGTAAGTTGCAACATACCTGCACGCACTTCTGCACCGATCACAAACTGATGCGCAAATGGAAAATCCGGAGCGGTATCTGCACCAGCACCTTCCTCCGCCATTTCAAACCAAGGGCTGTCACTGACTACGTTATCCAGTTGTCCCATGTAATTGAACAAAATACTTGCTGCGGGATGTGCTAATTGCTTGCGAACATTTTGATCAGGATGTAAATATCGTAACGCACCGTAAGCCATACCTTTTTCTGGAACCGCTCTCAACTGCGCTTTGACAGATTTGATAACATCACTTGGACTCATTTCCGTTTCCAGTGAAAGCGCAACAGGGTATAAATTCGTAAACCAACCAACGGTGTTACTCGTATCCAAATCTGCAAAAAGTGGTTCTCTGCCGTGTCCTTCCAAACCAATGATCACTTGATTTTGTGCAGACCAGCGTGTAATAGTTTGCGCCAAAGCAGCCAATAATAAATCATTAATTTCGGTGTGATAACTTTGGTTCGCTGCTCGCAAAAGTGCTTCCGTTAAATCTGCATCTAAACTTAGACGATAACGAGCGACATCGCGCTGTGTATTAACTTCCTCACTAGTAAAATCAACGGGTAATTCAGCCGTTATTTTACCGAGGTTTTCCCAATAACTCAGCTGTGCCATTGCTTGCGGACTCGTTGCATAATTTTGCAAGGCGGCGGTCCATTGACGGAAAGAACTCGTTTTTATTCCTAGATCAATTTTTTGATGATTGTGCAACGCAAATAAGGCCGTTTCTAAATGGTCTAATAAAATTCGCCAAGAAACGCCGTCAACGACCAAGTGATGAATGATTAGCAACAGTCGATCTTCTGACTCAAAAGCAGGTGTTTTAATCAAAACTGCTTTCATTAAGACTCCTTCTGCTAGGTTCAGACTTTGCTGGTATTGATTACTTACTTTGGTAATTTCGGAAGCTAAGTTTTCAACTGTGTTGATAGCTAACAGATTGACAATTTCTAAATTAATAGAAGGCGTTCCGTAGCGTTGAGCTGTATTTTGATAGCTAAAGCTTAACGCATCGTGATGTGCTGCGATCGCTTTAATTGCTTGTCCTAATAAGTTTTCATCAAGGCTTTTCTTCGTTGCCAGCAAAATTCCTTGATTGAAATGTGCGGGCGTTGCGGTTGCTTGATCAAAAAACCAACGTTGAATGGGTAACAACGCTGCCGTTCCCGTCAATCTACCTTGTTCCGCAACAATTTGATGTTTAGATTGCTGAATCGCTTGAGCTAATTCGTGGATCGTTTGATGTTCAAAAACATCTTTGGGTAATAAATGGTAACCTGCTTTTTTGATTCGACTTACCAACTGAATCGTGACAATAGAATCTCCACCAAGTTCAAAGAAGTTGTCGTGAATACCGATCGGATTACGCTTTAAGAGTTGCTCCCAAATGCTAATTAAACTGGCTTCAAGTTCATTTTTTGCTTCCACAAAATCTGTAGTGGAGGAAACTGTTGGTTCCAAGTTCACCAATGCCTTTTTATCTATTTTACCGTTGGCGTTCAAGGGTAAGGCTGCAAGTGGAAAGATAGCCGTTGGAATCATGTATGCAGGTAGCTTCGTTTGTAACGTAGCTACTAAATGTTCCGTTGTATGATTTTCTTTTGCTACGACGTACGCTACTAACTGTGGTCTTCCTTGGCCATTTTCTTGATACAATACGGCACAGCTAGTCACCGAAGGTTCCTTTTGAATGGCAGCTTCAATTTCGCCTAATTCAATTCGGTATCCGTTTACTTTTACTTGCTCGTCTACTCGACCTACAAATTCGATATTTCCATCGGGTAACCAACGGACTAAATCTCCTGTTCGATAAACGCGATTCCCTTTGGCTTGACGAAGCTTGACGAAGCGTTCTGCCGTCAATTCTGCCCGGTTGAAGTATCCTCTCGTCACGCCAGCACCGCCGAGGTAAAGTTCCCCTACTGCACCAATTGGTAAATTATTTCGCTGCTCATCTAAAACGTATACTTTTGTATTTGCGATTGGTTTACCGATGGGTAAAGTTGTCCCTTGGAAAACAGTTTGGGCGGGTACTTTAAATTGTATCGCCGTAATACTGGTTTCGGTTGGACCGTACTCGTTGTAAAAATCGTGATAGTATGCCCATTCGTTAGCCAAGTCAATACTACATTTATCTCCCCCCGCAATGACACGCTGTAAAGCCGCATATTTTTTGACAGGAATGGTACGCAACAAACTCGGTACGGTGTGTAAATGCGTAATTTTGTGTGTTTGAATATAGTTGGATAATGCTTCTGCGTCTAAGAGTACCGTTCGTGCGACAAGGTGTAAAGCCGCCCCACTTAATAAGGCTAAGAAAATTTGTTCTACAGAAGCATCAAAGGCAATATTAGACAATTGTAAAATGCGTTCGTTTGCCGTAATGGAAAAGTTTTGCTGTTGTGCATAGATTAGATTGACCACGCCGCCATGTTCGACCAAACAGCCTTTGGGCAAGCCCGTACTTCCCGAAGTATAAATTAGATAAGCTAAGTTATCCGCAGCAATTCCATTGTCAAGATTTGCAGTATCATAGCTCGTTTGTTTTGCTTTAAACTGAGCGATTATGTTTTCGTTGACGACCAGTTTGCAATTGCTATCTTTTATAATATAATCTATCCGTGCTTTTGGGTTTTCGATATTAATAGGCACATACGCAGCCCCCGTTTTCAAAATCCCTAGTAATGCAATGATCATCCATTCTGAACGCTCCACTTGTAACGCTACGAAATCTTCTTTTTGCAGCGCAAATTCTTGTGTTAAAAACTGTGCAAATTGGTTACTCAACTGATTGAGTTCTGCGTAACGGTAAACCTCATTTTCAAAAACTAAAGCGATACGATCGGCACTTTGACTAGCTTGTGTTTCGAAGCAAGCTACCAAACTTTTCGTTTTGGGATACGCTTGACTTGGTGCTTGGAAATTCTTTTGTAAATTTTTCTGCTCTAAGGAATTGGCTAATTCAACCGCAGCAATGGTTTTTACCTTTGGAATCAAAAATTGTTTTAAGGCTTGTCCAAAATGATTTTTAATCATTTCTACGTAGCTCGCTCCTAACAAGTCTTCATTGTAATAAAAGGTAAAATGGAGTGTGTCCGTTAGGTTTACGGCAATGGTTAACAGATAATTGGTTTGTTCTTTGACGGCAACGTCTTCTATTTTCAAGCTCCAATTCTGTGAAAGCACCTCGCCCATAGGGTAATTTTCAAACACCAAAATGCTATCAAACAAATCTCCCCGCAAACCGATCCATTGTTGAATTTCTCCTAATGCGTTGTATTGATAACTCCGCGTGAGTAATTGCTCATTTTGCAAGTTGGTCAACCAAGGAAACAACTGGGCGCCCGGCGTTACTTTTGCCCGTAAGGGTAAGGTATTGATATAAAGACCAACTCGTTCCTCTGCCTTGTTTAAATCACTTGGTCGTCCAGAGACCGTTACACCGAACATTACATCTTCACTTGCCGTATATTTTGCGAGTAGCATTGCCCATACACCTTGTACTAAGGTATTAATGGTTAAGTGTTTTGCTTGCGCGAATTTTTTGAACTGTTGTGTCATGGAAGCATTGAAATCCAAACTAACATGACCGATACTATTCCCACCTTTGTTTCGATGAACGGTATTTCCCGCAAAGGGCAATAAAACGGGTTGCTGAAATCCGTCTAAATAGTCTGTCCAAAATGCTTCTTCTTCAAATTTATCTCTAGCTTGTAAGTAACGAATATAATCTTCAAAATTATCCTCCTTGCGAATTGGTAAGCTTAGCGTTTCGCCTTGGGTTAAATAGTGATCATAAGCGCTTAAAAGTTCTTCCATGATAATGGGCATCGACCAACCATCTAGTAAAATATGGTGACAAGTCCAAACCATTTTATATTTACCAGAAGGCAAATGCAACAAATTCAAGCGCATTAATGGTGCCTGACTAAAATCAAAAGTTTGTTGATGATCCCTTGCTAAGAAATCCAAAACAGCTGCCTGTTCATTAGCTTCCTTCGTAAAATCGATGACGGAAATAGGCATTTTTACCGATCGATAAACGCCTTGTACGCTCATCGCTAATTCGTCGTAAAAGAAAGCACTTCTTAAAATACTATGCTGCGCCAAAACGTAATCCCAAGCTGCTTGCAAACAATCTATTTTTAAACCTTCCCCGAGGTCAAAGCTGTATTGTTCGATGTAAACGTGGGCAGAAGTTTCGTCGTACAAGCTGTGAAAAAGCATTCCTGCTTGAATGGGACTCAAGGGATATAAACTCGTAATTTCTTCCTTGATACTTGCTCCCTCTGCTGCCCCAAGCGCCGTCGCGGGTAAAGCCAGAAATTCATCTAAGGCTTGGTAGCTGACTTCGGAAGATAACCCTAAATCATTGGGAGTCCAAGTTGGGCTCGTTTGGGTTTGGCAATGGGTAATTAATTTTTCTAAGTTTTTAAAGTAATCCTTCGCTAATTGCTCAATTGTTTTTTTATAAAAATGCAACTTGGAAAAACTCCAAGTTAATTTCAAGCAACCATTTAAAACGAAGGCATTTAGTTCCAAAGCGGAACTCAGGCGATTTTGAGCACCTTCACTTTTTCCAATCCCTTCTTTGGCTTCTTTAAACCAATCCGTTGCGGTAAGTACATTATCTAATTGTCCCAAGTAATTGAAAACAACATCCCAATTGGCGGCTGCTAATGCGGTGCGTACGGTTTCGTCGGGATGCCAAGTGCGCAATAACCCGTAGCCCATTCCTCGAGTGGGAATACTCCGCAATTGCTCTTTCACTGATTTAATTAGATCCGCAGCAGGAGCCGCATGCTTAGTCGTTAGAACAACTGGATAAATATTGGTAAACCAACCTACGGTATTACTAATATCTAATTGCTGCGTCAAGTCTTCTCTTCCATGTCCTTCTAAACCAATCACAATTTTTTCTTGCCCGGACCAAGTGTTCAAGGTTTGGGCTAAAGCCGCCAAGAGTAGATCGTTAATATCGGTACGATATGCCGTATTTGTTTTTTCTAATAAATTTTTAGTCGTCGTAGCATCAAGCGTCAAAGAAAATGCTGCGAGGTCTTTGACTTTTGCAAGCTTTTTTAGTTTTTTATCTATGGGCAATGGTTCGTAGGCCCGTGCAACATTTTGCCAATGCTGCGTTTGGGATAAAATGGGTTTTGTCGTTGCGTAGTTTGCCAAGAAATTAGCCCATTCACGGTAAGAGCTCGTTTTGGTTCCTAAGTTGATGGTTGTTCCCGTAAAACTAGCCGATAATGCGGTATTCAAATCTTGCAATAAAATTCGCCAAGAAACACCATCGACCGCGAGATGATGAATGACCATCAATAAGCGATCAGCAGTTTCTGTGCTCGGTGTTTTTATCCATAGTACTTTTAATAATTCTCCAGTAGCAATTTTTGGTTGCGTTTGGAAAGCAGCGCAGTTCTCGGTAAGTGTGGTGATAAAGGCCTTTCCGGTCAATGCTGTTAAATCTAACTGTTCTACAGTTGCAGTACTATCGGTATACGCTTGTTCCCAAGCACCATTTTTTGTGGTGTAAGCAAACCGCAAAGCATCGTGCTGTGCGACTAAAGCAGTCATACTTTCCTCAAGTTGCCGCGCGGAAACATTTTTATCAATTTGCAATAAAACGGCTTGATTGTAAGGTGCCTCCTTTACGTACTCTTTTTCAAAATACAAACTTTGAATGGGTAACAGCGGTGAAGTTCCCGTGAGTACGCCTTGCTCTCCAATAATTGGCTGTGCCTGTGCCTTAACTACTTTAGCTAAGGCCGCAATAGATTGGTATTGAAAGATATCGCGCGGTTGGATTTGCAAACCGACTTGTCTGGCTCGACTAACTACTTGAATAGTAATAATTGAATCGCCCCCCAACTCAAAGAAATTTTCTTCTACGCTAATTCGATCCTTCCCCAAAAGCTGCTGCCAAATGATTGCTAATTTTTCTTCTATTTCCGTCCGCGGTGCGAGATAGTCCGTTGTTGATGAGATGGCATTTTTATCATGTCCTTCCGCAAAGAACTTTTTAAGTAAAGCATTCGCATCAATTTTATCACTAAGATTTACTGGGAATTTCTCTACGAAACAATAATGCGTAGGTCGCATATAAACGGGCAATCCCACTTTACAATCTTCTCGTAATTCAAGTTCTAACCTTGCTATATTTTTCTGTTCAACCGTCGGTTCCACAATAACAAAAGCAATCAAAAACTCTTTGTTGTTTTGATCTTTGTGGGCTAAAACTTCTACTTCCGTCAATTTTGAAGACTGTCGTAGTAAGTTATTGATTTCACCAAGTTCTACTCGGTGTCCATGTATTTTTACTTGATTGTCTTTTCTCCCTAAAAATTCTAAGTTACCATCTTCCAACCAACGTGCTAAATCTCCGGTGCGATACATGATATCACCGAGCGTATGTGGAAATGGATTAGCAACGAAACTTTCTGCTGTCTTTGCGGGCATTCCTTTGTAGCCAGCGCCGACACCAACTCCAGAAACGCATAATTCTCCAGCAATTCCGATTGGTGACAACTGATCCTGTTTATCCAAAACAAAAATATTCATGTTTGGAATTGGGCGACCAATTGGTACTCTAGGCAAGTTTACGCTTAATGTTTCTTTGACTTCAAACTGTGCAATATCGTCAGAAGCTTCACAAGGTCCGTAAGCATTTAAGATTCGGATCTTCGGATAATTCGTTTTCCAATCATTTACCAACTTGACAGAAACAGCTTCTCCACTTAAAAGCATCCAATCAATACTCGCCAAAGAAGGCTTATTTTCTAGCGCTTTAATGTGATCCATTAACCCCCAAATATAAGAAGGTACAAATTCGACAACGTTGATTTTCGTTTTTTCGATGGTTGACAATAAACAATCGTAATCGAGTAAGTCGAGCTTGTCTATAATAACTAGTGCCCCCGCTCTCAATAACGGACCAAGCATTTGCCATACCGAAATATCCGAACCAATTCCTGCACTCTGCAAAAATCTAAATCCATTTGATAAAGATAAGGCTTCGTATTCTGCCAGCAAGTGATTTAAAGCACCATCGTGGCGACTAATCGCTCCTTTTGGAAGTCCCGTAGAACCAGAAGTAAATAGTAAATACGCAAAACTTCTTAATTCATTTTGATTAGGAAGATTACGATTGTCGGCTTGTTCAACTTCGACGGAAGTCAAACAGTTTAAGCCCATTTTATTATAATTGGCAATTAAAGCCGGTGCATCTCCTTCTAGAACGAGCACCGCTTGAAGTGTGGTGGTGGCAATATTTTTTAATAAAGTAGCGCTACTGATCAGCACTTTCACTTCACTCTGCTCCATCATCTTCTCAATCCGTTCCGTTGGATTTTGAGTATCCAAAGGCACGTAAACGGCACCCGCTTTGAGTATCCCGAGTAAACAACTTATGAATTCGGGGGTTCGCTCTAAGTAGACGCCAACGAAATCTCCTTTTTCAATTCCGAGTTGCTGTAAACTATGCCCAATTTGATTTGCTTTTTCATTTACAAGTTCGTAAGACCACGTTCTTGTACCGTGAATGACCGCAATGCTTTCAGGATGTGCCGCGGCGATATTTTCAAAGCGTACATTAATCGGTAAATCATTAGATAAATCTTGTAAACCTCGGTTAAACCATACTTCATTTTTATACGCCGCTAATCCTAACAGACTTGCCTTTTCGGTAGCGGGAAGCATATTAAGGCTGTTAATTTTTTGGTATGGATTAGCAACCACGGCACGCAGAAGTGTTTCAAAATGCAAAACTAAGCGTTCAATGGTCGTTTTTCGAAATAAGTCAGTACAATATTCTACCGTTAAATCTAGCCCATTTTCCGTTTCAACAACGTCGAAATCTAAGTCAAATTTAGCACTCAATTGATCCGTCGACTGAATCGTCAGGTCTACTGCGCCCAGTGATAAGTTTGGTGCAGGTGGATTATTTTGCAAAGCGAACATAATTTGAAAAATCGGTGTACGGCTCAAATCTCTCGCAATGTTCAAACGATCTACAATTTTTTCAAAAGGAACTTCTTGGTTTTCGTAAGCGGATAAAGTGGTGGTCTTAACCTGTGCCAGCAAATCCAGAAAATCAGGATCATTGGACAAATTACTTCGTAGCGCTAACGTGTTGACGAAAAAGCCAATCAATGGTTCGATTGCCGTTTGGGTTCGATTTGCGATGGGCGTTCCGACGCAAATATCATCTTGCTGGCAATATCGTTGTAATAATATTTTGAAAATACTCAACAATAACATGAACAAACTAACCCGTTCTTGTCGACAAAGAACTTGCAATTGATCGTATAATTCTTTATCTAATTGATACTGCAATCGGTCTCCTCGCGTGCTTTGTACGGCGGGACGAGAAAAGTCTGTTGGGGTATCTAATTCTTGAACGCCTGCTAAGTGTTGTTCCCAATAGTCTAATTTTTCGCCAAGAATGGCACCAGCTAAATAATTGCGTTGCCAGAGCGCGTAGTCTGCGTACTGAACGGCGAGGTGCACTAATTCCGGAACTTCATTTTTAAGTTTGGCGGCGTAAGCGATTTGCAATTCCTCTACCAAAATCGCTTCTGACCAACCATCCGAAGCGATGTGGTGCAAGAGCAATAATAATTGATGTTCCTTTTCGGACCGACGAAACAATTCTACTCTCAAGGTATAATCTTGCGTCAGGTCAAATGCTTGCTTGATTTTAGCTTGTAAATATCTTTCCAATTTTTCTTCCGAAAAATCAATCGCTTGGTGGTAATTCATTTTCCAAGCGGAAGACGCGTCGTCAAGTGATAAGGGCGCTAATATTTTTTGATACGCTAAACCATTTTCATCTTCCTCAAAAACGGTACGTAATACTTCGTGTCGATTGATGATCGTTCGAAAAGCGTATTCCAAAGCAGCAACGTCTAGTGTTCCCGTTAAATTTAAGACGATCGGAATATGATAATGAATGCTACCTTCTAATTTATCAATAAACCACAACCGCTCTTGTGCAAATGATAAAGGAATTTTTTCAGGACGTGTCATCGGAACAATTTCTGCTAACACATCAACATTTACACTGGCATCCGTCGTATGAATATATCGAGCTAAGCTCGCAACCGTAGGGTTTACGAAGAGTTGCTTAATGGGAAGTTCTATTTCGAATCGCTTGCGTAAAAGAGAAACTACACGAGTAGCTAAAAGGGAATGACCACCTAATTCAAAAAAATCATCGTGAATACTCTGCACGCTTACTTGTAAAAGTCCCTCCCAAATTTCTGCGATACCTTTTTCTACGGCATTGCTAGGAGCAACTTGTTTTTTACTGGAACGTACTTTCCCTGCCTGCGCTTTAAAAATGGTAATTAATTTTCGTTCGTCAATTTTATCGCTTAAATTAACTGGAAGTTGATCTACAAAGCAAAAGTAAGTGGGCTGCATATAACTCGGTAAACCTTCCGCAGAGGCTTCCCATAATTGGTCTTCGGTTATTGCTGTTTCGCTGGTCGAAGCCGCGTCACTTTCTGCTGCTACGATAAAAGCGACGACTGCCGCCGGAGCTTTATTTTCTTGATGCACCAGTACGTGTGCTTTTGCAACACCTGCTACTTCTCGTAAGAAATTTTCAATCTCTCCCAATTCTACTCGATGCCCTCTAATCTTAACTTGCGCATCCATTCTACCGAGAAAAATAAGATTACCATCAGCTTGCCATTTTCCTAAATCTCCGGTGCGGTATAAAGTTGTTCCTAATAATTCTGGAAAAGGATTTTCCACAAAACTAGCTGCCGTTTTTTCTGGCATTCCTCGATAACCTGCACCGACACCAACGCCCGTTACACAAATTTCTCCCGCAACTCCAATCGGACAAAGTTTGCCGAGTTTATCGAGAATTACAATATTCATATTGGCAATGGAGCGACCAATCGGTACTTGTGCCAATTGAGGATGAAGTTTATTTTTTATTTGATACTGTGAGATATCGTCCGAGGCTTCACAAGGTCCGTAAGCATTCAATAAGTTAACGTGTGGATATAAGCTTTGCCAAGCATTAACAAGTCGCACCGGCAATGCTTCTCCGCTAAACATGAGCCACTGTAAGTTTTTTAAACTAGGAGGCACTTCTAAACTTCGAATATGAGCAATTAACCCTTTCGCAAAAGAGGGAACGAATTCTACTAGGTTGATTTCATCTCTTTCTAACGTAGCTAATAATTGATCATAATCCAGTAAATCATATTTATCAATAATGACTAAGGTTCCCGCCTTCAAAAGCGGCGCAAGAATTTGCCAAACAGAAATATCTGATCCGATACCTGCGCTTTGTAAAAACCGAAATCCATCTGCCAAAGCTAAATCTTCGTATTCCGCTAGTAGATGATTCATCGCACCATTGTGCCGACTGATGGCTCCTTTCGGTGTTCCCGTAGAGCCCGAAGTATACAACATATACGCCCAGCTATCCATTTCATTTTGATTCTCTGGATTGGTCGTCGGATAAGTACTAATTTTTTCTTTGGTAATTAGCTGGGGAGTCGTCAGTGCTAATGCTGGTCCGGTTGACGCTACGCTATGGCTTTGCTCAAGGCAAAGGATTGTATCAATTGCAATATCTACTAAATTAGGCAAATACGCCGTACTACAGATAACGGCGCGCGCTTCGCTATTTTGGATCATTTTTTCGATCCGCCCTTTTGGGTTTTGAGTATCAAGTGGCACGTATACGGCACCCGCTTTTAAAATCCCGAGTAAAGCACTTACCACGTAAGGACTGCGCTCTAAATATACCCCTACAAAATCTCCAGCTTCGATTCCCTCCGCTTGCAAAGCACGAGCAACTTGGTTGGCACTTTGATTTAAGCTTTCATACGACCAAGCAATATCGTGATGCCGTACGGCGATCGCTGTTGGGTGCTGTGCGGCGATGGCTTCAAAACAAAGGTTAATGGGTTGTTCGTTTGATAAATCCTTTGCGCCAGCGTTGAAGGACTCCCCTGCTGTCGTGCTGGTTAGACCCAAAATTAATGCTCGCTCCTGATCAGAGACTAAGTTTAGTTCGTCTAAAGATTGACTAGGTTGAGCAACGATAACCGAAAGTAGTTTCTCGTAATGCAACATCATCTGTTCGATGGTTGCTGGCAAGAAAAGATCCGTGCAATATTCAAAACTGAATTCGATTCCCGTAGGCGTTTCTAATAAATCTACGGACAGGTCAAACTTAGCGGCGACCTCCATAAAATCTTCTTGAACTAAGTCTAAGTCTCCTAATTTCCGAATTGAGTAATCCGGATTATTTTGCAAAGTAAAGAGTACTTGAAAAATTGGGCTGCGACTCATATCTCTCGTCCCTACTACTCGATCAACAATTTGCTCAAAAGGAACTTCTTGGTGCGCGTAAGCGTCCAGACAAGTTGTACGTACAGCTTTCAAAAATGCTAAAAAACTAGGGTTCTCTTTCCAATTTGTGCGTAGTGCTAGCGTATTAACAAAAAAACCGATTAGTGCTTCCGTTTCGTTTTGATTTCGATTCGCAACGGGAGAACCAACACAAATATCTTTTTGTCCGCTATAGCGATAAAGCAATACTTTGAATGCGGCTAGTAGCAACATAAAAAGTGTACTTCCTTGTGCTTGCGCTAAAGCAACTAAATCCTCTTTTAACGATTGAGGAATCGTATGTTTTAGTAAACGACCTTGAGTAGATTGAAATTTAGGTCGCACAAAATCCGTAGATAGATTTAAAGTTTCGACGCCCGACAATTGCGTCTCCCAGTAATTTATTTTATTTCGTAAAATTTGTTGAGATACCGCCGACTTTTGCCACAAAGCATAATCTGCGTACTGAATTGGTAGGCTTTCTAAAACTTCGGTAGAAGCGGTTCCGAAATTCTTCACCAATTCCTCTACTAAAATAGCAAGCGACCAGCCATCCGCTGCAATGTGATGTAAAACGATAACCAGCACATATTCTTCTTGGCAAAGTTGCAAAAGTTTTACCCGTAGCATATAGTCTTTAGCCAAGTCAAAAGGCTGTTGTACAAAATTATTAATTGCCTTGGGTAATTGTTCCTGGTTCGTAACGGTGGTTAAGCTAAATTGCCAATTATTTTCGAGCACTTCTTGGGCTACAAAACCCGCTTCCACTTCTTTGTAAACCGTTCGCAAAATTTCGTGGCGTGCTACAATTTTCTTAAAGGCACGTTCTAATGCCAAGCTATCTAAATTGCCACTAATTCTAAAAACACCCGGCATATGATACTGCTGGCTACCTTCTAGCTTGTCAATAAACCATAACCGTTCCTGTGCAAAAGACAGCGGAAGCTCGGCTGGTCGATCTTCAACTTTAACGATTGGTGCAACAATGTTTTTAGGCGCTTGCGTTACCCAACTTGCCAAGGTCAAAAGGTTAGGATTTTCAAAAATATCCTTTACCGATATTTCGCAAAACAACTGCTTCTTAATGGTTGAACTTACCCTGACAGCATGCAAGGAATGACCACCGAGCTCAAAGAAGTTATCGTGAACCCCAATCTTAGGAATCCCTAGAACCGCCTGCCAAATAGCGGCTAACTTTATCTCCATTTCTGTTTGTGGAGCAAGATATTTATTTGATAATACTTCGCTAAGTTCAGGATTTACCAAGGCAGATTTATCTAGTTTTCCGTTGGCGTTCAATGGCAATGCAGCTAATTCCAAAATAACTGCAGGCACCATGTAAGGTGGCAATTTAGCTTGTAAATAACTTTGTAATTTTTCTTTTTCTAAAGTAGTGTTAGGCACGACGTAAGCGACTAAACGGTGTTCTCCGTTTTGAGCAGGTTGTAATAAGACTGCCGCTTGTGCTACGGAGCTTTCTGTTTGGAGTACCGCTGCAATTTCGCCTAATTCAATTCGATAGCCATTGAATTTGACTTGTTCATCAATTCTTCCGAGAAAGACGAGGTTGCCATCTGCTTCGTAGCGGACGAGGTCTCCCGTTTTATACAATTTAGTGGAGGTCGCAAAAGGAGAATCAATAAATTTTGCGGCGGTTAATTCGGGCCGTTGCCAGTAAGCTTTTGCCAATCCAGCGCCACCAATGTGTAATTCTCCCGCTGCACCGAGCGGTAATTGTGCACCATCTTCGTTCAATACAAAAACCTGTGTATTCGCAATTGGTCGACCGATCGGCAAATTCAGCAGCTCAACACTTGTTCCTTTTGCAAGTCGATAAACAATTGAAGTTACGGTTGTTTCTGTTGGTCCATATTCATTATAAAAATCATGATATTGCGCCCAAGCGTTAGCTAGTTCAACACTACATTTATCTCCTCCCGCCACTACTCTTTTTAAGGCAGGATAAGCCTGCACTTTAATCGTTTTTAATAAACTGGGAATGGTGTGCAAATGCGTGATGCGCTGTTGTTCTAAATAAGCAACCAGTTGCTCACTATTGAGCAATAAAGCTTTTGAGATCACGTGTAAACTTGCGCCCGACAATAAGGCTAAGAAGATTTGTTCTACAGAAGCATCGAAAGCGATATTCGATAATTGTAAGATTGCTTCCTCTTCCGTCATGCCAAAGCTTTCGCGTTGTGCGTGAATTAAATTAAGCACATTATGATGCTCAATCATACAACCTTTGGGTTTTCCCGTACTTCCAGAAGTATAAATGAGGTAAGCGAGTGCGTTGGCTGAAACGCGATTTTCCAGTTTATTGTGTGTTTCGTATGCGCTTGGCTGAGCAAAAAATGGACGTAAAACTGCTGGTGTCAAAACAAGTTTACAAGCGCTATCTTGAATAATGTAATCAATTCGATCCTGCGGATTCGATTGATCTAAAGGTACGTAGGCAGCTCCCGTTTTTAAAATTCCCAATATTGCGATAATCATCCACTCTGATCGATCGAGGTGAATCGCAACCAAATCTCCCGTTCCAATAGCAAAATTTTTGCGCAAAAAATCGGCTAATTGATTGCTGCGCTCATTCAATTGAGCATAATTATAGCTTTGTGCACCAAAAACCAATGCGACATTTTTGGGTGTTTTCGTTACTTGTGATTCAAAAGCATCTACCAGCGATGCGACTGGGGAGTAAGTCCTTGGAATTAGATTTGCGTAGTTCGTCAGTTTTTCTTTTTCCGTGGTGGGAAGAAGCGGGAGGTCTACTAATTTTTGTTCAAGATGTTGTTCAAATTGTCCAATCATGAACAATAAACGAGCCTGTAATATTTCAATTTCTGGTGGCGTAAAATAATCTAAATGATAGTCTATTTTTAGTTCTAATGCTTGTTCACTACCATAGTCACACCATCGAATCTCTAGTGGTAGCACCTTTCCCGTGGTGGCGGATAGATGTTTTACTTCCGTTACTAAGCCTTCCATGTCAACGGCAAAATTCATTGGCTCATAATTGACAACCACGTCAAAAACTTGGTTGCGGCCGTATGCTAATAAATGGAGGGCCCGATTTAAATGACTAATTGGATAATTCTGATAACGATAATCCGACCGTTGTTGTCTTTTTACGGCTTGGATTAAATCTTTTAATAATTGTTCTGGTTGATAATCCGATTTAAAAGGGATTAACCCGGAGAACATTCCTGCTAAGTTTCTTTGGATGCGATTGCGGCGTTTATGAATAGGAATACCTAGGGTCAAATTGTTGGTAGCAGCAATGCGACCGAAATAGATGGTAAGTGCGGCAATGGTCAATTGTTGCAAACTTGTTCCCGTCTCTTTAGCCAACTCATCGAAAGCAGTTCGAGTAGCCGTCGGAATTTCCAAAGAAAACCGCCCCGATTGCTGTCCGCTATGAGTTTTATATTTAGGGGAGAGCAATTTTGCTGGAACGGTGTCGAATTGACTTTGCCAATAAGTTTCGTCTTTAGCGTAAGAAGTGGAACTAAGGTATTCAACGGCTCCGATAATTTCTGCTTGGTAAGTGCCGGGGGCTTTAGCGGTCCATTCTTCTTGGGTAATCCGATGAGTATAATCTTTCGCTACGTGTTGCATCATGATCGCAAAACCAAAGCCATCGGTCATGAGGTGATGAAAGCGAGAAAACACCCAATATTCTTGTGGCGCAATTTTCAGCAAATAGATTTCAAAAAGCTGCACTTGCTGTAGGTCGAATGCCTGTTCGAATCTACTTTGCATCCAAGTTTGTGCTGCACGGGGAGCATCTAATTTATTAGAAAAGTCGAGTTCTGGAATTTCAAATACTAAGTTTTCTTCCGCGAAATAACACTGAGGCATTGCCCCTTGAAAGTCAAACCTTAGTTGAAAAACGTCAAATACAGTAGGCAAATCTTTAACTGCATTCACAAAGTGATCTTTATGCAATTCACCTTTTAAAATGACATAGCCACCTACGTTGTAATGTGGACTATTGACATCTGTAATTTGATCATAGTATACTTCTTGCTGGGCAAGATGCAAGGGCAATTTATTCATTGTATTTTCTCATTTCTCACAAGTTTCCACTTGAAAGACAGGTTAATTAACTTTGGTTTCTAATATCAGGAGCCGACATTAAATGTTTGCACAATTTCGTTCAACCACAAAGGAAGGACCGATAATATCGAGCGAAATGCTTTCGATAATATTTGAGTTTCTTTGTTTGAGGATTAGAAATTCTATGCTCTTGCGTGTCTGTGATGTCAATGGTTACCCATTTTGTATACCGTGACGTAGCTGAAAATTTAAAGAAGATACTTCTAAGTATTGGTTGGATTAGTCCACTACTTGACCAGTTTAAACACTTGATATTTCTACGATACTATTTTGCCTAGCTTTTCCACTGCCATTATCTTAGCGATCAAATTAGAATTGATGCTTGATGGCGAACTTGTTTACAACAACTTCAGAAACAAAATTTCAGCATCTTAAATATCCATCGATTTAAATTACGAAGCATCCAAGACACAATATGTATTCAGCGCATTTCTAGGGTTCCATCAGTTGGCTCCAACTGACGAACATGAATTTACGATAAAACAAGAGCGAAATAATTTAGTATAAGTAAACTTAAAAATTGAAATGACGTTCAGTGGTTTTTCAAAAATGAGGTACACTGATACAGTATGCATGAAGTATAATTCAGTGTACTCGTACTTCCTTACCTAGCAACGGTATTTTAGAACTACTCCTTGAGGAAGTAGTTTACGAAAATCCCCCTTAAGTTGAATGTTCGTAGACGTTCTTAAGAGAGTTTAATTGCTGTAAAAAATAGAACTGACTTTGCACAAAATCATCTCTAAACTCAATTGGGCTAAAGATAATTTTGTGCGTTCATAAATTTCGAATTATGAAAACGTCAGTTTATTTCATTTACATAGAAGTAGTTGCCTCTTTCATGGTCGCCTTTTTACCAACCATAGCTAATTCTTTTTCTAGGTATTCATATAAAGGTTGGATATGCATTTTTTCATCTGTCCATCTAGCTTCTAACACCTCAATCATGTGGTGTTCAGAAATCATTTCTCCTTTATAGTAATGTCTAACGATTGGGTGTAAGAATTGACTATCCTTAGCATCCATCACTTCATCTCTTGCGATTCTATTCGCATTAAAGACATCGACATCAGACGTATCTCCATACTCTAGGGTTAATATGAATTGGTGATCATCTTCCCATTTTTTAGAGTCGTGAACGTAAGCGGTAGGCACTGATTCTGCGTAAGCTGCTGTTCCTTTTGCTGGATTTACCGTTAATAGATCACAGATAAAACCAAACTGTTGCCAGAGGCAAGAAGACCGATTAATGCCTTCCAATAAGCGATTGGTAAAGTTACGTGCGCCATACGCTATTTCTTCACTAGGAATCTCAATATTTTGGTATTTATCATGCATAATGTTGAATAAACAAGCTGCATTATATCGGAATCCATGGATAAACGCGGAAGTATGTTTTTTCCAATCTCTCATCTGCGTGAGTGCTCCGATGAAATACAAGTCATCCACATTGGTAGAGCCCCAAGCACTCGTTTGATCAGGGAAGCGATCATTAATAGCCAATGCAGGTTTACATTCTTCTCCAAAAATAGAGTCATCAAATTTGAAACCCGTTGCTACGATAACGTAATCGTACATAATTTCTTCCACTTCGTCATTTGCATGCGAGTAATTGAACGTTACGTATAATTTACCATCTTCTCTTTTTTCAACTTTCTTCACGGTAGCATCAAGTACTGCATTTTGAGACTTAAGTTGGTAAGTATCCAAAAAGTTATTATTGATGGCACGTAAGTGTCCTACAAAGTGTGTTTTCCACGCAAATTTGATCGGACTTGGACTTGCAATGTGAATTGTAGAAGCTACTGCGATTAATTCATCAGCCGTTTCAAAACCAGAATTACCCTTTCCTAAAACGAGTACTCTTTTGTTGATATACTTACTTTTCTCAACGGAGTAATCAATGTAATTCTCACAATGTTCGATTCCAGGGATATCAGGTGTATTCGGTTTAAAAGTACCTGTACCTACAACCACTACTTTTGCTTGGTACATATCTCCGCCAGCCGTTTTTACGATAAACAATCCATCTTTTTTATTGATGGAAACAACTTCAGAGTTATAATTAATCTTAAGTTTAAACCGCTCTGCAAAATCTTGTAGATATTCTACCAAATAATCCGCAGAAGGGAAATAATCTTGAGAATATTTACCCATTCTCATGGTGGTATCGTCGGAGATTAGAGAGTTCCAATCCCAACGCATTTTTAATTCTGGATCATCAGATCCAATGTGAACTTTATTAATAGAGATCAGCGTTCGGCGTCTTGGATACTTTTGAAAAAAGCTTCCTGCACTTGCTGCTCTTTCTAGCACAACGTAACTCGCTGCTGATTTTTCTTCAAGGTAGTATCCTAGTTGTAAACCTGCTGGACCTGCTCCTATTACTAAATAGTCTAATGTATTCATAATAACAAATTTATTAAATTGTCTAATTAATTTTCTTTCGGGTGTGTTCTGTATAATCTGTAGTCTTTTTCTCTGAGTAATCGCTGATTAAAGTAAATCAGTTCCATTAAGTAGTATGCCATTCGGTAGCTGGTAGTAAGTCGTATGGTAAAAATTGTATTTGAGAAGGAGGTTGTGCTGATGTGCTCCGCACAACCTCCTATATTTTAACCTTGTGCTTTATTGAGTACTAATTCAGGCTGTTTGATCAATTCATCTTTGACGATACGTCCGTAATCGAATTTGATCATTCGCTCTGCACAACCGAAGTAAGCATCATCGTGCGTAATGGCAATTACTGTTTTCCCCATTCGCTTCATATCCGGTATCATGACGGTGTAGAAGAATTTACGGAATTCAGGATCTTGCTCTGCTGCCCACTCATCAAAGATTAGAATATCTTTATTTTCTAAAAGCGAGTAAATTAGCGCCATCCGCTTTTGTTGTCCTTTCGATAAAGTGTGGAATACTTTATTATTCTTATCATCGAATTTGATCACCTTGCGTAGCTTCATTGTCTCCAACAAGGAAGCAAACTCTTCGTTAGATTCTCTGAGGTCTAAGTCATCATAATTTTCACTAAAGAGATAGTTGTCCGTAAAAATAGCGGCAAGTTGATCTCGGTAGTAGGATAGATTATCTTTAGTAATGGTGTGACCATTTAAAGACATTCGACCCGACTTTGGAATATTCAATCCACTGAGTAGATTAATAAAAGTACTCTTACCACTACCATTACCTCCGGTAACAAAGATGCTTTCGCCTTTCTTAATTTTGAGATTAATGGGTTTGAGTTCGAAAGTGATCTTGTTTTCTTTGTCAAGGTATTCGAAAGTAACATCTTCGAATTCAATTTCACTAAATTCTTTATTGATCTCTGTGAGGTCACCGTGTCCTTTAGTAACATCAACGGTAGCACTGACAATTTCGTCAAACTCTGTGATTCGCTTAATTGCAATCCCCATTCCGATGAAATCATCCATTACGCCAATTACGGTACTAATCGGTCCCATCAAGAATAGTAAGGTTAACATGAAAGTCGTCTTTACTGCAATATCAATTTCCATGAATAATGGTAAAACGAAAAGTACGACTCCAATCATTACATACCAAGCGTAAGTTCCTAATAATTCATTACCTAAAGCTCTGATCAAGAAACGAATTGTAATGTCTTTAGCTTTGATTCGATTGACCGAAATAAATTTAAAAAAGATATTATCACTACGAGTGATACTCATTTTAATCTCCTTAAATCCTCCTAGGAAATCGTTGATATTTTGCATATAAGTATCTGCCAATTCTCTTACTTCATTTTGATCTTTTTCAATTTGAATATTTCGATAGATATAAACGAAAGCCAAGGCAACTAAAGAGGCTACAACAATTATAGCTCCCCATAGGTTGATCCAGAACAAATAAGCGATACCAATAACCACCATAATAGCGGCGTTAAAAGTTTCTAAAAAGACTAGCGGGAATTGCTGGATCTGACGAACATCACGTTCTGCCGTTCTCACCTTTTCTTCCGTTAATTTTAAATAATCATTATAAGACGCAAAACGGAGTTTATCATAAATGGCAAGTGTTAGATCATTTCCTAAATTATAAGTCAGCTTAATCATGTACGATTGAAACCAAAGCGCAATAAAAAAGGAAACGATAATAAGTGTGACATATACTATCCAGTCTTTATCTGCTAAACTTGGATCTTCCATAAAAGGAAGTGGTGTATCGGTAATCTTGTTATTGATCATTAACAACAAGGCTCCTGCCCAAATACTATTCATCATACCTAGGATCCCTAGGTTAATGAAAAAGAATTTAGATTTCTTTTGAAAAAGTGTAAAAAAGTTCACAAGTATATTTTTTAGTTAATAATTAGAAAAAGTTTTTTCTTCGATAAATTTCATTGATAAATCTACAATCTTGGGGAGCAAATGAAACTCTAAAATTCTAAAGTGGTTTGATAGAATGTAATGATGTTCTAAGGCACCATTCGTCATTTGCTTCCAATCCTGCATTTTCTTTTCAGTTCTCTTTTTGACTTTATTAGCTTCTAATGCTAAAATGTCCGCTTTAATTTTATTTTTCCCTGGCTTATATGCTTCTAAAACCGTTTGGGAATGTTCTAGTAAAGTTGTAATCCGTTCAAGTTCATTCGGTGGAAAATCTACTTCGTAATCATTCAAATGCATCGTCATAATTCCTTCCACTTCGTCACCTGATGAATTTAGTGCTTTAACCACTTTTCGATCTAAGGCTTTTCTCATTTTTTGATAATTCCAAGTTTTATTTGTTGGAAGGTTTTTATCCACCAAGATTAGCTTCTCGCAGCTTAGTCCATCTTTTTCAAGTAAGCGTACGATTTCAAAAGCAATTAAAGCGCCCATAGAAAATCCGAATAAAATAATAGGCTCTGTTTTGTCTATAATCAGATCCATCATTTCATCGTAGTAAGCTTTCGCCATTTCTTCAATGCTATTGTGAAAATCATCATCTCGGTCGAAACCTTTAAATTGAAAACCAATGCAATTGATGCCTTCATCTTCAAATTTATTCGCAAGGGGATAATAAATAATTGATGAGCCCAAAATGGGGGGTAACATAAAAATAGTCCGTTGCTCATTTTTGAGTTTATTCAAAGGCAACATCAAAGCATTTTCTTTGAACCCATTTCCAAAAACAAAACTACTTTTCTCTTTTTGTTCCACAAAGTCAGCTAGTTGTTCAATCGTAGGATTTTCAAATAACTCCCTGAGGCTAATATCTACTTCTAGGTCTCTTTTAATTGCCGATACAACTCTAGTCGCCAATAAAGAATATCCTCCTAATTCGAAAAAATTATCATACACACTCACGCGCGATACATCTAGTAGCTCTTTCCAAATGGTAACAAGCGCTCTTTCTGTTTTATTTCGAGGTGCCAAGAAAGGCACACTTTTCATTTTAATCAATTGCTTTAATTCCTGCTCTAAGACCTTACGGTTTGTTTTTCCATTAGAATTTTTAGGAAAAGCATCCAAAAAGATATAATGTGCGGGCACCATATAGTGGGGTGTATATTGTAGCAAATAAGCTTTTACATCACTCGCCTCGACGGCTACCTCTTCCCCTATTTTGAGGCAAGCAGCAAGTACTTTTTTATCTTGATCATAAATTACAACTGCATCTTCTACAATCTCGTGTTGCAGTAAAAGTGCTTCAATTGAGCCCAACTCAACTCGTACCCCTCTGATTTTCACTTGAAAGTCTTTTCTTCCCCGAAACTCAAAGTTCCCATCTTTTCTAACCATCCCCAAGTCTCCCGTTTTATATAATAAATCGTTCGGATCTTTAATCTTAGGGTGTTTGACAAATACCTTTGCCGTCAAGTCTGGATTTTGATAATACCCTAATGCACGATAAGCTGTGCGTACATAAATTTCTCCAACGTTTCCTTGCTTACAAGGCATCATATTTTCATCTAAAATAATCGCTTTACATCCTGAGATTGGCTGACCGATTGGAATACTGTGCTCCGTATCGCGGAGGTAATCTATTTTGTAAGCAAATTTGATCATTGTCGTCTCTGATGCTCCGTACAAATTAATCAACTGTACTTGATCTCCAAAAACAGCTTTCCAGTTTTGTACATCTTCCCCGTATAAACTTTCTCCGGAGAGCAATACATATTGTAAAGCTTTAGGCTGTAAAGGAGTCTTTTGATTCAAACTAATGAGTTCTCTAAGTACGGTAGGTACGCAGTGAATGAGTTGAATGCCTTCGCGATCAATCCAATCTATTACTTCATCCAACGCAAGAATTCCTTCTTTTTGTGGTGGAATACAACAAGTACCACCGGTACACAACGGCACGAACAAATCTCTTAAGAAAGCGTCAAAACTAGGTGCTGCAAACTGACTTACTTTTACGTGTTGGGGAAGATCTAAATAATTGATTTCCCAATCAATAAAATGATTAATTCCTTTAAAAGCACCAAGAATTGCTTTCGGTACTCCTGTTGATCCCGAGGTAAAATAAATGTAACATGGATCATCTGCTTTCAAGCTAGGCTGCGCCACCGTATCAACGGGGATTTTTTTATCGGTGGAGATGAAGTCAAATTTCGACAAAGCGGTATGATCTTCCAAAGGCGATAAATCGTAATAACAAGCCGTAAAACTTTGTGCTTTTAAGCCTTCGCTAATTCTTTCGAGTCGCTGCAAGTTTTCAGGTGCTAAAATGATCCAACTCGGTTGATAATCAAGAATTAACTTCTGGATTAAAGCATTTGGAAATTCCGGATTAATCGGAACGAAAATTTTACCCGCTTTCAGAATACTAATCAAAGATTTTGCCGTTGCCATTGCTGATTTGACAAAGACGAAACAGAGTTCTTCGCGAGCACTACCAAAGTAAGTCAGGTGCTTCGCTAACTCATCCGTCGCCGTTTTTAAATCCGCATAAGTACACTTTTCTTCTCCTCCAGCAATAGCTAGGTGATCTGGAAAAGCTGCTACTTGAGCTTCAAATAAATCAATGATATTTTTAAAATCCGTATTCATTTTTTTTAAAATTTACTTAGCCTTGGTTTGAGCTTTTACCAATAATGGGTTTCTCGCAATAATATCTAGTGGATCAATAATCGAGTACGGATAGAAAAACGATTGTTCATCTCTCCCTAGGCTTGTCAGTAAATGAATCTCTGTGCATCCCGCAATAAATCCAGATACTTCGTATTGTTTAACAATTGCAAGTACGCGCGCACTAACAGCAATCGGCGGTACACCTCTTTTTAAGTATTTGTAAATAAAACCATGTAAGGCTTCTTGATGTGCTTCCGACATAAAGCAAACTTTGTCTTTAATCTTATCCCAATCACGGTGTGCTTCCAATACTTTCATTTGGTGCGTTCCCTTCGTTGCTAAGAATAGAAACTTTCCTTCCCGGCGTTGAATACTCTTTACCGTAACGTCTACCAAAGAAATGATTCGATCTTTAAAATAGCTTGGCAATTGTGCTACGACGTGGTGCATCGTAAAGCAACAAATCACGTATTTAGTTGCACCCGCTCGATATAGTACTTCTAAGGCTTTGAGTAAACCATCATAAACACACTGCGTTTCCCCTTTTAAGAAATTCGTAGAACGATCCGGAATTCCTGGATTCGAATACTGAATGACAAATGGCGCAGACTGTTCCATCGAACCAAAAGAAAAGTATTTATACAATCTACTCACAAATTCGGCACTAGCTAAAGGCCCCATTCCTCCAACTACTCCTAAAACTTCTTCTTCCTGCACGTCCGCTGTTTTGGTATAACTACTCATAATTCTTCTTTTTTTAATTAATAATACTTGGAGGCTTTTTAGTCGTTAAAAAATTCCATCAACTCGTTCTCTTGCGCTGCTCGCTCTTCTGCGGACAAGTAGCTTAATTCTCCGATTGTGGTTTGACGATGCGCTACAATCGATCTAGCTAATTGTTGAAAATGAGCCGCCATATCTTTCATTCTTTCTTCGCGGAATAAACTTGCGTTGTACGCAAATAAGCAACCAATTCTATTGCCTTCCGTCAAAGCATACAAGGTAATATCGAACTTAGATCCCGTTTCCATTTCTGTGATGGAGTCTTCCCCTAAGTTGTCTTCTTCGGCTGCATCTACGACTAAGTCATCTCCCATCGCGTTGGGTTCGGACCATTGGTTCAACATCGTAAAGAAGACTTGAAATAATGGTGCTCGATTCGCTTGACGCACCGGCTTAACCCGTTCTAATACTTTTTCAAAAGGAATATCTTGATGGGTATAAGCTTCTAAAGTAGTTTGTCTTACTTGGTGTAATAATTCTTGGAAACTCACGTTTTGATCTATCTGATCTCGTAGCGCGAGGGTATTCAAGAAAAACCCGATTAAAGGTTCTACTTCTTGATGTGTTCTATTCGCAATCGGAATTCCTACACTGATATCTTTTTGTCCACTGTACTTATGTAATAAAGTTTTATAGATAGAGAGTAACAACATGAATAAGGTTACGCCTTCTTCTTGTGCGAGTTGTGTCAAAGCTTCGCTCAACGCTTTATCCATGAAGAATTTCAGTTTCGCCCCTTTCGATACTTTAGCCGTTGTTAATTCAAAATCTGTTGGTAAATTCAAGACTTCCGTGCCCGATAATTTATCGTTCCAGTAGTTTAATTTTTCTTCTAATATATCTCCACTCAAGTAACTACGTTGCCACAAGGCATAATCTGCGTATTGGATTTTCAATTCAGGAAGATCAGGTAAACGATTTTCCATTTTCGCCGTATAAATTTCACTCAATTCATTCAAGAAGATTGGTCCAGACCAACCATCCGTTGCAATGTGATGCGTCACCACGATCAAGGCATTTTCTTCGGCAGATAATTTTACTACCTGAGCGCGCATGAGATGATCTTTTGCTAAATCAAAAGGCTGATTAACATATTGATCGGCGTATACTTCTAAGTCTGTTTCATCTGCTGCGTTGTAGCTTTCAGAGAAATCTACGAAGGTCAAATTAAACTGATCTTCTTCCATGATTTTCTGGTACGCTTGTCCTTCTATTTCTTCAAATACGGTTCGGAGCGTTTCGTGTCGATTTACGATATCCTTAAACGCAGAAGAAAGCTTATCGAAGTCCAATTCTCCTTTGAATTTGGTAATCATTGGAATATGGTAGTGCGTACTTTTTCCTTCTATTTTATCTATGAACCACAATCGTTCTTGAGAGAATGAAACGGGGATTCGTTCGGGTCTTTCTTGTACCGTAATCGTAGGTAATAAACTACTTCTAGCTTCCAAAACGATATAGTCTGCCAAACTAGCAATCGTAGGTTTTAAGAATATTTCTCGAATCGGTACTTCTTTCTGAATCGTTTTTCGAATTTCTGAAACTAATCTCGTAGCAAGTAGAGAGTGTCCACCCAATTCGAAGAAGTTATCATGAATACCAATTTTTTCTACGTGAATCAAGTTCGACCAAATTTCAGCGAGTTGCGCTTCTGTCTCATTTCTTGGTGCTACGTATTCATTGCCTAGTAATCCAGAGACATCTGGATTCGGTAGTGCTTTTTTGTCAATTTTTCCATTACTCGTTAGTGGAAATGCCTCTAATTCCATCATGATCGCCGGCACCATGTAATCCGGCAATTGTTTTTTCAACGCTACTTGAATCGCCTTCTTATTGTAAGCTCCATTAGGAATAATGTACGCAACCAATCGCTTATCGCCAGCAGCATCTTCTTTAGCGACTACAATACTGCTGTGTACGAGCGCTAGTTCTTGTAACTTTGCTTCGATTTCTCCGAGTTCAATTCGGAAACCTCTGATCTTCACTTGATCGTCTAATCGACGGAAGAATTCGATATCTCCATTCTCCAACCAACGGGTAAAGTCACCTGTTTTATACAACTTAGTCGTTGCATTTTCCGTAATCGCATCTTCGATAAATCGTTCTGCGGTTAAAGTAGGTCGGTTGTGATAGCCTCGTGCTACTTGGATACCAGCGATGTGCAATTCTCCGGGCACACCAACGGGACAAAGTTGCCCTTGCTTGTCTAAAACATACAATTTGGTGTTCGCGACGGGTTTGCCAATTGGCACCTTATCTATTCGTGTTTCCGTTGTAGGAACTGCCCAGTAGGAAACATCAATAGCCGCTTCCGTTGGTCCGTATAGATTGTGCAATTCAACGTGTCCTAAATGCTTTTTAAACGCTGCAACGTGATTGGGTTTCAATGCTTCCCCGCTACAGAGTACTCGGCGTAAACTTTGACATTCGTCGGCTGCTACGTCGGGTAAGAACACCTCCAACATAGAAGGAACGAAGTGCATCGTTGTCACTTGTTGTGCTTCAATAATTGCTTTTAAGTAATTGTTGTCTTTATGACCATCCGGTCGCGCAAAAACCAATTTAACACCAGCAATAAACGGCCAGAATAATTCCCAAACGGAAACGTCAAAACAGAACGTAGTTTTTTGCAGAATGACATCTTCTCCACTGATCAAGTTATACTGTTCTTGTGTCCACAATAAGCGATTCACAATACCCGAATGCTGATTCATTACTCCTTTCGGTTCTCCCGTAGAACCAGAAGTATAAATGATGTAAGCTAGATTTTCAGGTGTCAACTCAAGGTCGAGATTGGTTTTCGCTTCATTCGCGATTTTTCTCCAATCTTCGTCTAGTAAAACTACATTTTCAACTTTCGCCGTTTCCAAAAATCCTCTGGCGGCACTATTTGTAATCGCAAAATCCGTAGCCGTATCTTGTAGGATATAATTCATCCGTTCCGCAGGATAACTCGGATCAATCGGTACATAAGCACCGCCTGCTTTGAGGATTCCTAAAATTCCTACCATCATTTCTACCGATCGATCAATACAAATACAGACTAGATCTTCGTTTTGCAATCCTGCCTTTCGTAGATAATGTGCTACTTGGTTTGCTCTTTCGTTTAAATCTTGATACGTAATTTCTTCTTCTTCAAAAACAACTGCAATAGCCATTGGAATCGCTGTGGCTTGTGCTTCAAAGAGATCAACTAAAGTTTGATCCGTAGGATAAGTACTTTCTGTATCGTTAAAGTCAAATAAAATTTGCTGCTTTTCTACTGCGCTTAAAATACCTAGTTGATCAATCTTTGCCGTTGGCTTTAAAGTGATGGAAGACAACAACATTTCGTAGTGCTTCATCATTCGCTCAATCGTCGTGGGCGCGAATAAATCACTGCAATATTCGATACCGACACTTAAGCCGTTTGCTCTTTCGGATACGTTGAAACTTAGGTCAAATTTAGAGATTTCATAATCGAATTGCTCCGTCATCGTTGCAGCTTCGTCCATCTCTTCGACTTCCGTAGTTCCACTTGTTCGTTCTACCGTTGAGAGATCTAAATTATTCCCTAAGATAAACATCACTTGGAAAAGTGGCGTACGACTCATGTCGCGTTGATCGACTACTCGATCTACAATTTTCTCAAAAGGAACATCTTGGTGATTATAAGCTTCAAGCGTCGTTGCTTTCACTTGTCTTAGTACTTCGTCAAAGCTTGGGTTTTCACTTAAGTCACTACGCAAGGTTAAAGTATTGACAAAGAATCCAATGAGGGCTTCAATTTCTACTTGCGTTCGATTAGCAATGGGACTTCCCACCGAGATATCATCTTGTCCGGTATACTTGTATAATAATACTTTAAAGGCAGACAACAACAACATAAACATCGTAACCCCTTCTGCTTTTGCTAAAGTCTTAATTTGTCGACTCAACTTAGGATCCATTTCGAAAAACAGGTGTGCTCCTTTGGTACTTTGGATTGCGGGTCGCACGTAATCCGTTGGTAAGTTTAAAGCCTCAACCCCTTTTAATTTCTTTTCCCAGTACTGTAATTTTTGTTCGAGTACTTCTCCTGACAAATGTGTACGTTGCCAAATTGCATAATCTGCATATTGAATTTTCAAGGCTGCTAATGCTGGCGTACGATTCGCTTGTTTCGCTTCGTATAATTCCATCAATTCCCCGAAGAAAATAGCATTCGACCAACCATCCGAAGCAATGTGATGAAGTACGAGTACAACTAAATACTCCGACTCCGATACTTTAAGTAAAGTTGCTCGTAAAGGATGATCTTTAGATAAATCAAACGCTTTTGCAATGATAGCTTCTACCTCAAGTTCGAGAGCTTCTTCCGAAAGGTTTAATTTCTCTGCGTACGCTAAATTCCACAATCCTTCCTCTAAAATCCGTTGGTATGCTTGTCCATCTTCTTCCACGAAAACCGTTCTCAATACTTCGTGCCGATTGATCATTGCTTCGAAAGCGTAAGCCAAAGCCGTTTGATCCAAATCGCTACCAAATTTCTGTACAGATGGAATATGATAATGAGTACTTCCTTCTAATTGATCTAAGAACCATAACCTTTCTTGAGAGAAAGAAAGCGGAATATTTGAGGGTCTTGTTACTGCCGTTACGGGTGGTAATAAGGTTATCACATCTTTGGTCTCCAAGTAGGCGGCGAGCGTGGCTACGGTGATGTAATCAAACAAGTCAGCAATATCTATTTCGATCGACATTTCTTGACGAATGGCAGATACGACTCGGATGGCTAAAAGGGAATGACCACCTAATTCAAAGAAATCATCCATGATACCGATGCGATCTACGCCAAGTATTTCTTTCCAGATCTTAACCAAGTGAATTTCCATTTCAGTACTAGCGGCTACGTATTCCGTTTTCACTAAACTTGAAACATCTGGATTCGGTAGTGCTTTCTTATCAATCTTTCCATTAGCCGTTAAGGGTAATTTTTCTAACTCCATCATAATCGAAGGCACCATATATTCTGGCAATCTATTCGACAAGAAAGTTTGAATATTTTCTTTATGAAAATCCCCAGAAGGTACGATATAAGCAACTAATCGCTGCGTACCACTCACATCACTTTGTGTAATGACAACTGCTTGCTCAACTTCGGAAGATTGTTCCAACATTTTCTCAATCTCACCAAGTTCAACTCTAAAACCACGGATTTTAACTTGACTATCAACTCGACCTCTAAAGTCAATGCTACCATCAGCCAACATACAAACGAGATCTCCCGTTCGATATAATAATTGTCCTTCTCCTTCTTTTTGGAAAGGATTTGGAATAAATCTTTCTTGGGTTTGTTCCGGTAAATTCAAGTATCCACGCGCTACTCCAACACCACCAATCAACAATTCTCCAGGTACACCGACGGGACACAATGTATTATTTTGTCCTACGACGTAAATGCAAGTATTAGAGAATGGTTTTCCAATTGGAATACTGGTATAAGTATGATCAAAATCTACGTGATGCAATAATTTACCAATCGTAGTCTCCGTTGGACCGTAGTGATTCACTACTTTTAAAGTTGGAGCGGCTACTTTTATTTTATTGACTAAGTCTACGGACAATTTTTCCCCACCAAAAACAATTGCTTGCTGTGGCAATAAGATTCCCGCTTCTGTTTCTAAAGCTTTCCAGTGAGAAGGAACAATTTTGATACAATCAATCGCATTTTCTTTAAAGTAATTTTGGATAAAATCCGCATTGGTTAAAGATGCTTTTGAAAAAACGTGTACTGCTCCTCCCGACATCAATCCACCGTATAAGACGGTATTTCCTAAATCGGCAGACATCGTTGACATCAGGCCAAAGTTCTTGCAATTTGACAAATCTATTTGTGCAAAAAGGCCACTCAAATAATCCGTTAAATTACGATGCGTAACGAGTACGCCTTTCGGTTGTCCCGTAGAACCTGAAGTATAAATTACGTACGCTAAATGATCTGGTGTCAATTTCACGGGTCGTAAGTCTTCTTGTTGAGCTGCTTCCAAATCGTCCAACTGAATATCAATGGAGAAAATAGGTAAGCTCAATTCAATGACATCAAAAAGACTATCCGAATGAATAATAATAGCTTTCACTTTCGTGTCCTCAATGATATAAGCTTTCCGATCCATCGGATAAGCAACATCAATTGGCACGTACGCTGCCCCCGCTTTCATAATGCCCAACATCGAAACGATCGAAAGTTCTGACGATTCCATCATAATTCCAACGAGGTCATCCGGTTGGATAGCGTAATTATCAATGAGGTGTTTCGCTAAGCGATTGGCTTGGTCGTTTAAGGCGGCATAGCTTAAGGTTTTCGATTCAAAAGCTACGGCGATATCATCCGGCGTGGTCGCGACTTGTCGTTCAAACCAATCCACCAAAGTTTCCTCCGCAGGATAGTCTACAGACTTTTCGCTAAACTCTTCTAATAATTGTTTTTTCTCCGTTGCGGCTAAAATTTCTAATGCTCCAATCGTTTCCGTTGGATTATTGACTACCGCAGCGAGTAAGGTGGTGAAGTGCGCAATCATTCCCTGAATCGTGGTGGGTAAGAATAAATCGTTGCAATAAATCACATCAACTTTCATCCCATCTTCGTCTTCTCCAAAGAAAAAGGAAAGATCAAATTTAGACGTTGCGTATTCGAATTCTTCTCCAGACAAAGTAACGTCGGTTAATTCTTGAGAATCGACTTTTTCGTTATTCTGCAACACGAGTAGGACTTGGAATAAAGGACTACGACTACGATCTCTACGTTTGATCACCCGATCTACCACTTTCTCAAAAGGTACTTCTTGATTAGCAAGTCCCTCTAAAACGGTTTGCTTAACCGCAGCAAGGTGATCCTTAAAACTTGGATTACCACTCAAGTCTGAGCGTAAGGCTAAAGTATTAACAAAAAGTCCGATAAGATTTTCAATCTCTGCTTGGGTACGATTTGCCACCGAACTACCGATACAAACATCTTCTTGTCCTGAATAGCGATACAATAGCACTTTCATGATAGCCATTAACAACATATACATCGTTACCCCTTGGGCTTTCGCCAATTGCTGCAATGCTTCCGTAGTCTTTTGATCAATGTTGAAGTTGATTGTTGCACCGTTTGTGCTCTGCGTTGCGGGACGGGGGAAGTCTAAGGGCAAATTGATCGGTTCAAGACCGGACAGTTTGTCTTCCCAATATTGTAGTTTACTTTCTAAAGCATCGCCATTTAAGTATTTGTGTTGCCACAAAGTATAATCTATGTACTGAATGGGTAAGGCTGGCAAACTAAACTCCCGTTGCTCTTTCTTCGCTTCGTAAAGTTCTACCAATTCTTTTACAAAAATAGTCATTGACCAACCATCCGAGGCAATATGATGCATCACGATCGCTAAAATATATTCTTGCTGACCGAGATCCAATAAAGAGGTTCTCAGCATATGATCTTTCGCTAAATCGAAGGGTTTTACGATTTCCTTATCAACTAAATTAGCGATGGTTTTTGCATTAACTTCTGCTGCTAAATCTGCCGCTACCAAGCGATCTATTGACCACTGATTTTCGGGTAACACCACTTGATAACCGATACCATCAATTTCTTGATAAACCGTTCTTAAAATTTCGTGGCGATTAACGATTGTATTAAAAGCGTATTCCATCGCTTCCAAATCCAAATCTCCTTCAAAGCGAAGAATAACGGGCATATGGTAGTTCACACTTCCCCCCATTTTATCCACAAACCAAAGTCGATTTTGTGAGAATGATAATGGAATTTGTGCTGGTCGTTCCATGGCGACTACTTCTGGCAAGGATGTATGTCGTCCACTTGCTAAGATAAACTTAGCTAAGGTGGCAATGGTAGGATTCAAGAATAAATCTTTGATCGCCAATTCCGTTTTCAATTCTTTACGAATGGCTGAAATTACCCGCGTTGCGAGTAAGGAATGTCCTCCTAATTCGAAGAAATCGTCCATTACACCGACTCTTTCTAGGTTGAGAATTCGTTGCCAAATCTCTGTAAGCGTTGTTTCGATTTCGTTACTTGGTGCTACGTATGCTTGCGCCATTAACTCCTCAATAGCTGGGTTGGGAAGTGCCTTTTTATCAATTTTATCGTTTGAAGTCAAAGGTATTTCACTCAATTCCATGAAAATAGCAGGCACCATATAATCTGGTAAAGTCGCTTTTAATCCCGTTTCGATCGCCGCTTTATCGTAAGCTCCTTCTGGCAAAATGTACGCTACTAAACGCTTATTTCCTACACTATCCTTCTTTGCTAAAACGAGTCCTTTTTTCACCATTGCTAGTGCGTCTAAGACCGCCTCTATTTCTCCCAGCTCAATTCGGTGACCTCTAATTTTTACTTGGTCATCAATTCTTCCTAAGAAAGCGATATCACCACCCGGCAACCATTTTCCTTTATCTCCCGTGCGGTAAATTCTTTCCGCAGGATTAAACGGATTAGGAATAAATTTTTCTGCGGTAAGTTCTGGTCGATTCAAATATCCTCTGGCGACACCTAAACCTCCGATACAAATTTCGCCTTCCGCATAAGGTGGTAAAAGTTGTAAATTTTGATCTAAAATATAAATTTGAGTATTTGAACAGGGCTTACCAATAGGTAATGCTACTCGGTTCTCATCCGTAACTTTTACTTTATAAGCTGCTGCACAAACGGTACATTCCGTAGGACCATAAGCATTAATAAAATCACTAGATTTTGCACATTGCACCGCTGTTTTTACGTTAGCAATATCTCCTCCAGTCATGATCGCCCGTAAGTGTGATAATTGGTCTACGTCAAAGAGGCTCAAATAACCTGACGGTAAGGAGGCTAAGGTTACCCCTTGTGCTTTAATGTATTCAATATATAAATCTTGGTCATCAATAACTTCTTTACTCAAAACAACTAAACACGCACCGGAACACAAACTCATGAAAACCTCAGGGATAGAAGCATCAAAGGACAACGATACAAACTGTGTCAATCGATCCTTTTCCGTCACCCCAAATAAGCGGATATGATCACAAATTATGTTGACTTTACTGGCGTGCTCAATCATAACGCCTTTCGGTCTTCCCGTAGAACCCGAAGTATAAATGATATAAGCTAAATTCGTTGCTTTTAAATTCGTTTGAACATTTTCTATCGACTCCTTGGCAATCTCATCCCAATCTTTATCAATTAAAGTTAAAGCGACATTTCCAAAATGAGCGAACAAATCACTGTGAGTAGTATCCGTTACGACTACGTTCGTTTTACTGTCATTGACGATATAGTCAATCCGCTCTTGTGGATATCCCGCGTCAATTGGTAAATACGCTGCGCCTGCTTTCAAAACCCCCATGATACTAACGATCATTTCGACGGAGCGACTAATGCAAATTCCAACGATAGATTCTTCTCGGATACCTTGTGTGCGTAAATGATTCGCCAACTGATTTGCCCGTTCGTTCAGCTCGCGGTACGTTAAGCGTTCTTCGTTGAATGCTACGGCAATATTATCTGGTCGAAGTTTGACTTGCTCCTCAAAAAGATCTACGCTAGTTTTTCCTTCTGGGTAATCAACACTAGTATCGTTGAATGTTTCTAATAATAATTCTTTTTCGGCTGCTGTCAATAATTCAATATCCGAAAAATTCAGTTTCTCCTGTACAACGATTTCGTCAATTACCAATTCGAAATGGGCCTTGATCATTTCGGCAAATTCGCGTTGTAGCAAACTAAGGTTGTAGCCAAACTTAATATTTAAAACATCCGATAGCGTAATCGCCATGGAAAAGAGGTAATTCGTTTGTTCTTTTATTTCTAAATTTTCGACTTCTAAATCCCACTCTTTATCTACAACATCACCCAATGGATAATTTTCAAATGCTAAGAGAGAATCGAATAAATCGCCTTGGATATTATTCCACTTCTGAATATCGTTCAGCGCTGTATATTGAAATTCTCTTGCTGCGGTATGTTCTTGTTGTAAAGTCGATAAAATTGCTTCAATAGATTTATTAGGATCTAATTTTACTCGGACCGGCATGGCATTAATAAATAAACCTACTCGCTCTTCTGCCTGTGTCAGATCCGCAGGTCGACCAGAAACGGTTACTCCGTAAACGGTATCATTGCTACTCGTATATTTAGATAATAAGAATCCCCATACCCCTTGCACTAAAGTATTAACGGTAATCCGTTTAGCTTGTGCGTAATTTTTAATTTTTTCGGTTAATGCATGATCGTAATTGAGATACATCTCTCTCATCTGCCCACCTTTGTTTCGGTCAATTGCATTATCTACAAACGGAAGTAACGTAGGCTCTTCGAATCCGTCCATATATTTTTTCCAAAATGCTTTCTCTACAAATTCATCTCGCGCACCAATGTACTTGATATAATCTTCGTAACGGTCTTCTTTTTTATTAAGTATTTTTTCAACAGTGGCTAAATCCGTAGCGCCTTTTGAAAATTCTTCATAAGCCATTAATAAATCTTCTACCAAAATAGGAATAGACCATCCGTCAATCAAAATGTGATGGAATGTCCAAAGCATCTTATATGCGTTCTTTTCCGTTTTGACTAAGTTGACACGCATGAGTGGTGCTTGGGTAAAATCAAAGCCACGTTCAATATCTGCGTCTAAAAAAGCATCCCATTTCGCCTCTAATTCGCTCGCGGGAACTTGACTAAAGTCTAATACTTCAAATGGTAAGTTCGTTGCTTTGTAAGCGCACTGAACCGGAATAGAAAATTCATCATTAAAAAATGCAGTTCGTAAAATGCTATGCTTACTAATGACGTATTCCCAAGAAGCTCTAAAAGCATCAATCTTCACCCCACTAGGAAAATCAAGTACTAATTGCTCGGTGTATGCCGTTAGGCTTTTATCGTATAAATGGTGGAAAAGCATTCCTTCTTGCAAAGGACTGAGTCGGTAAATACTGTCGACTAAATTTCTTCTCGCTACACCATTTTCTTCCGTATCTAAAAACTGATCTAGTTCTTGATAGCTTACTTCTGGCGCAAGTCCATAATCACAAGCTGTTAATTCTGTTTGTTCTTTTTGCTGACAATGTCGAATCAAACGCGTCAGGTTTTCTAAGTAAGCCGCTGACAGTTCGTTAATCGTTGTGGCTTCAAAATCTTTCTTGGAATAAACCCAAGTAACTGATAATTTCCCACCAGAAATGGCAGCGCCGATGTCTAATTTATTATCAAATGGATAATCATCTGCTACACTCGTACCCGCAGACTCTTCGGCTTCCATCAACCATGTACTCGTGTCCACTACGTTGTCTAACTGACCAAGGTAGTTGAATACAATATCCCACTTTCCGTTGGCGAGGCTCGTACGAATATCTTCGGAAGGATGCAAGTACCGTAGCAATCCGTACCCCATTCCTTTTTGGGGAATGGCGCGCAACTGTTCTTTAACCGACTTAATCAAATTGCCTTCCGTAATCTCAGGTGCTACGCTTAGGGCGATTGGGTATAAATTAGTAAACCAACCTACGGTGCTCGTCGTATCTATTTCGGAAGAAACGTGCTCTCTACCATGTCCTTCTAAACCAACAATTACATTTTCTTGTCCTGACCAACTACTAATTGTCATGGCAAGGGCACTCAGTAAAATATCATTGATTTCAGTATGGTAAGACTGATTCACTTCTTGCAATAAAGCTTGCGTTAAATCTTCATCTAAGCTTACCGCACAGCCATCCGCGTCACTTCCTAAAGAAGGTGTTTCGTCCGTAAAATCAAGTGGTAAAGGCTGATAATTGTTGACAATATTTTGCCAGTAGGACAATTGTGCTTGAATACGATCCGTAACGCTATAGTCTGCTAAGGTTGCCACCCATTGTCGGAAAGAACTCGACTTCATTCCTAAATCCAACGCTTCTCCTTTTCCAAGCGCTTCAATCCCTAAGAACAATTGATCTAAAATAATTCTCCAAGAAACGCCATCTACGGCGAAGTGATGAATTACGATAAACAAGCGATTGTGTGTCTCTGAAGCTGGTGTTTTCATCAAAACCGCTTTGATTAAAACGCCCGTTTCGAGGTCTAAACTTTCCTGATTTTCTTGACAAACTTTGGTGATCTCTTCACCGAGGTTATTCGTCGTTATTTCAGTTAAATCAACGATATCAAGACTAGGCTCGTGCTTGCCGTAAGTTTGTATCCATAATCCATCTGCTTGTGTATATTCAAAGCGTAAGGCATCATGTTGTCGCACCAAAGCTTTGACCATTTGATCTAAATGCTCCGCTGCAATATTTTTGTCGATCGCAAATAAATTTTCTTGATTGAAATGCGAAAGGCTGGCGTAATTTTTATCTAGGAACCATTGTTGAATTGGTAATAATGCTGCCGTTCCCGTCAGCATACCTTGTTCTGCAACGATGGTATTGGAATTGCCTTTAATTAATTGAGCAAGTTCGGCAATGGTTTGATGTTTAAATAAATCTCTAGGCTGCAATTGATAGCCCGCTCTTTTGATTCGGCTAACGACTTGAATACAGATAATAGAATCTCCTCCTAATTCGAAGAAATTATCGTGGATACCTACTTGCTTGAGATTCAATAGTTTTTTCCAAACTTCCGCAATAGAAATTTCAACTTCCGTTTGAGGAGCGACAAATTCATTTGCTGCAATTGTGGAAGTATCTGGCTCTGGCAAGGCTTTTTTGTCCACCTTACCATTTAAATTTAAAGGCAAATCATCCATCTCTACCATAATCGACGGTACCATGTATTCTGGTATTTGCGATTTGAGGTAATTTTGGATTTCTACTTTATCGAAAGTGCCAGTAGGTACAACGTAAGCGACTAACCGCTTTTTGTTCCCATTAGCATCTGCTTTAGCCAAGACAACGCATTTGTTGACGAGTGGCGATTCTTGCATCGCTGTTTCAATTTCGCCCAACTCAATTCGGTATCCTCTAATTTTTACTTGTGCATCTCTTCGACCAATAAAGTCAATATTCCCATCGGGTAGCCAGCAAACTAAATCGCCAGTTTTATAGAGCACAGGGTGTTCATTATTAGCCGTCTCACCGAGAAAAGGATTTTTAATAAATTTTTCTTCGGTAAGTGCATTTCTATTTAAATAACCCATTGAAACCCCATCTCCTCCAATACACAATTCTCCGGCTACTCCAACTCCTGCTAACTGACCATTGGGATGAAGAATATACGCCGAGGTATTAGATAAAGGTCGACCAATTGGCACCCGATCCTCTTTGCAAGCATGAATAGGATAATAGGTTGCGTAAACCGTTGTTTCCGTTGGTCCGTATACGTGAACCATTATATCGCTACCTAAAACTTTTAGGGCTTTCTTCACGTGTGGAACAGATACTAATTCTCCACCGAAAAGTAATTTCCGTAGTCCTTTTAAGGCATCGAGGTCAAAGTCTACAAATCCATTAAACAAAGCCGTTGTCATGAAGACTACGCTAATTTTTTGGTCACGGATCACTGCGGCTAAACGACTAGGATCTTGTGCTGCTTGCTCGTCGATCATGTGTAAGCAGGCACCGTTGAGTAAAGTGCTATAAATTTCGTAGGTCGATCCATCAAAGGAAAAATTCGACCATTGCATTACTCTATCGTCAGGGCGTACGGCAATTTCTACGGTATCATAAGCTAACTTTAAGATATTTTGCTGGTTGACCAAAATACCTTTGGGCTCGCCCGTGGTTCCCGAAGTATACATTACGTAAGCAATGCTTTGCGGACTTAAGCGGACACCGGGTAAGTGCGTCGGATAGTCTTTTAGATCATCTGAACCTACGAAATCGTGATCCGCTAGATTCGACTTAATCAATAAACCATCATGACTATAAATGACGTGAGAAACGGAAGAATCCCCAAGTAGGTATTCCAATCGCTTCAAAGGGTAATCAATATTTAAAGGAACGTAAGTTGCACCACATTTTAAGACACCGAAGGTACTAATGATCATTTCTAGCCCACGGTAGGAAAGAATTCCTACTCGGTCTTGGTATTTCACCCCTTTTGCCAAAAGACAATGTGCCATTTGGTTGGAACGTTCATCTAATTCTTGATACGTTAAACTTTCATCCCCAAAAACAACGGCTGTTCTATCGGGATGTGCTGCTACTCGCTCTTGAAAAACGTCGATAATCGTTTTCTCCTGTGGGTAGTCCAAAGCGGTATCGTTGAAATCGGATAGCAATTGTAAGCGCTCCGCTTTCGTCAACATTTCAACTTCGTTGAGGTCCTTCTTTTCTAAAATGACTATTTCATCAAGTACCGTTTCGAAATGACCTTTAATGGTTTCTGCGTAAGCTTGTGCTAATAAATCAGCGTTGTACAAAAACTTAATATGTGTTTGATCCGTAACCGCAACTGCGATGGAGACCAAATAATTCGTTTGTTCTTTTTCTTGCCAGACTTCTGCATTTAAAGCCCAATCACTTTCGAGGACATCTCCAATTGGATAATTTTCAAAAACCAAAATGCTGTCAAAAAATTCTCCTTGAATCCCACTCCACTTTTGCACTTTACTGATTGAAGTATATTGGTACTCTCTCGCTTTCGTATGTCCTTCTTGCAATTCCGTCAACCACTCACTTACGGACTGCTCTTCCTTCATCGTAGATCGTAACGGCAAGGTATTAATGTAGAGCCCAACTTTTTGCTCTGCTCCTACCAAATCTGTTGGTCGACCAGAAACGATTGCACCAAAAGTAGTGTCTTGATTTCCGGTATATTTAGATAATAAAAAAGACCAAACCCCTTGAATGATTGTATTGGTTGTAAGGTGATTCTTTTGTGCGTATTGTTTTAATTTTTCTGTATATTTTTGATCGAGCATCAAATTGATCTCTTTCGTATTTTTTCCACCTTTATTTCTTTCTGGCGTATTGCCAATAAAAGGTAAGAGCGAAGGCGTTTCGAAGCCTTGCATATAAGTCTTCCAAAATTGCTCTTCTTTAAACTTATCCTTAGCGTTGATGTATTTAATATAATCTTCGTAGTGATCTTCTTCGATTGCCTCCGGTTCTTCGCCATTGAGCAACGCTTCGTACGCACTCAACATTTCGTCCATCATAATCGGTACAGACCAGCCATCCCAAAGAATATGATGGTGCGCCCAAATCATTTTATATGCTTGGTCATCCGTTTTGACCAAGGTAATACGCATAAGTGGCGCTTCTTTAAAATCAAACCCTTTCTCGAGATCTGCTTTTACGAACGCGGCTAATTTTTGCTCCAAAGCATCTCCTTTCAAATCACTATAATCAATTACTTCGAATGGAAGCACTACTTGATTAAAAACACACTGGACGGGAATACTTAATTGATCGTAGATAAAACAACTTCGTAAAATGCTGTGATTCTTAAGTACGTATTCCCAAGAAGCTTTAAAAGCAGGAATATCTAAACCTTCTGGAAAATTAAAATTAAAATGCTCGGTGTAAGCACTAGAGGTGCTATCGTACAAACCGTGAAATAACATTCCTTGCTGTAAAGGACTCAACTCGTAAATAGCCGAAACGTCTTTAAGATTCAATTGAGTAACCGAATCTTTCGCACGCTGCTCTTTTAAGTAATCTATTAAAGCGGGTTTATTCGTTTTAATAAAATTAATGATATCCTTATTCTTTTTGATCGTCGCAACATCTTCTGCACTAAGCTTGCCCTTCAGGCCCTTTAGTATCAGATCTCCTTCTTTTTCAACTAAGAAAAGATTGAGTTTTTTTAATTTTGCAATGAAATGTTTCATTTAGTTTGTTGGTTAAAATTTTAAAATTTCGTCTCCTTCCACTTCGTTAACGCCCATCAATTCGTCTAATTCTTCTACACTTACTTTTCCGTCCAGACCATAATCCGAAGGAGTGAATTCTATATCTTCTTTCCCTAAGCAATGTGCAATAATATTACTCAAGTTCTTTTTGTATTCGTTGGCTAATCGTTCGATGGTTGCGGCATGGTATTCTTGCGTAGAATACGTCCAAGAGATATTCAACTTCCCAGCTGAGATCGCTCCCGAAACTTCCAATTTGGCCGCTGCCGGATACCGTTCTCCTGAATTTTCCCCGAAAGATTCATCCGCTACATCGAGCAAGCCTTCTTTATCTACGACGTTATCGAATTGTCCTAGATAGTTGAATACGATATCCCAGTTTCCACCTTGTAATTGTGCTTTGACTGCGGTAGTAGGATGCAAGTATTTTAGAGCGCCATAAGCCATACCTTTTTCAGGAACTGCTCGTAATTGCTCTTTCACTGATTTGAGCAAATTACCGATATTGTCTTCTGACAAATTACCTGCTACGGCTAAGAGTGATACAGGATAAATATTAGTAAACCAGCCCAAAGTATCATTGATATCAATCGACGCTGAAATTTCTTCTCGACCGTGTCCTTCTAATCCGATTACTACTTTTCTATAATTTGACCATTCTGCAATGGTCTGCGCTAGGGTACTTAATAAGATGTCGTTAATTTCTGTTTTATACGCTTTGTTTACTTCCTTCAGTAGAGCGTTCGTCAAGTCTTCATTTAATTCAATGGAGACTTGCTGTAAATCTTTCGCATAGGAAACGGTCGCCGCATTTTCAGGTCGATCGATCGAAAGGCTACGATAATCTGCTACTGTATTTTTCCAGTAAGGCAGTTGAGCTTCCGCAGCTTTGCTCGTCGCGTAGTTTTGTAACGCATTTACCCATTGTCGGTAAGAGCTACCTTTTTCTCCTAAGTCAATCGCTTCTCCTGCCAATAAAGCCGTCAAGGCTCGGGTAATGTCATCCAAGATAATTCTCCAAGCAACACCATCTACGGCGAGGTGGTGAATGACCATAAACAATCTATTCTTCTTTTCGCTAGTTGGCGTTTTGAGTAAGACGGTTCTCATCAAATCTCCCTTTTCCAGCGAAAGTGCTTTTTGGTAAGTACCGCAAGTTTTTTCGATCGCATTTTCTAGTGTGGTCGTTGCGGGTAGCTGTGTTAAATCTTCTGTATAAAGTTTCCCTTCTTGGTCGCCGTAAGTTTGCGTCCATCCACTCGCTTCTTTTTGATAAACAAAACGCAGTGCATCGTGATGTGCAACGAGTGCTTTCATCACTGTTTCTAATTGGGTAGCATCAATCGTTTTATCAATTTCTAATAATACGGCTTGGTTATAATAATCAACTTGATCGTACGGTTTCTCAAAGAACCATTGTTGGATCGGTGCTAATGCTGATGTTCCCGTTAGAAGTCCTTGTTCCGTTTCAATATTAAAGGCTTGTTGCTCGACGACGACGGCGAGTTCTGCAATGGTTTGGTGCAAGAATAAATCTCTTGGTTTGAGTTGTAAACCCATTCTTTTCGCACGACTTACCGCCTGGATACTGGTGATAGAGTCTCCTCCTAATTCGAAGAAATTATCATTAATCCCTACTGCTTCTAGGTTTAGCAATTCTTTCCAAATCGTCACCAATTTGGTTTCTGTTTCACTGCTAGGCGCAAGGTATGCGGAGGTAATTAAACTTGCGATATCGGGTTCTGGCAATGCTTTGCGATTGACTTTTCCATTTGCCGTCAAAGGCATTTCAGAAATTTCCATCATGATTGCCGGAATCATATAATCTGGCACTTGATTTTTCAAGTATAACTGAATCGCGTCTTTATCAAATTCGCCTGCGGGTACGATGTAAGCGACGAGGCGTTTATTACCATTTGCATCGGTTTTAGCGAGCACTACATTTTGGCTAACCAAAGGGGAATTTTTCAAAGCCGCTTCGATTTCTCCTAATTCGATTCTAAAGCCTCTAATCTTCACTTGGCTATCAATCCGACCTTTAAAGACGATGCTTCCGTCGGCTAAGCGTACCACTAAATCTCCCGTGCGATAAACGCGCGCATTTTCCGCTTTACTAAATGGATCAGCAATAAAACTTTTACTTGTTTGTGCTGGCAAATTGACGTATCCACGCGCAACGCCCATGCCACCAATCAATAATTCTCCCGGTATGCCAATGGGGCAAAGTGATAAATTTTGATTGACAACGTAAGTGCTTGTATTCGAAAATGGTAAACCGATCGGAATGTGAATGTAATCCCGCTCAAAATCTACTTGGTGCAATAATTTACCAATTGTCGTTTCTGTTGGTCCGTAGTGATTAACCAAACTAATATCTGATTTCGCCGCTTTGATTTTGGCAACAATATTAGTCGATAATTCCTCCCCACCAAAAATAATCATGCGCTGTGGCAATAATAAATCTTGGTCGACCGCTAAAGCTTGCCAGTGGGAAGGCACAATCTTAATACAGTCAATAGGATTCACTTTGAAATATTCCTGAATCGCGATGGCGTCGGTTAAGGTTTCTTTGGTAAACAGATGTAAACAAGCGCCCGTCGTCAATGCCGCATATAAAACGGTATTTCCTAAATCCGCTGACATCGTTGACATCAAGCCATAACTTTTGCAGTTCGTCAAATCAATTTTATCGGTCAAGCCGAAAATATAATCACTTAAATTTTCGTGCGTCAATAAAACCCCTTTCGGTTTGCCCGTTGAGCCGGAAGTATATATAACGTATACTAAATCATCTCCCTTGAGCGAGATCGTAGGTTTAGTCGTCGCTGCTTTTGCAATCGTTGACCATTCTTCGTCGAGTAAGACGAGGTTTACTTTTTCTTGTTTTGCAAAAAGAGATGCTCCCGATTCGTTCGTTAAAACGAATGTTGCGGAAATATCTGCTATAATGTAGTTGATACGATCTTGCGGCAATTCTGGATCAATCGGCACGTAAGCAGCACCTGCTTTCAGGATACCGAGTATCGCTAAGACCATGTGATCCATTGGAGCTTTCAAACAAACACCAACCAGTTCGTTGCGTTGTACGCCTTGTGCTTGCAGGTAATTCGCTAACTGGTTTGCTTTTTCGTTTAATTGTTGATACGTGATTGCATTGCCTTCGAACACTAAAGCGTGTTGCTCAGGATATTTAGCGGCTTGTGCTTCGAAAAGCGCCACAACTGTTTTATCTTTTGGAAAATCAATTTGATTTTGATTGAGTACGGTACTCAGTTCTTTTTCTTCCGTCTCCGTCAAAATATTGAGTTGTCCGATCGGTGTTTGTACATCCTTAATAATAGACCTCAATAACACTTGATAATGTGCAACCATCCGCTCAATCGTGCTGGGTAGGAATAGGTCACTACAGTATACCACACCTAAAGCTAAGCCATCTTCCTCTTCTTCTAGACTAAAGGTCAAGTCGAATTTAGCCACATCATAGCTAAAGCCATCTGCTTCCTCTTCTTCTTCAGTATCCGCTCCTTCGAATGCTCCTGCTTCCTCTTCTGGCGTATTTTGTAGCATGAATAAAGTCTGGAATAAAGGCGTACGACTGAGGTCTCTCGTCTTTACAACTCGGTCTACAATTTTTTCTAAGGGCACATCTTGGTGCGTATAAGCATCTAAAGTCGTCTCTTTAATTTGCGCCAAGAAATTTGCAAAACTTGGATTGCCACTCAAATCGCTACGTAAAGCAAGCGTATTAATAAAGAACCCGACCAAGGCTTCTAGCTCTGCTTGTCCACGATTAGCACTCGCACTACCAATACAAATATCTTCTTGTCCCGTATAGTGATACAAAAGTACTTTGAAACCTGCGAGCAGCACCATAAATAAGGTAGCATCTTCTCGTTGTGCCAAGTCCACTAACGCTGTTCTCAATTCGTTATCCAATTGGTATACGAGTCGAACCCCGTTGGTACTCTGAATCGGAGGTCTAGGAAAATCAATGGGTAAATGAAGGACTTCCGTATCTTTCAATTGCGTTTCCCAGTAGTCCAACATATTTTCCAGCACTTCTCCCTGTAGGTAAGTTCTTTGCCAAATTGCATAATCTGCATATTGGATAGACAAAGGTGATAATGTGGATGGTCGATTTTCTTGTTTTGCTTGGTATAATTCTTTTAGTTCTTGGATGATAATTGCTTCGGACCAACCATCGTAAGCGATGTGGTGAAGTACAATAATTAAAACTTGAGCTGCTTCCGAAAGTTTGACCAATTTAGCTCGAAAGACGTAGTCATCTGCTAAGTCAAAAGGTTTATTGATTTCGGTGGTAATCAGTTCATTTAATTGATCCTCGTTCCAAGCATTGGTTTCGAAAGACAAATCTTGATAAGCTAATTTCCATTCATTCTCGGGGAGAATATCTTGGTAAGCGACACCATCTATATCTTTGTAAGTCGTTCGTAACACTTCGTGACGACTAATAATTTCGTTGAATGCATACTCTAAAGTATCAATATCCATCTCATCCCCAAACCGCAAGATGATCGGCACGTGGTAATGGCTACTGCCTTCTAAGCGATCAATAAACCACAAACGTTCCTGAGAAAAAGAAAGTGGAATTCTTTCAGGTCTTGGCTGTGCCGTTACTTCTGGCAATAAAATCCCTTTGGCGACGGTATCAATAAATTTTGCGAGGGAGCGAATCGTTTTGTGTAAAAACAAATGCTTAATCTCCACTTCAACTTCTAATTGTTTCCGCACAGCCGCCTTAATTCGCATTGCTAAAAGCGAGTGACCACCAATCTCAAAAAAGTCTTCGTCTGCTCCTATTTGTTCTAATTCCAATACTTCTTTCCAAATCGTAAGCACTGCTTTTTCGGTCTCCGTTCGACAAGGGACTAGTGTTTTATTAACGAGTGTACCGTTTTCCTGCTGCTCGTAATGAGCGATCAATTTTTTCTGATCTACTTTATCACTTAGGTTGACGGGCATCCGGTCGATAAAGCAATAATGATCCGGTCGCATATAACTTGGTAAGCCACTTTCACAAAGTTCAATGATTGCTGCTTTGAGGGCAGTCTGTACAGTTCCTTTATCTCCCGTTAAAGCTGCTGGCGTTAAAACGATAAAAGCAACTAAAGCTGTTTTTTCGTATACAATAATATGTGCTTCTTTGACGCGATTTTCCTGGCGTACCAGCGCTTCTATTTCTCCGAGTTCAACTCGATTTCCTCTAATTTTGACTTGTCGGTCAATTCTTCCTAAGAAATCCAAATTGCCATCCGGTAACCATTTGGCTAAGTCTCCTGTTTTATATAAGGTATCTCCTAGAGTCCCTGCAAAAGGATTAGGGATAAAACTTTCTGCTGTTTTTTCTGGCATTCCTAAGTAGCCCGCACCTACCCCAACGCCCGATACGCAAAGTTCGCCCGGAATGCCAATTGGACAAAGTTTGCCCGTTTTAACATCAACGACAAAAACATTCATATTGGGAATCGGTCGACCAATTGGAACTCGATTGGTGTTACTTGCTAATACTTCTGCAACTTCGTACTGTGTAATATCATCCGAAGCTTCGCAGGGGCCGTAACCATTTAAAATACGAATTGTTGGATAGTGTTTTTTCCAGTCGTTCACTAAACCAACAGGCGCTTCTTCTCCACTCAACATGATCCATTTTAGTCCGGTCAAGCTTGGTGCTACAGCTAAGTTTTGAATATGATTGATCATTCCCCAAGTATAGGAAGGAACAAACTCTACGAGATCAATATTTTCTTTTTCAATTAAAGCGGCTACAAAATTATAATCTAACAAATCGTGCTTGTCGATAATGACGACGGTTCCTCCTTTTAAAATGGGGGCTAGTAATTGCCACATTGAAATATCCGAACCAATTCCAGCACTTTGCAAGAACTTAAATCCATCTGCTAATTCCATGGCCTCGTATTCTGCGAGGATGTGATTCATCGCACCATCATGTCGCGTGATTGCTCCTTTGGGTTGTCCCGTAGAACCAGAAGTAAAGAGCACATAAGCCCAACTACGCAGATCATTTTGGTTTGGTATATTGGTTGTTGCAGCAGCATCAATAGATGAGATATCTTTAACGATTAATGCGCCATCTTTTGCTAATTTTGTTTTGAGACTAGTGGGACAAGTATCCACTGCAATTACGGCTGCTGCGTCAATTGTTTCCAAGCCACTTAATAACGTCGCAGTACTCATCACTACTTTCAAATCATTATTACTAATAATTTTCTCGATTCGATCGGCAGGGTTTTGCGTATCCAAAGGAACGTATACTGCACCACATTTAATAATACCGAGTAAGCTACTGAGTAAGATCGGACTTCTGTCCATGTATACACCGACAAAATCACCAGGTTGAACACCGATTGATTGCAAGCAATGACCTATTTGATTTGCTCGGAGATTTAACTTTTCGTAAGACCAATTTTCATCTCCGTAGCTCACCGCGATGTCTGCGGGATGAGCGGCTGCTACCGTTTCAAAGCGGAGATTAATCGGATCATTATTTCCTAAATCTTTAGCTCCTTCGTTGAACCAATCGCCTTCTTTCGTTGGCTTTAAGCCTAAAATTAGTGCACGCTCTTCTTTTAATAAAATAGGAATATCATCAACGCGAACTTGTGGATTTGCTAGAAAAGTTCTAAGGATTTGCTCGAAGTGTTGCGTCATTCGAACGATCGTATCGTGCTTGAATAGATCGGTACAATACTGCAACATAATGGTCAAGCCACTCGGCGAATCGTCCATATCAAAACTAAGCTCAAAAGTAGAGTTTTTAGTTTCAATGGCTTCACTTTCAAGTTGTAAGCTACCGATGCCTTCTGACTCACTCTCTGGCGTATTATTCAATACAAAACTAACCTGAAAGATAGGGCTACTTGCTACGTCTCTTCCTACGGAATGCATTTCAACAACTTGTTCGAAAGGTGCATCTTGGTTAGCGTAACCATCTAAGGTTGTTTGTTTAACTTGTTTTAATAAATCGACAAAAGTAGGATTACCACTGAAGTTGGTCCGCATGGCCAACATATTGATAAAGAAGCCGATCAGGTTTTCCGTTTCGCCTTCCGTTCGTCGAGCGATGGGGCAACCTACGCAAATATCATCTTGTCCACTATAGCGATAAAGTAATATTTTGAAAGCAGACAGTAAAGTCATAAAAAGCGTAACACCTTGCTCTTTTGAGAAGTCACGTGCTCGTTGAGAAAGCTCTTTGGGAAGCGTAACTACTAGTGCATCTCCCGCGGTACTCTTAACGGTAGGTCGTAGAAAATCGACGGGCAAATCTAGCACGGCGGTATCCGCTAACTTCTTCTTCCAATAGTCTAGTTGTACTTTCAAGCGTTCTCCCGAGAGGTAATTTCTTTCCCAAACGGCAAAATCCGTATACTGAATATTAAGTTCAGGAAGCTCTGCAGGTCTGCCTTCTTGTTTGGCGGTGTATAATTCGCCCAATTCATCAATAACGATTGACATGGACCAACCGTCGGAAGCGATGTGGTGCATGACAACTACGAATTCATATTCCTCTTCGTCTAATTTGACGAGGTGAACCCTTAGGGTGTAATCATTGGATAAATCAAAAGGCGTTTCGATCAGCGTTTCGATGTAATTGATGAAGGATTGATGATCTTCAAAGTCGATATCTTCGATCAGAGTAACTTTCCAATCATCTACGGGAAGTACCAATTGGTAAGCCTCCCCTTCTTCTTCCCTAATGACTGTTCGAAGTACTTCGTGCCGATTAACAATTTCTTTTAAAGAAGCTTCTAAATCTGCTAAGCTGAATGCTCCGGTAAGTCGTAAAGTTTGTGAAATATGATACTGTGTACTGCCTTGAAATTGATCGATAAACCAAAGTCTTTGTTGCGCAAAGGAAAGAGGAATTCGATCATAAGCACTACGGTCAAAGGGAACTATTTTTTTATCAAGGGTATTTATTTTTTTAAAATCCCCCATTTCATTAGTCAAAAAGTCCGTAATTTCTTGTTTATTCTCTCTAAGGAAACCAACAAATTCAGGATCTACTTTTTTACCCTTGGCAACTTTAAGCCGGAGCTTACTGTCGTCCAAGAACACAGAGATTCCTTGCTCTCTGGCTTGATCTAATATATCAATAACTTTTTTAGTAGATTCCATTTTAAGTACTGTATAATTGTATTGTTAGATAAAGGCTTTTCTTAATTTCAAGCTATAGAAAATAAATTCTTTCAAAATTTCCGAAAGCCAAGGTACTAGTGATGATTCCCGTTGAGGTAAAGCACTGCTTAACTTACGTAGTTGAGGTACGATTTGTAGTAAGGAAAAATATGCTTGGAAGGCACTTTCATTCCTAGTCCGAGGTAACTCAAGAAATTGTAATACACATTCTGTTTTGGGGCACCTTTGAACAAACTCATCATTCCTTTCTTGGCGGTTTGCGACGTATGCCAATCAATATTGAAAGAAATGGAGTAACTTAAACCGTGTACTTGGTGCAACATACCCGATGGCATAAAAAGAATATCACCAGGACCGATTACAACTTCTAGCGGCTTAACATCTTTTGCTAACGGATACTTTTCAAAGTCAGGATTATCGGGATTCAAGCCTGCCCATCTCCAACCGTGGATGTAACACAGATCCATTTGACTTTCTGGAATAAGAATAAATCTCTTTTGCCCAACGATTTGAAAAAATAAATTATTGGTATAAAGGGTATCGAAGTGCAGCGGCGTTAAACTTCCCGTTGCTCCCATAAAAAATTGAATATAATTTTGCCAATTATGCCAATACCATTTTGGAAATAATTCCAATGGGAATGGTTCAATATCTTTTTTCATTTGTGGGAAAACGTGAAAGAAAGGCACATCGTGCAAATAAGGTGGTCTGACCGGACTTAAGTTTTTCTTCAAGTCTATTTCGTATTGCTGGAGTAATTCTACGTAGTCACTTAAGAAAACAGATTCGCGTTTTCCTTGAGAGACATCTCCCGTTTTCACCGCTAATTTCTGTCCGCCCTCATTCGCTTTAAAATAGTCTGCGTTCCAGCCTAGTGCATCCCAGTTTTTCGTCATTTTACGAATTACAACTGGTTTGTTTTTAGCTACATAATCCCGATAGAACTCTTCTCTCGTCAAAGTATCAACGATAGTAACTTTTCCCATCTTGAGCTGATTCTTTTTAGGAAGTTGATCAACTGTATTAGTTTGTTCCATTTTCTATTTGATTAAAAATTAGATTCTTTTAAAAAAGGTTATGATAGCGCTTGTTTTAATAAAAAAAATCAACAAGCGCGAAGGAGAATTAGTGATTGCGAAATGCTTATTTGTTATTCCGCAAATTCAACCGATTGTTCATTCTCGATTCTTTTATTAAATCCTTTGTCTAATTCAGAAAGTGCAGATCGTAAAATTTCAACTGCGTTTTCAACAATCGTTCTTGTAATAATCAACGGTGGAACAAAACGAATGACATTGCTATAGTGTCCTCCTACTTCGAAGAGTAGACCTTTTTGTAGGCAAGTTTGCTTCATCAGTTTAACAAACTCTGGGTAAGGTTCTTTGGTCGCTTTATCTTTAACCATTTCGACCCCGATCATTAATCCTTTTCCTCTTACCTCACCGATGTACGTTGATGCTTCTTGTAATTCACTTAAGAGCGACATCATGTAGTTCCCCATTTCGGTAGCATGTTCTGCCACTTTATATTTTTCAACAAAATCAAAAGCACCATTAGTTGCCGCAAGACTAGCTTGATTACCACGGAAAGTACCGATGTGATCACCAGGGCCCCAAGCCTCTACATCTTTACGATAGATTAACCCTGCGATTGGAAGTCCTACTCCGCCTAATCCTTTAGAAACGGTAATAATATCTGGCACGGCGTCGGTATGCATGAAGGCTAAGAATTTTCCAGATCGGAAAAACCCACATTGAATTTCATCGAAGATGACAACGATACCATGTTCCCGAGCCATCTTAACTGTTTTTTCCAAGAAATTTCTTTGGGCGGGAATGTTACCACCTTCTCCTTGAATGGGCTCCATGATAATGGCAGCGGGGAGCGGAATACCAGAGTGACTATTTTCGATTGTCATTTTGATATATTTGTAACAAGCTTCGCCACTACTTTCCTCGTTGTTAGGTCCTTCAGTAAAAGGGCAACGGTAAGGATAAGAGTAAGGGATGAAGTGAATACCTGCGACTGAAGTACCCAATTTTTTTCGATAATGAACGTCGGAAGTCATGGCTAAGGCAGCGGCACTCATGCCGTGATAACCACCCGAGAAAGCAAGAATCGTATCTCTGCCCGTTTTAATTTTCGCCAATTTGATGGCTGCTTCTACGGCATCCGATCCGGTTGGTCCACCAAAGGAAACTTTGTATTCTCCTTTCAAGCGATCTGGCAGTGCGTTCAACATTTTAGTAATCGCATCCATTTTATTTTGAGTAGGAAAATCTAGGGCGTGGATTAAGTTTTTTTGTTGTTCAAAAACACGCGCTAAAACTTCCTCGTTGGAATGGCCTAAATTAACGACACCTGCTCCTGCGAAGAAATCGAGGAATTGGTTGCCGTCTACATCTTCGATAACCGCACCTTTCGCTTTTTTGATGGCGATAGGAATACCACGAGGATAAGACACTACACTACCTTCAATTTTTTGTTGGAGGGCAATCATCTTTTTTGATTCTTTCCCAGGGATATGATCACTTACAATTTTTGCAGACTCTGATAAATGAAATTTTGAAAAATCAGTCATAGTATTTTATATTATCATTTGAATTAATAAAAGAAACAATTGGGTTTACGGCTGATTTTTTTAGGCTACTACCAATTGAGTCATACTTGAATTTGTTGCGTTCTAGATCAGTTTTCCATAGAATGACGCACTGAGCTACTTTACCATTCAGCTTTAAAATGCTGAAGAAAAAAGAGATTCAGTTTGTGGGTAATTCTCCCCTTTTCAGGCAGTATTAAATACGTAGTAAAACGATTTATAATCACCGTTTAATTTGCATTACTTTCAAATAGCTTGGTCGTTACTCAAAGGCTTTTCTTAGCAGAGGCTAAGGGTAGTTTTGTGTACCGATGCTACTCAAAGGCGAGTGCAATTTAATGGTCATATAGGCTTAATACTTACCTTAAATTTATACGTTAATTTTTGTATGGATTCTACGTTAGGTTCTAGTAAAAATTGAGTCCGTTAAAAGCATCAAAATCAAGCTGATTGAAACTAGTTATCGCAATAGAGTCCGCTAAGAAACTTTGTTCGGTTGAAACTAAGATGCTTGTAAAAAGCTAGCTTTTAATTTCAAATAAAGAACCGATCAAAGCTTAATTTTTGGACATTTCCAAAGCTTAAAGTTAGAAATTGCTACAGAGATTAGGAATAGCTAAAACTTATCATTTTAATAATAGACAGAGTGCTAAAATAGTGCACAATGACTATACTGGAGAGTAATCGTAGCTGTTGTGAGACACCAAAACTTTTCCGTCAATCTCTACTAATTTATGTTTGATGGCCAAAGCATATTTTAGAACAACTCCTCTACCGCGTAAATCTAGTTTTCTACGGATATTAGCGATGTGATTATTAACGGTATGTGGGCTGATGAATAATTTTTCAGCAATTTCGGGCATGGTTTTATGTGTGCCGACTAATGCTAAAATTTTCAACTGGGCGGGTGTCAACGAATTGAGTAAATCCTGCTTGGTATCGAAGGTTAGTTCTTTTACTCTGCTTTCTGTACGATGATTGACAAAGGGAGAAACGTAATTTTTTTCATCGAAACACTGCGAGAGTTTTTCCAAACCATCTTCTGCAAATAATAGTGAATTTACATTAAGCGATAATGCTTTTCTTAAGAAGTCAGGATTATGATTTTGTAGATAGAGGATCGTTTGCGTATTCACTTGATCGCGTTTCAACTGTTCGATGATTTCGAAACCATTGATTGAAGGTAAACCACCTTCAACAATCGCAAAGTCAGGCTGGAGTTGTAGAATTAAGTCTAAAGACTCTCTCCCGTCAGTGCTACTTCCAATTACTTTCAATCCTAACGAGGTACAACAGGAACAAAGTGCATCACAAAGTAATCGTTCGGTTTTCGCAATAAAAATGGTTCTCATAAACATAAGCTTGGTTACTTTTGAAGGTAAAAAAATTTGGTTAATTAGAATATTTGAAAACAAGCCGTAACCTTTTTAACGATCTCTCAAATTATCGTAATAAAAATTATTCTTTCCTATAGACGGATGCAAAGGCTCATATGCTTCCGAAAAGGCAAAACAATGGCGTGCATACCATGTGTGAACACAAGATATGAATACCGTAAAATGTATACGTTGGTTAATTTTTGCTCTATTTTAAATATATGTTGAAGCTTAAGTACATGATTAAAGCATGCGAATAAAGAGCTTCAAAATACTAATTTAAGCTGCGTCAGCTACTAGTCAATAGTAATAGACATACAGATTAATCGTCGAGGTACAAAGGGTTAAGTTGTCCTCGCGTTAGCTAGTTGATAGGCGTGTAAAAAATAAGAAATGTCCACAACAGGTTTAACAACAGCAATCCGAAATAGAATAAAAACAATTTCTAATTCGAGTGTTTACTTTGTGAAATAGGCTGGAAACGAAGAGTGGGATAAGATTAAGATACTTGCTTGTCTTTTCATTTATTTTTAAAATGAATTTAAAAATAAAATTTTTGTATAATCAAGTTTTCTCAAATCCTTGGAGCTTAATAATTGTTCTTTAACTTATCCTTCGTGAAATGGTTAGTTCCTAACGAAAGCAATTATTAACACCAAGGTTAAAACCATTACATTGAATAACTACAAAAATTTAGTTGTAACCGAATCGTCTAGTCGTAAAATTAGAAGTTAAGCGATTATTTAAAATTCTTTATCCACAAGGGATTTGATAGTAACAATGAATGAATTTTTCACTCCGTGTTCTAGTCTAAATAACAGTAACTGTTATTTTTGAACATTATTAATAGGCGGTGTTTGAATTAATCCAACGAAAATTGGATTTGTTAGAATAAATTAGGCAAATAAAAAAAATAGTATGTTATAATTACGTTCTTTTTGACTTTTCTATCCTAAGTTCAAGTTTAGTGATCTCTTTAACAAGTGTATATGATAGTTTTATGATAGAAAGCACTCACATGATCACTTGTATACTACAAAGCTAATTTATTTTTCGGGAAACACATAATTTTTAAAAGTTAAATTTACATTAACAAAAAAAACATAAAACGCTTAAAATTAATAGGATAGCGTTCTATAATAGATATCTCCTCCTGAACAAAATACTTTTTCTTTAAAACGCACTTACTAGTTGCTTAGTATTTAGCCGTACAACTAAGAAATGTTAAAAGCTAACATCCCGTGAAGTACTAAGACAAAAGTATTCTTTTAAGTATAGATTTCAAACAAAACTATGAAACTTAACTTGGATTTAATACTAGTAAGTGATTATAAAGTTAGTCAACAAGCTACTACGAAAGATAAGTAAGTTCTACTACGTTTTGTCTGCGATAAAAATAGCTTTTTCTTCAGGCGCACACAATAGTAGGAGTCTACTATTTTTAGCTAAAAGACACAATTAATCACTATAACAAATTATATCCTATAAAAAAGACACTTAACGATTAAGCAGCGGAGCAGTGCTTCGGCGAGAACTCCCTTTTTATAGCTCAAAAAGCACCTTATTTCCTGGGTCGAGGCGAGCTACGGACGAGCGGATTACGGATTGAAATCGAATGGCGTATGGGTTGAGCGATACTAGTATATAGTAAACGACTGATGAGGCGCTACCAATTTTGTCGATAGCGCCTCATCAGTTAAGCTCCTAAAACGAGATGCTTATTGGAATTGAACAATTGCTAACCTTTCGTTAATGATGTCTGCAATCTTATCAAAATGATCTAAGATAAAAAAGTGGTTACCACTCATTCTAGTAGCCTCGAAGGTCCCACTCGTTTCCAATTCCCAACCGAATAATTGTTCATCATCAATTTTTTCGTTATCGCCCGCAATGACTTTAATGGGAACACTATATTTTGCTTGCTCTTCGTGGACGTAAGTTTCTAGCGCTTGGATGTCTGCTCGCAAAATGGGTAAGAAAAAGTCCATTAATTCGTCGCTTGCCAAAATCTCTTCGGGAAAGCCCCCCAACTTTTGTAATTCTGCTTTGAGACCAGCATCATCTAGCTTGTGCAAAACAAGCTCTCCGGGACGATTCCGATATTTCGGACAAGAACATCCTGTAACTAAAAACTGAACGGGTAGTCGCTGCTGCTCGCGTTGAATTTTGCGAATGAGCATACTTCCGAGTAAACCACCCATAGAATGTGCGTACAACATATAGTTGCGCGTCAGTAGAGGCATTATTTGTTGGTAAATATCGTCTACGATCGAGTGAACGTCATTGAGTAGTGGCGCGAAAATTCTTTTGCCGCGTCCGGGAAGCTCAAGCGTCGTCATTTCTATACTAGGATTAAGAAAAGGCTTTAAGTCCTTGAAAGAGTATTTACTACCTCCAGCGTATGGAATACAGATCAAATTTGATTTCGTTTGCAAAACCTGTTCATTTTAATTGATGAAAGAAAAGTGAAGTTGTTTTAAAAAAGAAGCATGAAACCCTTATTCGTACTTCCTCTTACAAAATTAATGAATAAACTAGGTTTAAACAATAACTAAAACTTATTAGCAGAATGATAGCATCCTATTAAGGATGAAAAAGCAGTGTAGTAAGAACCGCTAGTAGCAAGCGGCTTCATTGGAGCACACTAGTTCAAATAAGTGTGGAGTACTCTGCGAAGATAATAGCGGGTACTGCTTGGCAAATATTTAGCCAATGCTTAGCATTTTCAACAACCCTTTGGAATTTGGTATGGCGCTAAGGAGCTTATACATTAAAGCTGGGGGAGAAAGGTTACTTACTCCCTCAGCGTAGAAAGAATGATTACCGAATGGGCGCTTCGACCTTACTCAGCACTCGATTTTTCAAAACATTCATATTAAGAATCGTCAAAACATCTACCTGATCTTTAGCGTCGACGAGCAGTTGCATATGACTACAATCGTGCGCTTTACTTTGATTGACCATTTTGATTGGAATGCTTTGTAACGAGTGGAAAATATGATCAATTGCGCTAGTCCGATTCAATTCGTTGCCAACGACATTAATAATAGCATAATCTAGATCGACCGATACCTTCCCGTAAGGTGTAAACGCTTGGGTCAGTTTATCAATATTAAATTTTTCGTTAATCACTAAGCTTACCGCTTGGTGTGCGACGGAGACCATATCGAGTTCAATTTGCTGTCGGTGACAAATTTCAAATATTTTGAGCAGAAAACTACTGCAAGACAATTTATTATTAGAATGCACCTGAATCAAGCGCTCTTTAGCTTTAGCGGAAACAACGTAATTGACCCGTTGTTGGCAATTATCTTGAATTAAGGTTCCATTAGCGTTGGGTTCGAAAGTATTTTTTACGCGTAGCGGAATCCCTCGTTCTCTGGCGGGGATGACACTCGTTGGATGCAAAATTTTGGCACCGTAATAAGCCAATAAAGACGCCTCTTCGTAAGACAACTGAGCGACGGGAACGGTAGGTTTCACAAAACGAGGATCATTATTATGTACGCCATCGATATCCGTCCAGATCTGAATTTCCTCTGCCTGAAGAATTGCCCCGATGATCGTTGCCGTATAATCACTTCCTCCCCGACCGAGATTATCGATTTCGTTGAGATAATTTTGACAGATATATCCTTGGGTAATAAAAAACTGCGTATTGCGATGTCCGTCGATGAGTGGCTGCAGTTTAGCTTTGATAAAAGCATTATCAGGGCAACCTTCTTCGTTCAATTTCATGTAATCTAACGCTGGCAGCAAGACACTTGAAATCCCTTTATCTTGGCAAAGCAAGTGAAATAATTCCGTAGAGATTAATTCTCCTTGTGCCGAGAGAATACTTTCTTCGACGAGCGAAAAAGGCTGATTAATGAACGAGGCGATCAATTCGAAGAAAGCTTCCAGCTTTTCTTTTGCCTGTTGGACAAAAACTGCTTGTTCGAATAAATGCTCCGCGACGGTAAAGTATTCTTCTTTTAGTTCCTGACAACTGGCGAAGGCTTGATCTTGATTTCCGATGTCAATTGCTTTAGCAATTTCTTTCAGTTTGTTCGTAGTGCCTGCCATTGCGGAGAGTACGACGACTTTCCTTTTGTGATCATTTGTAATGATATTGAGGACGTGTTGCATATTTTCACACGATCCCACTGAAGTTCCACCAAACTTAAGTACTTCCATTTTTTTTGTTTCTAGTTGAATTTGAAATCATAATTTTAATCTAGGCGTTTAAAAATGATGTTCAAAAACTCATCGACTTTCTTTTAAAAGAATGAATATTTTGATTTCAGGATATTGAAGTTCTGACGATCCGACTAATAGTTTATTATTGACTTATTATTGAGTTTATTTTAAAATACATTTTGTATAGGCGGCATTAATTTAAGCACTACTTTTCTAAGAAAGGTAGACGGGTATAGAGATTCAGGAAGGAAATAAGAAAGAGGGATCCGAATAGACACAAATGGTACTATTTGATGTTGTGTATGCTCGCAGCAACAATTGCGAGGTTTCGGGTTACAGTTGTTCTACTTTCAGCAAAAGCCAATTGGAGAGCAAAAACTGAGATATAGGCGTTTTTTTGAATTAGCTTTCCTAACTCTACACTTAAGTTATTGCTGATACTTTTGCGATGCCGTTGAGTTTAGCTTTCGTTTGAAGCGGATTTGGATTTTTTATTTTGTTAAAAAAACCGAACCACATTTCGATTGGTAGCGAACTCAATTTCCACGCACAACTTTATGATATGACAAATGATATGATAAAATACGTGGCGGCATTAAATGCAAGTACAGCATTTACTTATGCTTGAGTAAAGCTACGGTATAATCAATTCCTAGACAATGGTCAATTCCTATCATTTTTCAGGTAAAAATAATCACTTACTTTCCCTTGTTTTCCCCTGCTAGCTCGAAACATTCTTTTTACTTCTGAGAACAGCTGGTCGAGGGGTGATGGTTTCAATTTAAAAAGCAATCGTTGTGCTGTTGGCTTGGCGAAATATTTTTGTTTTCCGCTCTCTACCAATGGATTATGACCGCTGTGCTGTTACCTTCTTGAAGAAAAGTATTTTATTTCAAAAAAAACTCTTCTTCTGCTTGATTATTTACCAAAGCTTACCTATCTTTGCGATCGCTTAGGAGAAGTGGGTGAGTGGCTGAAACCACCGGTTTGCTAAATCGACGTGCTTGGAAACAGGTACCGCGGGTTCGAATCCCGCCTTCTCCGCAGAAAAAAAGTAACAATACTTTCAATTAACCGGTTGTATTGTTTGTACAAAATTTCGGGGTGTAGCGCAGTCCGGTTAGCGCACCTGCTTTGGGAGCAGGGGGTCGCAGGTTCGAATCCTGCTACCCCGACTTGATAATCAAGGAGTTACGAATTAAGTTTCGTAGCTCTTTTTTTATTTGCAAGCCATTTGCAAGCGGATTTAGTAAAAAAATGGTATCATTTTATACCAAGAAAGAATCCCATTTACTAGTTGCCTAGTAAATGGGATTTGTGTTTAGTGATACATTATGTATCGCTAAAGTTCTTTTCGAGCCTTTCTTTTGCTTCTCTAGCCACACCTTGATTAACACTTTTTGCTAATAGTTCTAATACTTCTTTGAAGGTAGTACTACCTACTAAATGTGTTTCTCTCCTCCCATCAGGCTTACCATGAAACCTCTTTGCGATTCTAATTTGCATTTTTTTCCATTCTTCATCAGTAGACCATGGATTTTCATCACAAATA
>CALFBG010000025.1 GCA_937951685.1 uncultured Saprospiraceae bacterium | reverse complement strand
GGCGGTGAATTACGGAGCCATCATGGAGAAATACCAAAGCCTAAATGAACTCGGTAAATTTAAACGATACATGAAAAAGCAATTTATGATAAACACCAATATCGATGCTTTTTTGCAAGAAATGTTAGATAAAAAGAAAGCCTTCAATATCCTTAGTTATAAAAATCAATTGAAGAATAAAAAAGTATTAATTATTGAAGATTCAGCTAAAAATGATAGTTGGATTAGTCAAATCGAAAATAGTAGCGTAATCAAGTTTGATACAGATCACAACTTTATTGATAAGAGATTAGAAATGATAACTACAATCGTGAATTGGTTAAACGGAAGGAAAATTTAAAGTTTGAACGAGATATTTCAGCCTAGATTTAACTCCCTTACGACTTACTAGCACGCCGAGTGCTCAATCTTGCGGGCAAGGGATTTGCACCCTCTAAAATAATTTACTATCTTTCGATAGCAATGCATACTGGACACTTATAAAAGCTATCATGTCCTCGTATACATTCGCCTTCTACGCCTTTTAGCTGGTGCCGTTGTGCCTCATTTAGTGCAAATAAAATGCAACTATCCAGATATTTAACTTCCTGAAAATCAATACTCATATCTTTAAAGTGCCTATTAATAAGGACGAATGCAAGAAAATGCAGTTAGCATTATTAGGCTTAAAATCGTTACAAATCATTGAGTATTGAGAAAATCAACTAAATCTAAAGCCTAAATTTCAAGGTTTTTTTTGATGCATTTTCATGAAAAAAATGAAAAAAATTGGGAAAAATTATAAAAATTAAAGCAACCGTAAAATGAGATATAAATGTTCTTGGCACCTAATTGTTAAAACCATTTGAAACATAAAATGATTCGCAAAGGAAATAATTTATGCCTAATTCTGATCATAGGATTACTAAACTTTAGCTGTGAAACTTCCCCCGCGGAATCTTCCGCCAACGAAGTAAAAGACAAATTTCGACCGCCAAGTCAAACTGTTGTCGGTGAGGAAATGCAAAATGGAGATTTAATTTTTCATACCTCAAAATCAAGCCAAAGCCAAGCAATTCAAATCGCTACGGGGTCTAAATATTCACACGTGGGAATCCTATATGAAAAGAATAAAGTTTTTTACGTATTGGAAGCGGTACAACCCGTTAAATTAACTAAACTCGAAACTTGGATAAAGCGAGGAGCGCAGGGGAAATATGTAATCAAAAGATTAAGAAATAGCCAAGAAGTACTGACGGAGGAAGGAATAAAGAAAATGAAATCGGTAGGTGAAAAATATTTGGGTAAAGATTACGACCTTCGATTTGAATGGTCTGATGACAAAATCTATTGTTCTGAGTTAGTTTGGAAAATCTATAAAGAAGCTTTTAACATCGAAATAGGGGAAATAGAACGGTTCAGCGATTTTGATTTATCTAACGAAATCGTCAAGCAGAAAGTAAGAGAAAGATACCCGAACGAAAATATTCCAGCAAATGAAAAAGTAATTACTCCGGATAGAATGTTTAAAGCCCAAAATCTAATCACTATAAAAAAGCTTTAAAATAAATTAACTACTTAGGCCTATTTTTAAAACAACTTCAATGATTAATTTAAATAAAATATAATGAAAAATCAGAAAAGCACAGAAGTAAATAAGTTAATCGAAAACTGCACTCATCTTGATCGAGTACATTATCAGGATAGAGATTTATTAATTAACGAATATTTCAAAAAAAACATTCCTTGTGTGGTTACCGGACTAACGGAGGATTGGCAAACAGAAAACTGGACTTTAGCCTTTTTTAAGGAAAATTTTGGGGACTTAAAACTTAACGTTGAAAGAACTAATGCTACCACTAAAAAAGTAGAAAGTAAAGAAATGTTAATGAAGGATTATATTGACTATGTCATTAGTAATGATAGTGAGCCAGAAGATAATCCTTTTTATAATAATACTGATTTTAATCCTCCTACAGCCTTGTATAAGGACTATAAGTTGCCTGAATATTTTAGCTGTATGTTCAATAATTTGAAAGAGGTAGATACAATGCCGACTTTATCATGGATTTATTTAGCTCCGGTAAATTCAATTACCGGCCTGCATACGGATATTGCAAATACTTCTGCGTGGAACCTTGTGATCTCGGGAACTAAGTTTTGGGTTTTCTACCCAACTGAGCAAGCTCATCTGCTTAGAAATGGAGGGGTGAATCCTTTTAATCCAGATTTCGATATGTTTCCTTCTTATAAAAATGCAAAGCCAATGGTTTGTGTCCAGAAGCCCGGTGAAATAGTTGTTACCCCCGGAGGTATGTGGCATGCTGTCCTGAATATGAAAACGGGCGTATCTTTAACCGAAAATTTCGTAAATAAATATAATTTAGAAGTTGTTCAAAAATATTGTGTCGAGAATAATATCTCCTTACCAGTAGTTTAATGCTTAACGAAAAAGGAACTAAAAAAGAAAGTTGCGCTCAAATATTTGGCGCAGGCATTAAGGTTCCTTTTCTTTCGAGCAGCTTCTTTGTTACTCAAAGTTACTAAAAGTTACTAAAAGCCTTCCTAAGCATTTGCCTAGGAAGGCTTTTGCACCTCGATGCTAGTCAAACGCTAACATCAATTAAGGGCAATTTAATTTTGTCTGATTACCTATGCCGTCTACACCGAGCATACTATTCAAGTATAACAGAATCGTAAACCGCCTTGATTTTTTTTAGTAAAATCTTATCGTTTAAAATGAATGATATCCGGATTGTAAATCGCGAAATGACATCGGAAGAAATAAAACAGATGGACCTAGGTTTTGAGGAACTTATGCTTGAAGAAGGTTTAGCAATAGAAAGTTCAAACCGCTTCAGCTTCGTAGCGGTACAAGGAAACAATTTTATTGGCTGTTCCTCTGGTTTAGCCCTCAAAAACGGTGAACAGTATTCGGGTTGGTTTTTTCTGACCGATCTATTTGTGAAGAAGGAATATCGCTCCCAGGGGCTTGGCACCAAACTGTTGAAAAGCACCGAAGAACAAGCAATAAGCATAGGTCTAAAGCATATTTGGCTTTGGACTTCAGGCGATAAAGCACTTAGGTTTTATCAAAGACAAGCCTACAGGAAATTTGCGGAGATGGAAAATTGGTATTCCGATGGAAGTAGTCGTATTGGCCTAAGAAAAAACTTAAGAACATTACTTTAATAAAGTCTAGTGTACTAATTCACTTGGAAAAATATAAGCTCAAATTTTGGTCGTTGTCTATCAACCAATCGGGTAGGAGCCTCCAGTGAAAAAAATGTTGCCAAAAAAAATAGAAATACGTAGCAACCGTACTACCTTTAGGACAAATGTTAGGATAAGATTAAGGAAGCAAGATGAAAAATGAAATTAGAACAGTCCTCGGTGTAATTGCACTACTCGTACTTTTAGGGAGAGTTTTCCTGATGAAAAATGGAGTCGATAGAAATCGAGAAAGAGAACAAATGGAAGCGGAAATTATAAGGCATCACCAAAGGCAGGCGAACAAAGGAAAAGTAGTCATGGGAAACGATGCCTCCACCAAGATGCTGAACGAGATAGAAAAGCATAAAGCCACTAAATTAAATCAGGATTCCGGTAACACGCAACAAGAAAATGCCCTAGCTGCAAAAATTGATTTCTTTGAAATTAGAAATGAGTTGCAACAAAAATTCTCTAAGGCCCTAAATAGATTTCAGCAAATACATGTTGATCCCGAGACTAAATTGGTTTCCGCTTTAACTTCCACAACACTCAACGACGGATCGCGTATCGTTGGCAGCGCTCACCGCGTTGGCAAAATAGCCTTTACGAAAGCAGGGACATACTATTTTATTCCGTTACAATGGAAAGCTAATTTTAAGGAAAATCGCCCCTTAACCAAAACGGTGATTTTAGATTTAAACTATAGAAACCTAAATCAAAAAGTCGTCAGTGGAAAGATAAACCTATTCGTAGACGAAGACATTTCGGGAGGCTTAGAACCTTTTTACTTCGAGGCACCAATCGTTGTGAAAAAACTAGTACATCCTAGACAAAATAAAGACTTAGTTTTTGTAAAAGGAGGATCATTTATCATGGGTTGTAAAGATCATCCTGATACGGATTGCTACTATACCGAACAACCCGCTCATAAAGTGACCCTCAAAGATTTTTGGATTAGTAAATACGAAGTCACCAATAAAGACTTTCTTGAATTTGCCAATGCTGAAATAGAAAATATAGCATCCGATGAATGGACTTCTTGGTTTTCTTATTATCATCAGTTTAGGCATGTTGTAAAAATAGAATATAACAATGGTCGTTTCTCCGTACCAGATACGATCTTATTGCATCCTGTTCAAAACATAAGCATGGAAGGCGCGAAAAAATTTATTGCGTGGAAAGCGAACCAAGATGGAATTAATTACCGCCTGCCAACAGAAGCAGAATGGGAATACGCCGCAAAAGGTGGAAGAAAAACGAAGCACTATATATTTGCGGGGGGCAATGATTTAGAGGAAGTCGCGTGGTATCGCAACAATAGTAACAAAAGTTCTCACAATGTTGGAGAAAAGAAACCTAATGAATTAGGACTATATGATATGACGGGCAACATGGCGGAATGGTGTGCGGATAAGTATCGTAATTATTATAAAAAAGGAGCATACAATAAAAGTGTTCATCTTGATAGAAATGGCTATGAGTACAGTACATACGCCTATCGAGGTGGCGATTATAATGATAGTGGAAAATACCTCCGCTACACCTTTAGATATGGTTTTGGCAATGGAATGACGTATCACGTTGGTTTCAGATTAGCCGCTTCGAAATAGTACCTGCGCAACAAATCTAATCATTTATAAAATGGACCTCGTACAACTGTCTAACATCGCAATCAAAGCCGCACTTTCCGCAGGGGAAATCATTCAGCAATATCGAAACGAAAACGTATCGGTGGAGCATAAGAAAGCTGGAACCAGCTATGCTTCCCAAGTCGTCACCGCAGTAGACAAGGCTTGTGAAACAACAATTTTGGCGCAGCTACTTCCTAGCTGTGCAGCTTTTGATTTAGCACTTTTATCGGAAGAGACGGAAGACAATGGGAGTCGCTTTGAGAAAGATTTTTTTTGGTGCATCGACCCAATGGACGGAACGCTTGCTTTTATCAATCAACAACCGGGATACTCAGTCTCAATTGCTTTAGTCGCAAAAGATGGAACACCGCAGCTTGGCGTCGTCTTTGATCCCAGCACGGATACTTTGTACCACGCGATCAAAGGAAATGGTGCCTTTAAGAATCATAGCCCTTGGGAAATTAAGCAGACCAATGACCACTTGAGCTACGTGACTGATCGACAACTAAAGGATACTCCGCGGGTAAGCGAAATAGAAAACTGGTTAAAGGAGAAAGTAGCTCAGGCTAACTTGCAAGGGTTCAGAGAAATAGCTGGCGCAGGTGCAGTAATGAATGCCATGCTGGTGCTTGAAAATGGTCCTGCCTGTATGTTGAAGTTTCCCAAAAAAGAAATCGGCGGTGGGAGTATCTGGGACTTTGCTGCCACGGCTTGTATTTATCAGGAGTTGGGTTTGCCAGCAACGAATTTTGCGGGAGGAAGATTGGATTTAAACAAAACGGATGGTACTTTCATGCACCAAGAAGGAATCTTTTATGCGAATTTGTAGTTAATAAGGCGATAAACAATCCGTACAAGCTGTTCAAGCTGATTCGCTTTTGATCGAATAGTAAGTTGTTTTGTAGACTACTCCTAAAACGATAAATCAATATATTTTGAAGGAAAAAATGAAACACAGTTATACCGTTGGAGATTTAATTTATGATGCCAATATTTATGATGGAATGAATACCAGCTTAGCCGATTTGCAATTTTACCAACGATGGCTACCCAAAAATAAGAATGCACGGATCCTAGAACTTTGTTGTGGTACGGGCAGACTTACCATTCCCATTGCAAAAGATGGATATGATATTAGTGGGGTAGACTACACTTCCTCCATGCTCAAACAAGCAAAAACAAAAGCTGCCGCAACAGGATTAGAAATTGAATTTATCGAAGCAGATATTAGAAGCTTAGTCTTACCCGAAAAATACGATCTTATTTTTATCCCATTTAACTCTATCCATCATTTGTACCAAAATGAGGATTTATTCAAGACGCTTAAGACGGTTAAAAATCACCTCAAACCGGGAGGCTTATTGCTCTTAGATTGCTTTAATCCGAACATTCAATTTATGGCTGCAGGCGAAAAAGAACAAAAAGAAATTGCTGAATATACCACCAAAGATGGAAGGGAAGTATTGATCAAGGAGCATATGCAATATGAAAATAAAACGCAGATTAATCGCATCACATGGCATTATTATATCAATGGTGTGTTTGATTCGATTCAAAATTTAGATATGAGACTATTTTTTCCTCAAGAATTAGATTCCTACTTGGAATGGAATGGTTTTACGATTATTCACAAATTTGGAAGTTTTGAGGAAGAAGCATTTAATGATAATTCGGAAAAACAGATATTCGTTTGTCGATAAATGAAGAAATCAAGCGCTATATTCAGGACTGATCAGGCAAAGAATTAGCTATATTCCAATTTCAAAATTTTCACTCACTATAAAAAAAATAGAATGGGATACAAACAGCGAAAAGATGTTCCACCCATGGAACGAGAAATAAATTATTTGCTTGCTGACCTTTGCGTAATTTGGGGGTTTTGCAT
>CALFBG010000024.1 GCA_937951685.1 uncultured Saprospiraceae bacterium | reverse complement strand
AGAAGACATTGAAAATTTAGAAACGATTATTCTTTCCTTGGGATCCGTCAAAAGTGGTTTATTTCAAAAAGTAAATGACAACATCCAGCGCGATTTGATCAAGAGCAGTGGAGCACTCATTTATCAGCAATTGTTTAATGGAAAAATTGCAGTTATGATTAACCTCCCTTTCATCGAAGGATACGGCGAACCTCGTCCACCAAAAAACATTGCTATCTATCGCCCCGAAGAAATTGAGCCGCCTTTTATCATTAGACACTTAGAAGCGCTACTCAAAGAAGTTACCCTTTGGGAAGATTACGACGATGATGATCAGCAGCAGGTTCAAAAACGCATCGGTTATCGGTCTACAGGAGTTGAAAACCTTGAACAATAAAAATGATCGTAAACGGAGTAGCCCAACAAAGCATTTGGACAAGCACAACGCAGCCCGCCGTTGTTCAAATTATTGATCAACGCTTTTTACCGCACGAGTTTGTCGTTGAAACATTAACAACGGTTCAGGAAGTTGCTGTAGCAATTCGAGCCATGCACCTGCGGGGCGCGCCACTTATTGGAGTAGCCGCCGCGTACGGTATGTATCTAGCCAGTATAGCTGCCGAAAAAAAACTTGCTAGTTATGACCAATCCATCAACGAAGCAGCTCAATTGCTAAAGGCCACCCGTCCCACCGCCGTGAACTTAGCTTGGGCGGTGGATCAAGTCCAAGCAGTTATTCATCAGACCGAAACGATTGCGGAGAAGTCGAAAAATGCCTTTGCTTTAGCAGAAAAAATCCGTCAAGACAGCATCGAACGTTGCCGCAAGATTGGCGAGTTTGGTTTGTCTATCCTCCAAAAAATTGCACAACAAAAAGAAGAAAACCAAGTCATAAATATCCTGACACACTGCAATGCCGGTTGGCTCGCTTGTGTAGACTATGGCACAGCAACGGCACCTATATACGCAGCGCACGACGCCGGCATTCCCATCCACGTTTGGGTAGATGAAACACGACCGCGCAATCAAGGTGCCCGGCTGACGGCTTGGGAATTGGGTCAACATCAGATTCCGCATACGGTCATTCCAGATAATGTTGGCGGTCATTTGATGCAGCATGGACAAGTAGATTTGGTACTCGTAGGAAGTGACCGAACAACGTATACTGGAGACGTTGCTAATAAAGTGGGGACTTATTTAAAAGCGCTTGCCGCCAAAGCGAATGAGGTTCCTTTTTACGTCGCCCTTCCCGCCTCTACTTTCGACTGGACCATTCGCGATGGATTAGCAGAAATTCCGATTGAGCAACGGGGTGCGGAAGAAGTACGCTACATTCAAGGTTGGGTAGATGGCAGTTTGAAAAAAGTTTTATTGACACCAGAGAATAGTCCTGCCAGCAACTACGCCTTTGACGTTACACCTGCTCATTTGGTGACCGGATTGATTACGGAAAGAGGTATTTGTGCGGCGAATGAAAAAAGTATTTTAGCGTTATTTCCAGAGCAGAAAGCGACAATATGATCGACGAAGGCTACATTAAATTTAACTTACAATGGGATCAAACGGAAGCCTTCCCGCGTGAGCACTTGAGTGCGCTCAACGATTGGCGAAATCAATTGTATGCCTTAGGACTTTTGGGTGCGTATCCCGACGGCATTGGTTTTGGCAACATCAGTCAGCGCATTGACGAGCGACAATTTTACATTAGTGGTTCTACCACGGGCAATCTTGCTCAGCTCTCGGCGGCGCATTATGCCAAGGTGATTGATTTTGACCTTGACAAAAATTTTGTGCATTGCGAAGGACCGATCAAAGCTTCTTCGGAGTCGATGAGTCATGCCGTTATTTATCAAACTTGTCCAACGGTAAATGCGGTTTTTCATGTACACCACGCAGCACTTTGGAAGCAACGACTTTATAAGGTACCAACTACTGCCGCTAACATTCCCTATGGCACGCCCGCGATGGCTGATGAAATCATTCGTTTACTAAAGACGACTACCTTAGCCGAGCGAGAACAGTTTTTTGTGATGGCGGGACACGAAGAAGGTATTGTTGCATTTGGGAAAGACTTGGCGGAAGCGGGAGCAATTTTATTACAGCAGTACCATGCACTTATTTCCTCAAAAAAATAAACTTAGCTTAATTCCTATACAAACGATAGAATTATTGTAGAATGATAATAAAGTTGTTTTAAAATAGATCTTAATATTTACACCTGCTGGCCAGCAGGCAGGGGCAAAGCATTATAATCCAGTACTTCAGCTTTTTTTCGTCACCGCAGCTATGGCTGCATAAACTCTGAACAGAATTTACCGCTTGCGGATGGGATGCAAAAGAGCTTCGTCCTAAATCACAAGCCTTTACCTTCAACTTCTAGCATCATTTTAAAACAACTTCATTTATTTTAAAGACAATATCTTGTTTTTATTAAAAAAAAATAAGATATTTAAAGTATAGAATTCCACACTAAACTTCAAAGTCTATGCTTTGTAGGTAAATCTCTTTCGAGAAAAAACAGTATTCATAAAATCATTTCCGTTCTACTCGGAAGAAAAGTGTTTAGTGGCAAAGTTTCCTTTGCAAATTTAAAATCAATCATACATTGAATTTCTGCTTATAGCAAAACTTAAGTAACTAGTGCCGTTAAACTCGCTACTAAGAGGATCATTTTGTGCAGATGCTTCGTTGCTAAAACCTTTAAGTCTACTGAGACTAAATACCCTTTTTGCACCACCATTCTGAATGAAATTGTTATTTCCTTTTTTAGCTATAAACTTCCATCGACTACTTAAGGACAGTATTCAATTCCCCTTTTCAATGATTCTATTTCACTTTTAGCGAAGTGACTTAGCTGAGATTTTATTTTTTAATTCTAAAATTTATTATGATGAATCAAACTATCAAGTTCACGAAGTTAGTGCTCTTTATCTTTTGTTTATTGTTGGGACAAAACCTGAGTGCCAAAACGACTTCACACGATTATCCACCAAAACCTGACTATGCTAACAACAATTGCTGGGGAGCAAACTTAAACTATTTACCCAAGCCAATTATTGGTATTCAAGGACCAACCGGTTCTGCTTTCTGGGACATGCACAATCAACAGTTTTTACCCCAAGAGTCTATCTACACTACCGTTAAAAACACTAAGGCCAGAATGGTGAGAGTAGAGTTCAAACCTTGTAGCGCTGGTATAGCTAATTATGATTGCCATGAAAGTTCCATTAATTCCTTCGTCTGCAATCAAGTTCAAATCTATGGTTTAATCCATACTTATGACTATATCGGCAACATCAGTTCCAACTGGAATGAAAGTGAAAATCAACTTAACCAGTATGCAGAGTATTTTTATGGTATTGTAAATAAGTACAAGGATCAAGTTAAAGTGTATGAAAGCATTAACGAGCCAAATATTACGGGGGTATCACCACAAACTTATGCCAGACTATTGATCAAGGTGTGGAATAAAGTCCGAAGTAATCCAGCATTGAATAACATAAAAATTATCACTGGTCCCGTCATCGTAGACAATAAAGGTATACCAACCTGGCAAGTCATCCAATACCTACAACAAACGATCTATAACATACCTCAAAGTCAAGCATTACCCTTCGACGGTATTGGCTTACATGTCTATCCTTTAAAGTGCGGCAACGATGGCAATGCAAATAACCTAGTTTCAGAAATCCGAGATAACATCATTAATAGCGTTTGGAATGGCTTAAGTAAAGCAAGTGCCCGTTGGGCTTTGGGTGGCAATCGAAAAATATGGGTATCTGAGTTTGGGTTTAACAATAATTTCCTTTCTTTAAGTGGACACAAAGACAACCCACCACAAGGTGTAGATCCAAACAACCTCGACGATATGCAAGCCTGGTATTTAGCTAAAGGCTTAGAGACCTTTAAGTCGCAATTGCAACATAAAGTAGATGCCGTTATCGTTTTTAATATCGCCTCATTCTGTCGATATGAAGATGGTTGTAAACCCGGTGTAGATTTAAGAGAACAAGACTGGGGATTAGTGATGCCTGTAAAAGTTCAAAGGAATGCCTGTCCAGGTTATAATTGTGGGAATTGCTTTGATGATAATTCGATTAAGACAAAGGTTCGCAAGAAAAAAGCCTATTGTGTATTTCAAAAATGTGCTAGTTCTTGGACCTGTGGGCAAGCTGCTTACAATAGTTGCGCAAATCAAAACACCTATAACAGATTATCAGAAGCTCCTACGGAAATACTTAAAGAAAAGCTAACCCTTTTCCCAAATCCGGTAAATCAGGAATTGAATATTTTACTAAAAGAAATGGATGAGTTAGCGGACGAAGAATTAGGAATCTCCATTATCAATCTCACGGGAACGGTGTTACACCAAGAAAAATTTTCTACCCAAAACACTAGCTTTAAAATTAATACTGCGAACTATCCTGCGGGCATTTATTTTGTACAACTCTGGAATGACAAAGGTCGTAACTTTGGAAGTTACAAATTTATGAAGATCGAAGAGTAATTCGTTTTTGTAGTTTGTATTAACGGGAGGAATCGTAACCAAGCTTATGATTCCTCCTATATATTTTGCCCTAACGGAAATCCAAAGCTCAAAATATTCACAAACTTAAATTACAAAGTATTAATTTTGTCTTAGTACTTATTCTTATGTAGTTTTGCAGCTATGATAACGCACAACCTTACAGATACAATTGTTGCTCTGGCCACGCCGACCGGAATCGGTGCTATTGGCGTGATTCGGCTTTCTGGTCCCAAAGCGATTGAGATCGTCAATGGCGTCTTTAAAGGAAAAGACCTGAGTACCAAAGCAAGCCACACCATTCACTTGGGTACGATTCGGGATGAAAACGACTTGATCATTGATGAAGTCTTAGCTTCGCTGTTCATTGCACCAAAATCTTATACCAAAGAAAATGTAGTGGAAGTTTCTTGTCATGGCTCCTCTTATATTCACCAACAACTGTTAGCCTTATTTATTCGACAAGGTGCGCGGATGGCGAATCCGGGAGAGTTTACCTTGCGGGCTTTTTTGAATGGACAACTAGATTTATCGCAAGCGGAAGCGGTGGCAGATTTAATTGCCTCTTCTTCGGAGAGTGCGCATGCCATTGCGATCAAACAAATGCGCGGTGGTTTCTCCGATGAGATCAAAAAACTCCGGACGGAGCTCATCAACTTTGCGAGTCTCATTGAATTAGAATTGGATTTTGGGGAAGAAGACGTAGAGTTTGCGGATCGCGACGACCTTAAAATCTTGATCGAAAAAATACAAAAGCTCCTCAAAAGTTTGATTGATTCTTTTCATCTCGGCAACGTGATCAAGCATGGTGTCAACACCGTTATTGCGGGTCGACCCAACGCTGGCAAGTCTACCCTACTCAATGCTTTGCTCAATGAAGACCGCGCGATCGTTTCCGACATCGCCGGTACGACTAGAGATACGATCGAAGAAGTCCTCAATATCAAAGGTATTGAATTTCGCTTGATTGATACGGCGGGTATCCGCGAAGCCCAGGATCAAATCGAAGCCGTCGGGGTACAAAAAACTTTAGAAAAGATCAAGCAATCAGCGCTTTTGATCTACGTTTTCGACGTTGTCCGTACGACGCCCGAAGAAGTGGCCACCGACCTCAAAAAATTGGTTGGTTCCAATATCAACCTCCTTGCCGTCGCCAACAAAATGGATCTGAATCCTTACACGGAAGCGAAACATTATACTTCTGAACTGCTCCACGAGGATCAATTCGTTCCAACTTCCGCCATCAATAAAATGAACATCGAATACCTCAAAGAGCGCCTTCACCAAGCGGTGCTTTCCAAACAGGTAAATCTAGATAGTACGATTGTTAGTAATATTCGTCATTATGATGCCTTGCAACGCTCGTATGAGAGTTTGGCGGATGCCTTGCACGGGATGGAAACGGGCGTGACGTCAGATTTTATTGCGATGGATATTCGTCGGGCGCTGGCTTATTTGGGAGAGATTACGGGGGAGATTTCTACAGATGATTTGTTGGGGAATATCTTTTCGAAGTTTTGTATTGGGAAGTAA
>CALFBG010000023.1 GCA_937951685.1 uncultured Saprospiraceae bacterium | reverse complement strand
GTTTAGTTTCTACCCGTAAAATGGTTCCTAACGATCTTAATTCAAATAGGCTGGTGCTTACCAAAACGGTAATGAAAAGAACGATTACCTTCCAATAAAAACCGTGGCAACGAACTTGGAAGAGACACAATTAAAAGACATTAAGTAGACAAAACTTAGATAAAATTTCGTTATTTTTGGGCATATGCTTTGGATACCTTGAGGATTATTCCGCCAAGCATATTGACATACAATGAGATTAAATACGAACGCCATGCATAATATAGATTTATACCCTGAGCTTTTTGATGAAATGATGACAAATAAAGCTGAGAAAATCAGCGACTTATCAAAAGAAGTTCCTGTACTCTTGGTATTCCTCAGACACTTTGGTTGTGTATTTTGTAAAGAAGCACTCTCTGACCTTTCTGGTTTGCGCGGTAGAATGGAAGAAAAAAATATTAAATTAGTTTTTATCCATATGTCCGAAAATCCTAAGGCAGAAGAATACTTTGACAAATTTAACTTGAAAGGAATTTCTCACATCAGCGACCCATTTGCTCGGTATTACAAAGCTTTTGGCTTGATGAAAGGAAACTTTTCTCAATTGTATGGCTTACGAACTTGGATCAAAGGCTACGCCGCCGTTCGGAAAGGATTTAATTTGGAACTCGCAAAATCACTCGGCGATTCTACTCAAATGCCCGGTGTTTTTCTCATTAAAGATTCCTCGATCAAGGAAAGTTATATTCACAAATCCGCTTCGGATCGCCCTAATTACGACCAAATTATTAATTGCTTTTAAAAAAACAAAAGCACCGTTGATCAAACGATTGTCGAGTGCTAAAGCAATTTCTTTTTTGAGCTTTACCACAATGAAGTAATACACGCACTAGATCAATCCGTTTTAGATCTAAGTGACCATTCAAAGGCCCCAATTCCTGATTTTTACGGTCTGGAGTTCTAATATTATACACATGAAAGGTTGGCATTTCTCAGAATATATTCCGCAAGAAGAAGGTTCGCTCTTCGAAAGATTACTAAAGTTATTTCAAGAATTACTCATCCACACTTCTGGTGATGTGAGTGAATCCCTCAGCTGGTTGACCCAATTGGATAAAGAGCATAATCTGACCAGCAAAGAATACGGAATGGCAGATTTTATTCAAGATCTTATCGACAAAGGCTACATTGTACAGCCCGATGCCAATGATCCGGCTTTTCGCCCTTCCGCAAAAATGGAAATTTCGCTCCGCCAAAAATCGTTAGAGGATATTTTTGGTTTACTCAAAAAATCAAAACGAGGCAGTCACAATACCAAGTTTAGTGGCAAAGGAGATGAATTCACCTCAGAATTACGCCCTTACGAATTTGGCGATAAACTAGAGAATATCTCCATTTCAGATTCTCTACGCAATGCACAAATCAATCATGGTATTGACAGCTTCCAATTAACGCACGACGACTTGGAAGTTCACGAAAGTTATTATCAGAGTCAGATGAGCACCGTGCTAATGATCGATATCTCGCATTCGATGATTCTCTACGGAGAAGATCGAATCACACCTGCCAAAAAAGTGGCAATGGCTTTGGCGGAATTGATCACGACTCGATATCCAAAGGATACCTTAGATATTATCGTTTTTGGTAACGACGCGTGGCAAATAGAAATTAAAGATCTCCCCTATTTGGAAGTCGGTCCGTACCACACAAATACCGTTGCCGGCTTAGAACTAGCAATGGATCTTTTGCGGCGACGACGAAATCCCAATAAGCAAATTTTCATGATCACGGACGGTAAGCCGACTTGTATCAAGAAAGGGAAAAAATACTACAAGAACAGTTTTGGGCTCGACAAAAAAATTATCAATCGAACGCTCAACCTTGCAACTCGCTGTCGTAAATTAAATATTCCGATTACGACCTTCATGATTGCTCGCGACCCGTATTTAATGCGCTTCGTAGATCAATTTACACAAGCAAACAATGGAAAAGCCTTCTTTAGTAGTTTACAAGGCTTGGGAGAATTTATTTTTCGAGATTATAAGGATAACAAGCGATCTCGTAGATAATACGGCAAAATATTTGCTAAAAATTCCATTAATTAGTTCCGACGGGCAAATTTAAACCTACGCGCAAACAAGTTCAATATTTATCAATATCTTTGCTACTTACAATTTTGTGTAAAAGATTAGCGTTCTAGAAAGGCTAGTATTGAAGTTGTTTTAAAAATAGTCCTATCCCGTTTGTTTATGAAAAAAATGTGTTTCTTCCTCTTAAGTGCTTTGTGTTACTTTAGTTTATCGGCGCAAGTCGAGCTTGTTCCTTCCACTGAAAAAACAGAAATAGTACAAGAAAAAACGGAATTCCAGTTAATGGAAGATACTTTGGCGATTCTTTCTTACGCCATTGTTAATGATTCTTTAGAAATGAATCGTTTTGCGGCTTGTAAAAAATTTATTCCCAATTTGGTAAAAGCCCTAAAAACGCCAAATTCTTTTGATCAGCCTTTCGATCGCTTAAAAACCATTTCCATTTTATATCCTCGAGACAGTAGTTTTCGCGTTTTTACTTGGCAATTGTACGTCAATGAAAATGATTACCGCTACTACGGCGCCATTCAAATGAATAGCCCTGAATTGCAATTACACGCGCTCATTGATCGCTCTCACGAAGTAGAAGATACCGAATATGAGATTCTATCTTCCCAAAAATGGTACGGCGCACTTTACTATAATATCTTAGATTTTGAATCGGAAGAAGGCACGAAATACTTACTTTTTGGCTTTGATGGTAGCAGTTTTTTCAACAAACGCAAAGTCGTTGATGTACTTAGCTTTGAAAAACAAAAGCCCCTTTTTGGTTCCCCCGTTTTTGCAGAACCTTCCGAAGGTAGACCACCTTTATTAAAAAATAGACTAGTAGTCAATTACTCTTCCGAAGCCAGTAGCAAACTCAACTACGATGAATTCCTAAACGCCATCGTCATGGACAATTTAATGGCGTTCGGAGAAACCATTGACGGTCCCCGTATGGTCCCCGACGGTAGTTACAAAGGCTACCAATTGCAAGCAGGCAAGTGGATACTCATAGAGAAACTGTTTACCCAAACCCAAGAAAAACCACCAATGCCAGCCCCCGTACTCGGAAAGGAACGAAAAAAACGAAAAGACCTATTCGGAAACCGATAAGCATTACTACTCCTGATTAAATCAAATATTTAATCAGGAGTTTCTATTTTTGGGCTAATGTTCTCCTCAATACAAAAGATATCTCCTCCCAACAGAATCCCCTCTCCCACTTCCAGTCTTGATCTTTTTTGCCTCGTTTTTTGTATCAAAAAAAAAAATGAAGACATCCAATATCTTGAAAAACTAAGCTAAAATCCTAGCCTCCTCCCTAAAAACCGACCTTATAGCATTTGCGTAAAGAAAAGGAGGACCGCGCTGAGCAAAAGAGTCTTCCAAAAATGGCACGTAAGAAAACACAACAAAAAAACTGAAAATAAATAGCCAAAAACAAAGCAAGCCTAAAGCAAAATCTACAACGAAAATGGCTCGGAAGGCGAGCGCAGAGCAGGACTCCTTTTTAGCAAATGATTAAAGTAAATAGCTAAAATAATTTAACTAATATTTTGAGCGATTTTTAAGCTTGCATTTCGTTAAAAAGCCTCGCCGATACTACCGTATCGCCTACGTTTTTTGCCTTATTCAAACTCAAAACTCATCTCAAACTATTGTAAAAAAACTCTAGCTAGTTACTTCCAGTCTTGCTTTTTTTGCTTCGTTTTTTGTATCAAGACAAAAAATGAAGACATCCAATACCTTGAAAAACTAAGCTAAAATCAAAAAATCAAAAAAATCATCCTATATCAATCAACTAAACCCTATCTTGCAAAACCAAAATAAATCAACCCCCACATGAAATCCCATAAGCTAAAAGTCGAAAAAACCGCCCATTACTACACCTTAGGAGAAGCGAATACCAACACCAAATACTTTTGGATCGTTTGCCACGGATATGGTCAACTCGCAGCCAGTTTCATCCAAAGCTTCAAATCCATTGCCAGTACCGACAACTTTATTTTAGCTCCCGAAGGACTCTCTCGCTTTTACTGGAAAAATTTCCGCGACCTCGCCGTAGCTTCTTGGATGACCAGCCAAAATCGACTAGATGAAATTGAAGATTATACCAACTATCTGAGAACCTTGTACGATCAATACCGCCAAGCGCTACCACAAGAGGTGAAGATTATTTTGATGGGCTTTTCACAAGGTTGTGCCACACAATGCCGATGGATCATGAAGGAATTACCCGATTTTGATTATCTGATGTTGTGGGGAGGCTTACTCCCCGAAGATTTGCAATACAAACAGCAACAAGCATATTTTGCCGACAAAAAAATCTTATCTGTTTACGGCAGACAAGATCCGCTGCTTACTTTGGAGCGACAACAATGGCAAAAAAACTTTGCCTTAGCACAAGGCTTGCAAGTAGAAAACCACATTTTCAATGGCAAGCATGAAATTGATCGCAATTTCTTAAAAACAATGGATCAATTTATCCGAGCTTCGGACACATAGAAAAAGCGCTAGTGTATCCGATCGCCACGAAGACTTAAATTATCCATAATTTCTGCCTCGTAAGCCAAGTATTCTTCCCAACGTTCTTTGGCTCTTTCCTCTCCTGCGTACTTTTTGGCCAGATCGATAAATAAGCGATAATGTCCTGCTTCCGAAACCATGAATTTATGGTAAAAGGCTTTCAGTTCTTCGTCTTGCAAATGCAAAGACAACAAGCGAAACCGTTCGCAACTTCTCGCTTCGATCAAAGCAAAGGTCAAGAGTCGTTCTAACAAACTAACATTTTTACCGCCGCCCCGTTTTTGGAATTTCAAAAGCTGATTAACATATTCATCCTTTCGTTGACTTCCGAGCGGCAAAGATCGCTTGTCCATTTCGGCTAATACCATTCTAAAATGCCCCCACTCTTCCGTTACAAGCGGTGCCAAAGCCCTCACCATATCGTGCTTTTCGGGAAACCCTGTGATCAACGAGATACAAGAAGTCGCCGCTTTTTGTTCACAAAAAGCATGATCCGTTAAGATTTCTGCCAAATCCATTTCTGCTAAATTCACCCAGCGTGGGTCCGTTGGTAATTTCAGTCCTAACATAATTTTTATTCTTTTTACCGAGGGCAAGTACCGCTCTGTCTATTTAGAATTTTCTAAGCAATCAAATTGATTCATAAAAAAATCCATCTCGTAAATTTCGTAATCTTCGTATCCTGTTCCCCATACAATCCGCAACTTATCTACTTCTTTCTTTCTCAATTGCTTTTCCTCAGAAGCCCCTACAATATATTGGCCTTTGTAATAAGTTGTTTTGGTAACAGCATCAAATCGACCGCGATCTGCTACTCGATTATCTAAGCGAATACTTTTACCATCCAAAAACTTTAAGGTTAGGACACTTCCTTGCGGAATTGATCCAAACTCTTTTTTTGCATTTTCAGAATTAATGGAAAATTCTAAGGACAATACCCGATATCCACCAGAAAGGGAACTCACAAATCCTTCACAAAGAATGTGCTCCTTCCCTTTCAAGTAAGGGCGAAGTTTATCACTCGTAAAACTAAACAATTTTTGCTTTTGTACATCTCTTCGTTTTCGTCCCGTAAATTCATCCACTCCATTAAAACTAATTGTGCAATCGGGAACGGGCGGATTTTTCAGGACGTTATCTTTTGCCGTAAATTCCCATAAATCCAATTCTTTATAGTCCTCACGGCTCGTATTATTGCTACTCGCGGTATAACTTTCACTACTTTCGCTGTTGACCGTTGAAGTTCCTCCAAATAAATCACCTGGATTAACCGCACTTAAATCTTCTCCCGTTTCAGTAAAGTTTTCTTCCGTATTGCGCGCTTCTATTTTTGCCAATACTTTATCGCGCTCCGCTTTGGTCATATCAACCATTTTTTCGGCTAATTTGCTTTCTTTGACAATAGTTTTGCGGTATGCTTTGGCTTCTTTTTCAATATTTTTACTTAATTCGTATTCATCCTCTAAATCCTCCAAATCCAGTAAAGAAGCTTCCGGATCTTTTTTGAGGTTTTTAAGCTCTTTTTTCAGGCGTTTTCGATTAAGAATGGCTGTCATCTCCTCCGCTCTAGCTTCTTGTTCTTTTGCCGCCATTTGATCCGCATAGCGTAAAGCTTTTCGACGGGCTGCGCGTTCTTCAGACGAACTGATCTTGATGTATTTCCCACTCTTCGCAGGCTCCACCGCATCGGTAGCAGGCTGCTCCTTCGTAGTCGATTCGCCCTTGAGTAAAGCAATATCTTTAGGACTTTGATCATCAAAATACCGCCAAGAACCGTCGGAGTAGACAATGATTCGATCCCCATTATTATTCGTCGATACTTTTTGTGCCTGACCTTGTGGAACGATCAAAAGCATAAAAAGAGCCGTAATTGGTATGATTAAGTATTTAATTTGCATACTTTGGATTTGAATATACTTTATGAAGTTGTTTAGATTAGCATAAAAACCTAATGAACGAAGTTGTTTTGAAATACTTTAGCCAAGTTCTTTTACTAGCATCTATGCTAAACGCCACAAAAATACAAATTATGACCTGCAAAGTCATATAAGTAACAAATTAAATCACTGATTAACTTGTATCCTCTTTTTCACCGTTTCTTCGTTACTTAAATCCCTTCTAGGCAAAGGCTTAGGATGGTTTTCGTAGCTTGATGCTTTGATAAATTAGAGCGGCTATTTTTAAATAACTGCTAACTTTATTCCTTTTATTAAACGATGATCCAATCCCGAAATTGCTTTACTCAATGCTATTTTGGGAAGCTCCTTAAAGTTGCCACTAATGAGTAATAAAAAAAATAATGCGGTCGATAAACTCCACGAAGCCTACGATCCAGAAAGTTTTAGGAAACTAGGGCACCAATTAGTAGATTTATTATCCGATTATCTCCAAGCTGCTGCCAAAGAAGAAATTCCCGTCAATGCTTGGCAAGCACCCGACGACCAACTTGCCTATTGGCAGCAATATGAAGCTGACCCCGCTGCGCCACTTGCTCTTTTTGAAGATATACTCAAACGATCTATTCATTTACACCATCCGCGCTATATTGGTCATCAAATATGTCCAACGGCTCCCTTGTCCGCCTTGGCTGGTTTAGTCAGTGGTTTACTCAATAATGGAATGGCGGTTTACGAAATGGGCGCAGCCGCAACGGCAATCGAAAAAGTAGTCGTCGATACGGTGCTGCAAAAGCTGGGTTTCAATGCTGACGCGAGTGGTTTCCTCACTTCCGGCGGTACGCTCGCTAATCTAACAGCTTTACTCGCCGCGCGCAGTGCGATGGTTCCAAGCGATATTTGGCAAACCGCAGCACCGCAGCAACTGGCGGTGATGGTGGCTTCCGAAGCACATTATTGCATTGATCGAGCCGTCCGTATTATGGGCTGGGGAGCAGCTGGAATGATCAAAATTCCCGTGGGAGACAATTTTAAAATGCAAACGGAATTGCTGGAAGCAGCTTATCAAAAAGCACAAACGCAGGGCATAAAGGTCATTGCGGTAGTTGGAAGCGCACCTTCTACTTCTGCGGGGATGTACGACGATTTGGAGGCGATTGCGCAATTTTGTGCACAGCGAAAACTTTGGTTTCACGTTGATGGTGCACACGGAGGAGCTGCTATTTTTTCGAACCGATATCGACATTTATTAGCGGGAATTGAGCAAGCAGACTCGGTAGTTATTGATGGTCATAAAATGTTGCTGACGCCTTCTATTATGACTTTTCTTTTGTTTAAAAATCAAAATCAATCTTTTGCGACCTTTCGGCAAAAAGCACAATATTTAATCGCAAACTCGCAAGAACAAGAATGGTTCACCTTAGCACAACGCACCTTTGAATGTACCAAATCAATGATGAGCATCAAGTTTTATACCTTATTAAAAATTCACGGCGAAGCCCTCTTTGATCAATCCGTGACGCATTTATACGATTTAGGGAAACTATTTGCGGAACGAGTTGCCGCTCGCCCACAATTTGAATTGGCCTTATCTCCCGATTGTAACATCGTCTGTTTCCGTTATTGGCAAGCCGATCGTTCCAACCAACAACTCGATCACTTAAATCATGCAATCCGCGACCAAATACTAAAAGATGGAAAATTCTATATTGTACAAACAAAATTAAAAGATATCGTTTATCTTCGTACCACCTTCATGAATCCACAAACGACTCCCACAATCATGGAAGCACTTTTGGATGAGATTGAAACGATCGCAAAGCAAAAACAAAATGGTATCTTCGTTGACGGTTAGACAAAATTAATTGCCACTATCGCTATGATTTTTCTTTTCCAAATTGGCTTTCTTCCCATTACCATCTGGGACTTTCTCGATGTCCTCATCGTGGGTTTCCTCATTTATCAGATTTATAAAATCTTAAAAGGAACGATTGCTTTTAATATTTTTATTGGTGTAGTGCTGTTTTATGCTGTTTGGTGGCTCGTCGGCGCGTTAAAGATGGATTTACTTTCCACTTTGCTTGGGCAATTTGTCAACGTCGGTGTCATTACGCTCTTGATTGTCTTTCAACCAGAGATTCGGAAATTTTTTCTTTTACTGGGAAATACGACCCTGAGCCAACGCTCTAATTTTTGGAATCGACTTTTCAAAGTGCCCCTTAACGACGAAAGACAAGAAACCATTTCTCAAAAAGTACAAGCTGTCAAAACGGCTATTATGCGGATGAGTAAAAATAAAACGGGGGCGCTCATTATTTTTACCAATAATCTAAATTTAGAAGGATTTAATAATTCGGGTATTGTACTCGATGCAGAAATTAGCAGTCCACTTTTAGAAAGTATTTTCAATAAAGAAAGTCCACTACACGACGGCGCGGTAATTATTAATAATGATAAAATTCACGCAGCAAGTTGTATTTTACCCGTTTCAGATAATCCCAACTTACGGCAATCTGATGGTCTTCGACACCGTGCAGGCTTAGGCGTTTCAGAAAATACTTCCGTCGCTGTGTTTATTGTTTCAGAAGAGAACGGACAGATTGCTTTTGCGCACGAAGGTAAACTTAGCCACAATCTTTCTGAGGTTAAATTAACAGAACTACTTTTAAAACATTATTTTTGAGTACTCAAAAATCGAAATCAATGCTAGCTACTTGAATCTGGTCATTCCCCTATTCTGCTAGTGAATCCATACAAAGCCTTTGTTTAAGAGTTATTATGAGAATTACGAGAATCGAAGAATTTTTACTTTCAGACCAGCAACAAAAAGAAATTCATCAACTATTACGACAATGTTTTTCGGAATACCCGACGGATCAGAGCTACTACAAACAGCTACCAAGCTTCCGGCTGCTGGCTCAACCCGCAACGGACGACACGCTCATTGGACACCTTGCGCTTGAACACCGACTCATCGAACGAAATGGAAAAGTAAGCCGCATCTTTGGCGTTGGCGATTTATGTGTTTCCCCAGAATATCAATCCAAGAACGTAGCGAGTTCTTTACTCCAACACTTAGAAACACTGGCTCGACAAGCTAAGATTGACTTTATCGTTTTGATTTCAAATGAACATGAATTTTATAAAAAAAATGGATTCCAACTCGTCAATAATACTTGTCGATGGCTGATCATTAACAATCATCAAACCATCGGTGTCGCACAACGAAGACTAGAAAATTGTTTGATGGTAAAAGCACTCGGAACGCAAAAGTGGGAAGCAGAAACTGTAGATTTTTTAGGTCATATGTTTTAATTTACTGAAAATATAAGCACCGCAGCCATGAAAAAAATAAGCCTTAGTCTTTTCCTTATTATAAATTTACTTTTAGGAAGTACTTCGGCTTATGCGGGAGAATTAGCCGGACTAGATCAGGTCTTGGATATGATTTTTCTCGGTGGAATCAGTTTTATCATTGTATTTGGTATGCTCTTTTTGATCTTTCGCAAAGATTATAAGTTCCTTCTTTTTACGGTGCTTAACCTCATCGTCTTTTTCTTTGTTCTCCTTACCGCCTTGAATAGTGGTGGAAATGATTTCATTAGTTATCTATTTGCGGGGGTTGCTTGGTTGCAAATTATTGCACAAATTATAGCTGTCATCAGGGCGGCAAATCGAAGACGAACGGCATCAAAAGAAGCATAAACTTCCTATTCGTTTTATAAAAACAAACTGTGATTTGTATAGATTTGCTTAGTCCTGTAAATTGAAGTTGTTTCAAATAATCTTCCTCGAACTTTAGTTCAGATAATAGCGACGATTTAGTCGCCACAAAATTTAAATAGCATGATTAAAAAAAACGCATTCTTCCTCAGTCTTTTCAGTCTTCTTTTCCTCGTCACAAACAGTTATGCCCAAGATGTAAAAACGGATTTTAAAACTGCTTCTATTTCTATTTTTAAAAATGGAACTGCTTTTTTTATCAAATCGGGAAAAGTCAAAACCAATAACGGCAGTTACCGCATTAGCAAAAATATTCCACCCGCTTTGTTTGGCACCTACTGGGTAAATACTCCGAATAGTAATATCAAATCTTTAAGTAGCTACGTAGATACCTTGAGTACTTCTAAAAAAATACTAGCCAATTCGATTGCGGAAATACTGCGAGCAAACGAAGGTAAACAAGTAAAACTACATCTTCGTCAAGAGGAAACAACACTCGATGGCGTCGTGGAAGAAATTGAAAAAGTAAGCCCCGCAAATCCTAATTCTACCGTCCGATACCTTGTCAATTTTCGCACCGCAAGCAAATGGATGAGTCTTACCGCTTCGGATATAAAGCGCGTTGAGTTTTTAGAAAAACCTAACCAAACTTATAAATTATCACAAGCAGAAGTAAAGCCCATTTTGGAAGTTGCATTCAAAGCACAAAAGCCTAGCCAAGCGCTCAGCATGATGTATTTGAGCAATGGATTAAGTTGGACACCAATCTACCTCATCGAACTTTTGAGTGAAGAACAAGCACAACTTACCCTGCGCGCAGAAGTAGTCAACAACATTGAAGACATCGAGCAAACAGACGTGAACTTCGTCGTCGGTGTTCCCAATTTCAACTACGCAGATAAACTATCTTCCTTAATTAATTTTGCCAATACCGTAAGCAACGTAAGAGGGAATAATAGTTTTGCTAATTTCTCTAACACTTTTAGTACTCAGACTTACTCCATCGAAGCGAATGAAAATTCAGGTGGTGGAATGATTAATGCCAATGGCATTCAAGGATCAAGCGAAGAAGATTTATACTTTTATACCTTAAAAAATATGAGCCTCAAAAAAGGTGGTCGTGGACACTACCCTATTTTTGAAACGAAGATAAAAATTGCTCACATTTACGAAACGAATCTGCCGCCTAATAATCCTAACAAACAGAGCTATCGTTCTGATTATCTTTTTTCTCCAAATCCGAATAAGATTTTCCACTCCATCAAAGTCAATAATGATACGCAATATCCGTTCACCACGGGACCTGCATTGGTGGTCAAACAGCAAGGGGAAACGAAACCGATTAGTCAAGATCGGTTGAATTATACTTCCGTGGGTGGAAACTCATTCGTTAAATTAACGGAAGCGCCAGATGTACGCATCAAGCAAGGCGAAAAAGTAATCGAAAGAGCAGAACGGGCAAAAAAGCTTACGCGTGGTGGTAGCATTTATAGTTACGATTTACTTACCATCGAAGGACAAATAAAAATTAACAACTACAAAAACAAGAAAATCAACCTCAATATTCGGCGAACCATTCTTGGCGATTTGAAAAAGTCCAGTGTTAAATGGTTGAAATCAGCCCGCGTCAATACTTATGGTCAAGCCAATGTCACTACGGATGTTTGCTGGGAAACGAGCCTCAAGGCAGGAGAAGAATTAGAAATTACTTACACCTATCAAATTCACGTTTTACACTAAATCGGATGATTAACTTTTTACTTTCGCGCAAACTCGACATTGTTTTACTGCTTCTCACACTGGCTTGGGCGCTTTACATGAAGCAAGCCGTTGATTTAGAACAAGCCACTCAGGTCATCGTAGATTTTGAGTTGGCAGGAAGTCTTGAAAAGGCGCAGTCAATTTTGAATCGTATTGGTCCAGCGGGGAAACAGGCTTTAGTGTATAGCATTTATTTAGACTTTGTATTTTTAGCCTTGTACAGTACCGCTTTGGCATTGCTTTACATTCGTGCTGCGGGTAGTTTTAGAGACTTACCTCGTTTGTTTTTTCTAGGCTTTCTTTTAGCGGGTTTACAATGGTTGGCAGGTGCGATGGATGTCTTGGAAAATCGAGCGATGCTATATACTTTAGCTGGCGATCCATCCGCATGGTATCCTTACCTAGCGATGATCTTTGCGAGGATCAAATTTGGTATTTTATTGCTGAGTTTCCCTTACTTACTTTTTAGTTTATTGTACTGGATTTTATTCCAAGTTTTCAGCGCAGGTAAAGCGAAGTAAAAATACTGGACAAGTGCTTTGGGAACAAAAAGCATTCGAGCTTGTTTCCTTTGTAATCAACTTTTAAAAATGTTATCTTGCAGCGTGATTGCCTGATGTTACCCTAATTGAATTCAAAAAAAATTATAGAAAAATAAAAATACCTTATGGAGTCAGTACAAAATTTTATTGAAGAGAATAAAGATCGCTTTTTAGAAGAGTTGCTCGAACTCTTGCGGATGCCTTCCGTGAGTGCCGACCCTGCGTACAAAAAAGACGTACTCAAAACAGCAAAGTTTATCGCTGATAAATTGAAAGCGGCTGGTGCTAAAAAAGTGGAAATTTGCCAAACCGATGGCTACCCAATCATCTACGGAGAAAAAATGGTTGATCCCAAATTACCAACCGTTTTGGTTTATGGTCACTACGATGTACAACCTCCTGATCCATTAGAATTATGGAATTCACCTCCATTCGAGCCTGTGATCAAAAAAACAAAAGCACATCCCAAAGGTGCTATTTTTGCAAGAGGTTCATGCGATGATAAAGGGCAAGCATTTATGCATGTCAAAGCATTTGAAGGAATGTGGAAAACGGGTAATCTTCCTTGCAATGTTAAATTTATGATTGAAGGTGAGGAGGAAGTTGGTTCTGTTCACCTTGGTGCTTTTTGCAAAAAAAATAAAAAGAGATTAGCCTGTGATGTAGTATTGATTTCTGATACTTCTATCATTTCAAATAAAGTGCCTTC
>CALFBG010000022.1 GCA_937951685.1 uncultured Saprospiraceae bacterium | reverse complement strand
ATTAGCATCGGAGTTTAAGACCAAAGGATAAGCCCGTTCTAAAGATGGCTTCAACATCGTCAAATCTAAATCGTTGATCAAAGTGTTGGAGGAAATGACATTTCCAGCTTCGTCTCGCCAGTGCAGCAGTACTTTTACCCCAACTGCAATTCCAGGAATCTCAATGCTGTGGGTTTTGGTCTGTCCTTGTGTAATTTCATCCTCAAAATAATCACCAGCTTCAATCGCAGCTACTGCACGGAATCCATTAATCAATCCAAAGCCATAGGTAAAATCTGGTCCGGGATTGCCTAGGTCTTCCGCGGTATTGCAAGCAATTGCTTTTAGTAAAGCGCCTTTCGGATTAGCACCATTATTCGCTTTGCGGTAAGCTTCTACCATCAGTGCCAACGTTCCCGTTACCGCAGGACTAGCCATACTCGTTCCAGAACTTTGAAAATAATTATAGTTGTTACCCAGAGATCTGACCTTTACGCCGATTCCACAAATTTCAGGTTTAATTCTTCCATCGTAAGTTGGTCCTCTCGAAGATCGCTCCCAGATCACTCGCTCATCATCAATACAACCAACGATTAGTGGATTTTTGGCACTTTGATAACCCGATAGTATCGTGCCGTATCCGGCAGGATAATTCCCACAAGTTGCCCAAGCACTATTTCCAGCAGAAAATACGTGCAGCAATTCGGGCGTTTTATGCAATTGATTGTCATAAACATAGCTATTAGCATTGTAAACACCAGCCAGCTCACAGTAGAAAGGAGCTCCGTAAGAATTATTCGTCAATACCATATTATGTTGATTATGGTACAACTCCGCTTTGCTAAGGATTAAACTTGTCTTCTGTGTAATCAACTTGGCGGCGGGTGCCATTCCTTTTCTTTTGGGATCTATATTTCCCGCACCAGCAATCGAACCACTTACGTGATCTGCGTGTGCCGTAAAACTAGACAGCGTGCCTTCCGCATAATTAATCACTCGATCTTGCAAATCAATATGATTGCCTAATTCTCCTCCGTCTCCAACTCCAACGACTACGCCCCGACCGAGCAAATCTTTTCCGATGCCATTTTGTGCCTGCAAAACATTAACACCTTGATCAATTCGTGTTTCTTCGTTCAATAATTCATCAGGACCTAGGTACAAGTCGAGGTATTGAATCGCTTCTTCTGCTAATAAAGTCGATAACTCCTCAAGCGCTACCTCATGATAAGCCAGATCGCTTCTGGTTGTCGTTGCTAAAGCCGTACCGTTGAGCTGATTTAAAATCCGGGCTTGTTCACTTTTTGTCGTTTCTGATCTAAAAACTAACATCAAATCAAAATTCGCAGTCGTGTTGTCAATGATTGCAGTTTGCAGGGTTCGACTGAGTTTGAGTAGCGTAGAAGGGACGCCAATAGTTTTGATCGGCAAGGCTTGGAGCATCGTTCCCGTAAGCGCTTGTCCGACTTTCACTGAGTAAGTGTGATCGCCCAAATACTGGTCGAGTGAGACGCGTATGTTCTTCAAATAAAGTTTATCACTAGCATTCAATGCTTTTTTGAATACAATTAGTAAGGTTTTTTGATCGTCTATAAGATTATTTAATTCGGAATGTATCGAAATTGGGAGCGTGGTATTGAATTCAACTTTGTCTTGCCAAAGGGAAGCTGGCAGTACAAAACTTTGTCCGTAGCCGAAAAGGCCGGAGATTAATCCGACGATGGAAAGGATGATTCTTAATGACATGATTCTTGGGAATTTTAGCTGTTCATTTTATTTGCTTCACCACTAATATTTTTTCACTAAACACATTACGGTAAATACAAATACATTATACGCTGTCTATCTTTTGATTATATGATTTTTACAAAAACAATACTACAAATTTGGTTCCTAATTTCATTTTTCTCCTCAAAAGAAGGATGTATATTGAGCGAAGTAGGTCCAGTTATTCCAATTCAATCTTTTTTCTTCATTGCCCGCAACGAAGTCATTTTTTGTGTTTATTAAAGTTGAAGCTAAGTTCGAAATAATTGCTTGCCGCATCGCCTTTGGCCTACATAATGACTACAATTATAAAAATTAAGGAGAGCAAATTTAGCGAAATTTAGTTAAATGGAGCTTTTTTTGTAGGTTTTAATCTAGTTTTCTACTTCAGTTTAGCTTGAGTTGATTACTAAGTGACAATTATTATATATATAGTAAGTACTATGTGGTAATTTAAAAATGCAGCCATAAACTAGCAGATAGGAATAGGAATTGGCTTGGTTTTTAAGTTTGAAATCGTTTTAACAGTTGATTGCAGCGGCTTTCTTTGAAAAAAAGAAAAATATTAGTACCTTTGAATCAATTGCAATGAACAAGCTTATAATTATCCCAAATCATAAGTTTTTGCAGTTTAAACAAAAAATCATCAAATGCTTAGCAATAAGTAATTTGAGAGAACCACATAACTGTAATCTTATATGCTTCCTTCCGGGAGGCTCTAGGCTTATACGCCCACTTTTTATTCCAATACTTTAGTATTCTCCTCTAAACGGTTGCACCATTTTAACATACAAATTCTTTAAAATCGTATTTTCGTAAATTTTTGACCTCAAATCAGCAATTTTTAGTGTTTGAAAGACAAATTTTAACAAATTAAGATTTTTTTACATATATTGACCCGATTTTTGTAATGAATAGGTTAATGATGTTTGATCTTCTCCAAGAGAAGCTCCAAAAGTGCTTTAAAAGTTTAGTGCTAATTAGGAAAAAACAATTAGATCAATCTTTTCGATTCATGATTTTATCAAGAATCAAAAAAAAACAACCAATGTCTTGGTCCTTAACGACCAAACAAAATTGAGTTGCCATTAAATTGTATGGATACTTAAATTCAAATACGCATTTATTTAAGTACTTTCGCACTCAAATTGGTCTTTGTTTATGATCTACACGATTAATATAATGTTTTAAATTTTACGCATACAGTGCAGTAGCATAGATTTTACGCATCAGCTATTGTGCTTATTAGTAATTAGCTATTTTAAAAAAAATAGCTAATTATAAACCTCAACTAATATCATTTATTTAACTTTTAAACCAACTGTATTATGGTTGAAAAATTTACATCCCAGAACAGAATATCATTTCCTAAAAAAAGAAGTCCTCTTTTCTGTTCCATAAAAAAAAGTGCTAAAATCTTGCTGATTCCCCTACTCGCCCTGCTATTTTGGGTAAGCGGCACGCAGCAAAGTTTTGCCCAAACTTGTACAGCGGTATGTTCGGCAACGCCCGTAACGCTTACTTTACCTACAGATGGTTTACCATTAGCCATTGATCCTAACCTCATTGACGGTGGATCTAGCTGTGGTTCTACCACTACCATTTCAGTAAGTCCTGCCACCGTAAGTTGTGCAGACACTGGAATGATCACGGTAACCCTTACGATTATTGACGACATGGGTGGTGCAGCTGCCTGTACCAAAATGATCACCATCGTAGATGCTGGTCCTGATGCCATTTGTCAAGATATTACCCGTTCCTTAGATGCTGCGGGTACTCTTACTATTACCGGTGCGGATGTAAATAATGGTAGTGCCGCAGCTTGTGGGATTGCTTCTACATCAGTTAGTCCAAGTAGTTTTACTTGTGCAGATATTGGTCCTAACGTTGTAACCTTAACCGTTACTGATAATACGGGTAAAACAGCGACTTGTACCGCAACGGTAACGGTAGAAGATACAACTAGCCCAACGGTTACTTGCCAAAGTATTAATGCTTTTATCAACTCTAGTGGAACGGCAACGATCGTTCCTTCTGCCTTAGTGGTAACAAGTAATGATAACTGTGGTGCAGGTGCTTTAGTTTTTACTGCTTCACAAACCGTTTTTGATTGTAGCGAACTAGGATCAAACGTAATTACCTTAACAGCAACGGATGCCAGTAATAATACTGGAACTTGTACCGCTACCGTAACGGTGAGTGATGTAACTCCTCCCGTAGCAGCTTGTACGCCAATTACGGTTTACTTGGATGCCATGGGTGCTTATAGTTTAACGGCTGCTGACTCAATGAGCTTAGCGACGGGAAGTGCTGATAACTGTAGCTTCTCCGTAATGTCCGTTTCTCAATCTTCTTTCGATTGTACGGAAGCAGGAACGATGGTTCCAGTATCCGTCATCATTGCAGACCCCAGTGGTTTACTCGATACTTGTAGCACAACCGTGATGGTTTCCGATACCATTAGCCCCGTAGTACTTTGTATGGCTGACATGGCTATTACTACTAGTGGTGGCTCCGATATGCTAACGGGAGATTGTGGTGCTGAATTGGCACTTACGCCACCGACACCGACAGATAACTGTCCGGGTTCAACGGTTGCAGTTTCTTTCAGCGCAGGAACACCAGCACCAGCTAGTTTACCAGGTATGGCTCCTTACTTCTTCGCTTTAGGAGAAACAATTGTTACTTATACCGCTACGGATGCAAACTCAAATTCAAGCAGTTGTAGTTTTACGGTTACCGTAACGGACGACGAAAATCCAATCATCGTCAACTGCCCAGCAGATATTACGATTAATAATGATCCAGGCGATTGTGACAATACGGTTTCTTGGACACCACCAACGGCATTAGATAATTGCCCGATGTCTGGTTCCGTTACCACAACGATCACAACTAGTAATGGAGATGTAAATGTAAATCGAAGTGGCGTACCGGGTACACCTGGCGCACTTGATTTTGGTGACTTCCCCGTGGGAACTACTCAAGTTACTTATACTTTTAAAGATGGTAATGGTGTAGATACAACTTGTATTTTCAACATTTCTGTATTTGATACGATTGCGCCTACTTTTATTTGCTTAAACGACCAGACGCAACAGTTTGGAAACTGTGGTACAAATCCAATCTTGGTTCCTGATTACCGAGGTTTAATTAATGTAGTTGACAACTGCCCAAATTTCACCATTACACAGACACCAACACAAAACACGGTTGTTCCAGTTCCAGCTACGGACGGTGCTACTTATCCAGTAACCATTACGGTGACGGATAATTCTCCGAACAACTTGTCGAATAGTTGTACATTCATGGTGACCTTAGAAGATACCAATACGCCGGTTCCGGATGTATTTGGTCCTTTCCTTCCAGATGTGAATAGCACTTGTGGAAGCGTATTGATTTCTGCACCAACGGCTACTAATGCTTGTGGTAATACCATCTTTGGTGTTCCAAACATGGGTACTGTTGCAGGAGGTACTACTCCTCCATGTGTGCCTAGTAATTTCTCAAGCTCACCAAGTGATACCATCAGAGACGGCAGTACGATCGTTAGAGATACAATTACCATCGCTGGTTTATCGACACTAGAAGAATTGATTGTTAACGTTAATTTGACCCATACATGGGTTGGAGATTTATCTGCTACCTTGACTTCTCCGAATGGAACCGTAATTAGCTTATTTCAAACGCCAGGTGATGCAATATTTTTATTTGGTTGTGGAAATGATAACCTATCCGTCAGTTTCGACGATGCGGCTACCAATAACTATGGAGATTTAGAAGCTACTTGTAATACTTCTATTACGGGTACGTTTAATCCAGGACCTTCTTTTGCAATTTCCGGTGCATTCCAACCACAAGATGCACTCTCAGCCTTTGACGGAGAAGCGGTAAATGGAGATTGGATTCTTACGGTATTTGATAACTTCGCTACCTTGGATGATGGTATCCTAGAAAATTGGAGTTTAGAAATGTGTACTGCGGCAACGGGGATTCAACCCATCTATGAATTTACAACGGGAACTTATAACGTAACTTGGCAGTACATTGGAACTTCTGGTGTTGCCACTCAGACGCAAACGATCGTTGTACAAGATGACAACATCATGCCTGATTTGGTTTGTCAAGATGTTACTGTACAGTTAGATGAAAATGGACAAGCTTCTTTATCTGCCTTTGGTGTTGGTCCAACAGCCTTGAATCTTGGAGATGATGGTCTTTCTGGTGCTTTAGATATTGGATTCGACTTTGAGTATTTTGGAAATACTTTTTCTCAATTACAAGTTTCAGGTAACGGATTTATCACTTTTGATCTATTGGCTACTGATGGTGATTTTAGCAATGATGTTTTACCATCTACTGCTGGTGCAGAAAATATTATCGCTTTTGCTTGGGATGATTTAGATCCAGATAATGGCAATGACGGTACCGTTAACTTCTTCACGGAAGGACAAGCACCAAACCGAAGATTTGTCTTAAACTTCTTAGATGTTCCTCACTGGCCAGGAGCCGGTGAACCTACCGTATCTGCACAAGTCATCCTTTATGAAGGTGCGAACGTGATAGAAATCAATAATATTGATGTAGAAGCGGATGACAATGATCCAACGATGACACAAGGTTTAGAAAACGGAAATGGAACGATCGGTGTTGCCGTACCAGGAAGAAATAATACAGATTGGGATGCTTCAATTGATAATGTAACTTTTATCCCTGACGGATTAGGTTCTTACATCGTTGATCAGTCTCAAAGCTTTAGTCTAGTCTCTACGCCCGTTGTGGCTAGCGTTAGTGATAACTGTGGTATTGACGAAACGACTTTCTTGATCAACGGAATGCCAAGTTTAGCATTAAGCTGTGCAGACGTTGGAACAAGTACAATTACAGTACAAGTAACTGATATCAATGGTAACCCTGCGACTTGCAATGCGACCCTAACCGTTGAAGATAATATTGATCCAGAATTTGACCTTGCTAGCGTTCCTGCTAATGTAACGGTAGCGTGTGATAATATTCCTGGAACTACAATGGTAACGGCTACAGATAACTGTGGTACCCCAACCGTGGTCATGAATTCCGTTTCTACACAATCTGGAAATCCAGTAACTTGTGGTAACTACGCTTACACGATTACCAGAACATGGACGGCTACCGATAATAACAGCAATACCAATACGGTATCTCAGGTAATTACAGTACAAGATAATGACGCACCCGTTTTCAATGCTGGATTAGCAACAACTGAAACCTTGAGTACTACTCCAACTTCTTGTGATGCTTTTGTAAGTCTTAGTTTAACAATAGGTACCGACGTGAGCGATGCTTGCGCAGGAAACCAAATTACCTTGACGAATAATAGCCCATTTGGAAATGGTACGAATGACGCTAGTGGAACTTATCCAGAAGGTACTTACGTGATTACTTTTACGGCAACCGATCCTTGTGGAAACATGGAACAATATACGAAGACGATTACGATCATTGATCAAGCAGCTCCGATTGCTTCTTGTATCAGTACGGTTACGGTAAGTTTACCACCATCTGGTGTATTAACCGTTCCGGCTAGCTTTATTGATAATAATAGTTTTGATGCTTGTGGCGCGTTAGATACCATGTTCGTCAACCGTCCAGGTGGTGCACCAGCAGTATTTGATTGTGCGGATGCAGATGGTATGCCTAAAGAGATTACACTTACGGTAATTGACGAAGAAGGTTTGAGTGCTATTTGTAACACATTCATCATCATTCAAGATAACTCTGCACCAGTATTGTCGAACTGTTCGCCAGGACTTAGTTTAGCATTAAATGCAGCTGGTACGGCAAGTATTACAACAATGGACGCTTTGGGTACCGGTACCGTTAGTTCTTGTACAGGTATTGACACGATGTTCCTTGACCAGTATGATTTCACACTCGCAGATGTTGGTACAACAACAGATGTTACTTTGACAATTGTTGGCAACAACGGTGTTTCTACAACTTGTGTCGTTCCAGTAACGGTAGCAATTAACCCATCTTGCTTCTCGATCGGAGATACTCCGTTCAATGCAGGTGGTGCCGGAGAAACTATCTTAGTACCTGTTTACGTAAATGACTTTGTAAATATCCAATCTTTCCAGTTTGTGTTACAAATGCAGGATGGAAGCGTAGGAGAATTCTTAGGCGTAACCAATACCGACGGTACTACTGTTTCTAATTTACCAGGTGTAGTTTCTTCGAATCCTTTCCAAACGGATTCTATGACGATACAGTGGAACAATCCTGATCCATTTGGTTTAGGCCCAATTAACTTAGCAGATGGCGAAGTTGTTTTCTGGATTGAAGTTTCTTTAATTGGTAACTTAGGTTCTATTTCAAACGTCAACCTAATTGCTACTTCTTCTGCTACGATTGAAGTGATTCACGATTTCAGTGGCAACATTTTCAACTTGCCTCCTACTTGTATTGATCCTGGTACGGTATTTATTACTGCTCCAGCACAATGGGATATTGCGGGTGAAATTTACACCGAGACAGGTGATGGCATTGCAAAGGTAGATGTGAACTTAACAGGCATTATTCCTCCTCCAGCGCCTTACTTCACCATGACGGATGGTATTTACTTCTTTAATGATGTTAATAACAACTCTAACGTTACCATTGCTCCTTCTAAAAATATTTTAGGACCTGGCAACTGGAACAACGGTGTTGATGTAAGTGACTTGGCAGCGATTCAAGCACACATCGTTTTACAAGATACTTTGGGTTCTATCTATAAGAAGATTGCAGCGGATGCTACGGCAGATGGTTTGATTACTTCTATTGACTTATTTTACTTACAAGTATTAGTGAGTAGTTTAGGTACGGTACCTCCTCCAGGTAATACTTCTTGGAGATTCGTTCCTGAGCCTTTTACTTTCCCAGTAGTAGATCACGATGAAGTACCAAGCTTTATCCAAACGAGAAGCATTACTCCATTAACCATGGATAGTTTAAACAACGATTTCATTGGAATAAAAGTAGGTGATGTTACGAATGATGTAATTGCTGCTAACTTAGTTGGTAATAGTAATCCTCGTTATAAAGATGTCTTGAGTTTGGTATTAGAAGACAGCCCAATCAAGCAAGACGAAACCTACGAAGTTGCTTTCAAAGCAAAAGATTTCAAACGTTTAAATGCTTACCAATTCACCTTGGAATTCAACCAGGAAGTGCTTAGCTACGTGAAAGCTACTCCAGGAGAATTAAATAATCTTTCTGAACTTGGATTTGGAACCGACTTCTTAACGGAAGGGGTATTGATTATGACTTGGTTTGATGCTTTCTACGCAGACTTAGACGATGAGACGGTTCTTTTCACCTTAAACTTCAAGGCGAAAGAAGATGCTTTCCGATTAAGCGATTTATTGAAAGCTAGTTCTTCTCACATTGTAGCAAAAGCTTACAATGCGAATCAAGAAGTATTAGATATTCAGTTAACATTTGCAAATCAGATTACCGCTAGTAATGACGAATTCTTATTGATGCAAAATAATCCTAACCCGTTTAAGAATCAAACTACAGTTGGTTTCGTTTTACCACAAGCGACTACTGCTACGTTAACGATCACGGATATCTCAGGAAGAGCCTTACGAGTAATCAAAGGTGATTTTGCTAAAGGGTATAATGAAATTACACTTGACCGTAGTGAATTGTCAGGTGCAGGAGTAGTTTACTATCAATTAGATACGCCAACACACGCTGCTACCAAGAAGATGATCATCATCGAATAAAATACAATTGATTTTCCACCTTACCTAAGCAGAACTTCGGTTCTGCTTAGGATAAGTTATCCTCGGAAATTGAGTTTACCTTAACTTGAAATGGACTTTGAGAAGACTTTACTAAAAAAGAATCCACTCAGCATCCTTTCAAGTTAAGTGTAAATTTAACTTTAAGAATTATTTAGACCTTTTTTACCGACAATCAAGGATATATAATAAAAACATGTATAGTTTTTCACCCAAAAGTGAAAATTAACTAGTCACCATTAGCTTGATAGTAGCTCAAAACAGCACTACCATCAAGATAGTCGTAGTTACCGTAACTAAAGATTTCTCTCCTATTTCAAAACAAAATAGGCTCAAATTACGTATACTGAAATTGTTATATAATAATATACGATAAGACAACCGATTTATTATTAACCAAACATCCCAATACTTGATTTACCAAAAACCCGTAGATACCAACTCATTTCCCACTACTTTTCGGAAGGTTCTCGCTTTGAGCACATTTAATAGCTATTTACAAAATAGCTAAAGGGAATTGCTATATCTAAATCATACTAATTTTGGATTCTACTCGGGTGTTGAAATAATTAAAATGAAGCAAAGTTACAATCCATTTTTTGAAATTCCAGGAACAATGAAAAAGTTTAAAACCCTACTCTTCCTGTCGTTACTTCTTGCTGCCTCATCCCTACCTGCCCAAGTTACTTTCAAGGCACTTAGTAATGGAGCCAATTGTGATGATAGCGCTTTACAAGTTCATGTCGCCGTTGAAAACTTCACCAATATCACGTCTATGCAATTTGCCATGACGTGGGATACCAGCTATGTCCAGTTTACCAACGCAGACAATTTTCTACCACCCGAAGCAACTTTTACGCCTAATGGTGGTGCTACGGATACTGCCTTGCTTTTTAATTGGTTTTACAACACCTTCCCAATTCAAGGCTTAAACCTCAGCAATGGAGATACTATCTTCACCTTAAATTTTTCGGTGGTTGGCACGGCCGGCGATACCGACTTTGACTTTACCGCCCTCAGTGGGTTTAGTATCCAAGTAACCAACGACATGGGACAAAGTCTTCCTTTTGCCTTTGATGATGGAATTGTCGAAGTTAGCGATAATGTAAATCCACTCTTAACCTGTCCGACCGATACAACGATCACCACTTCGGGACTCAACGTAACTTCCATGGGTTTTGACCCACTTGTCTTATCCGACAATTGTAGTACGCCAAGTCTTAGTTATGATATTGCTGGTGGCAACTCCGGCATAGGAAATACCGCGGGAGAAGTTTTCACGGATGGTACAACCGCCGTAACCTTTACCGCTACGGATGATGCCATGAATACAGAGACCTGTAGCTTTAACGTTACGGTAGATGCAGCACCACCCTTAGATACAAATCTCGTCATTACAGCTACGCCAAAAATTAACTGTGTTGATAATACCGTTTGCGTAGATTTTCAAGTCACTAATTTTGATACCATCAGTGGGATTCAATTTTTGGTAACTTGGGATACTTCTATTTTGAGTTATACCGGTAATGTAAATAATTTACCGCCAACGCCAACTTATAATACTTTCTTGTCTGATACCTTACTCGTTTTTGTTTGGACGGAACAGTCTGCTATGGGACTTTCCCTACCAGATGATTCTACTATTTTTAGTTTAAAATATGATTTAGTTGGAGCCGCAGCCGAACCTTTGATTGCTATCATTGGAAGACCAGATTTAAGTTTCCCCATTAAGGTAACGACACCTGATGGTGACCTCAATCCAATGGAATATACGATCCAAGTAGCGCCCGCAGCATTTATTGATAATGATCCGCCAGTGATTACTTGCCCAACCGACATTACCGTTGATAGTGATCCGGATGATTGTACCGCCATCGTATCCGTTCCTGCGCCAATGGCAATGGATGATTGTGATGCGACGTTAAGCCTGACTAATGATTTTAATAATACCGCCGACGCAAGTGGTTCTTACACCGTAGGAAGCACAACTGTCGTTTGGACTGCAACGGATGATTCTGGCAACTCGGCAACTTGTTCCATGACCATCACCGTTAACGATAATGAATTTCCAACTATCACCTGTCCAACGGATATTACGGTAGATGCAGCTACTAATTGTCAAGCCGCAGTTACCGTTCCAGCACCTAGCTTTAGCGATAACTGTCCGGGAGCAGTAATTTCAAATGACTTTAACTTTTCCCCAGACGCTTCGGATACCTATCCTTTAGGAAATACCATCGTAAACTGGACTGTTTCTGATGCCGCTGGTAATTTACAAACTTGTTCCATGACTGTTTCTGTCATCGACAACGAAGACCCAACGATTACTTGTCCCGCAGATATTACTATGGACGCCGCTGCCAATTGTGAAGCCGCGGTAACCGTTCCGGCACCTAGCTTTGGCGATAACTGCCCTAGCCCGACCATTACGAACGACTTCAATAATACGGCAGATGCTTCGGATACTTATCCTTTAGGTAGCACGATCGTCATCTGGACGGCAACCGATGGGAATGGAAATACGAGCACTTGCTCCATGACCATTACAATCGAAGATAACGAAAATCCAACCATCACCTGCCCTACTGATATTAGTGTTCCCGTTAACCCAGCTTGCGAAGCTGTGGTTACCGTACCTGCACCAAGTGCGACGGATAATTGTCCGGGGGTTAGTTTTAGCAATGATTTCAATAGCACAGCAGATGCCTCGGGTACTTATCCCGTAGGAAATACAACGGTAATCTGGACAGCAACCGATGCTAACGGAAATACCAGTACTTGTTCAATGACCGTTTCTGTTACAGATGGTGAAAATCCTACTATTACTTGCCCTGCAGATATCACGATGGACGCTAATAGTAGTTGCGAAGCAGTGGTTACCGTACCGGCACCGACGGTCAATGATAATTGTCCGGGAGTGATTGTTGGAAATGATTTTAATAATACCACCGATGCTTCTGGTACTTATCCCTTAGGAGTTACTACGGTAATCTGGACGGCGTCGGATGCAAGTGGAAATACTGCTACTTGCTCAATGACCATCACCGTCAACGATGCACAAACACCAACGATTACTTGTCCAGCCGACATTACGGTGGATGGAAATAGCAATTGCCAAGGAGAGGTAACCGTACCGGCTCCCGTAGTTGTAGGTAGTTGTACGGGCTTTACGCTTACCAATGATTTTAATAATACGGATAATGCTTCTGGCACTTATGCGGTTGGAACGACGAATATTGTTTGGATCGTAACAGACGCGGCTGGAAATACGGATAGTTGTAACATGAACGTCATTGTTCTTGACGTAGAAGATCCAACAATTACCTGCCCAACGAATATTACCGCGACGGCAGATGCGGGTGGTAATGCTACCGTTTCTGTACCGACGCCTACGGTAAATGATAACTGCGCACTGGGTTCGGTGATCAATAATTATAATAATACGGGGAATGCTAGTGATACTTATCCACTAGGAGACACTGACGTTACTTGGACGGTAACTGATGTCAATGGAAATACAGCAACTTGCCAAATGACCATTACCGTTACCAATAATAATACTCTAAATATAACTTGTCCACCAAATGTAGCGCAAGATGCCACTATCGGATTTTGTACTGCTGCGGTAACCGTAGATCTTCCATCGGTCAATAGTTCTGCAACGATCGCTAGTGTGCTCAATGATTTTAATAATACTGACAATGCCAGTGGAACCTATCCTATTGGAGTCACTACGGTGGTTTGGACCGTAACCGATAATACAGGAAATACCGAAACTTGTTCCATGACCGTAACGGTGAGTGACACTCAAGATCCAATCTTTGTAAATTGTAATTTCAATGACACTAGCTTAGTCAATGATCCCGGACTTTGTTCCGCCGTATTTACTTGGACAGAGGCTTTAGCTTTTGACAATTGTGGGATTGATAGTACTTACTACAATGGATTTGGACCAGGTGATGCTTTTCCTGTTGGTACAAATTTAGTTGAATTTATCGCAGTCGATAACTCAGGGAATACGGCTGTTTGTAGTTTCAACGTAACGGTAACCGACGGCGAAGCGCCAGTGATTAATTGTCCTGCTGACCCTAATTTTGACTTCGAAGCTTCTGCACTTGCGTGTAGTTCTAAGTTGGACTTACCCGTACTTGGGATCACGGATAATTGCTCCGACTTTACCGTCACGGTTACAGGGATTCCTACGGATACCATTTTTCCAGTTGGTTCTACCATCATCGAATATACCGCGACAGATGACGCGGGTAATTCTTCGGCTTGCGAGATTACCATTAATATCAATGATATGACGCCTCCGGATATTACCTGTCCGAGCAATACCAATATTGAAGTAGCTGCTGATCCTGGATTATGTACCGCAAAAATAAATCTACCCGTGATTAGCGCTATGGATAATTGTGGTCCGGTAAGCTTGGATGTACAGAATATTCCGACGGATACGATCTTCCCACTTGGAGCTACAACCATTACTTATACCGCAACGGACATTTTTAATAATACTTCTACTTGTGAAATTACCATTACGGTAAATGATACTCAAAGCCCTGCGTTTGACTGTAGTCTTATTACAAATATTGTAGTGGATGCACCACAAGGTAGCTGCGAAGCAATGGTAACGCTTCCCACTCCCGTCGCAACGGATAACTGTGGTAATGTAACCATTAGTACACAAGGGACACCTCCTAATGATTTATACCCAATTGGTATTTCTACCATCAATTTTATCGCAACGGATGACGCGGGTAATACTGCCGTTTGTCCCATTGATATCATTGTAAATGGAAGTGCCAATGGAAATGATATGTTTGCCAATTGTCCTGCAGACCTTACGATTGATCTAATGGGTGGTAATTGTATTGCAACGGATACGTCCTCTGCACCAACCTTTATGCCTGCCTGTGCTTCTGCGGGTAATGTTACGATTGTAAAAAATCCACTTGGTAGCTTTTTCGGAGTGGGTCTTACTACGGTAAACTATTATGCAATAAATACTAACGGTGATACCGTAGCAACTTGTACCTACGATGTTCTCGTAAGAGATGTTACTGCACCGGAGCTAGATTGTCCAACAAATATTGAAATTAGAATTGATGGAACAGTCGTTAGCGATCCTAGTAATATTATCCTTAGTGCAACGCCACTTAATGATTGCTCTGCCTTGCAAGTTGTTTATCAAGTGCCAATCGGCATTGACGATTGTTCTCCTGCATTCACCACACAAACCGATACTACGATGCTCGGTTCTGGATCAGCATTTCCACTAGGAACTACGATCCAAGAATATACCGCAACCGATACGGCGAGTAATGCGACGGTTTGTATGTTTTCTATTACGATCAGTCCCCTAGATAGCATTAATGCTAGTGCCGCGCCAGATCCTGCTTGTATCGGACAAAACCTTCAACTTTTCTCAGAAACAGTGATGGGTGCGACTTACAGCTGGACTGGACCGAATGCCTTTACTTCTAACTTACAAAACCCATTATTGAGTAACGTTGCTGCCACTGCGGCAGGCACTTACACCGTAACCGCAAGTTTTGCAAATGGTTGTACCGCATCAGGAATCACGGAAGTACTTGTAAATAGTGGCCCTGATATTACCTTAATGGGAGACACTTTAACTTGTAGCGACGGAACAGAAGGTTTATTGATCGGTGTTTTTGAAAATGCTGGTTCTGAACCAATTACCAGTTACAACTGGACCGGTCCTCAGCCTGACTCTATGTGGAATGGTCAATTCGCCATCGTCACTAATGCAACGGCTCAAGCTTCAGGTACTTACAGCGTAACGGTAACCGCAGCCAATGGTTGTAGTACGACGGGATCAACACAAGGACTGGTTACGACTCGCCCCGTAGCGCCAGAAGTAACGAAGGATTGTGAAGATGTGATTTGCTTAGGCCAATCGTGTAATTTAATTGGTTCTTTATACAGTGATCCTAATGCGACTTACAGTTGGAGTGCAACGCCCGCTGCCGGTGCAGGTTTACCAACGAATACTAGCGTAAGTGCAATCTTCCTTCAACCTACTGAGCCAGGAATTTATGCTTACAGCTACTCCGCACAAACGGAGGGTTGTGATACGGATACCACCACGATTATCTTGGATGTACAAGGTGCGCCCGAGGCAAACGATGATGTCAAAGAAGTAGACTTTGAAACGCCATTAGTAAACTTTACGGTAACGGATAATGATGTCTTCAACATTGGTGTTGGATCCTTTATGCAGGTATTTATTCCTGCGGAGCACGGTACGATTGTTTACAACGGTGATGGAACTTATACCTACACGCCAGAAACGGGGTTCGTTGGAACAGATCAATTCACTTATCAATTGTGTTATGAAAACTGTTCGAGCAATGATTTCTGTGATGTTGCGGTAGTTACCTTGAACGTTTTACTAGATGGTGAAGACTGTACGATTCCAACGTTGATTACGCCTAATGGAGATGGCTTGAACGATGAACTAACCATTAATTGCTTGGCTTTTGAAAAATACCCCAATAATGAAATGCTGATTTTTAATCAGTGGGGAGATCAAGTTTACCAAGCGGCACCATATAAAAATGATTGGCAAGGAACCCTTGACGGAGAATCCGGTAAAGATTTACCAGATGGTACTTATTACTTTATTTTCAAGAAAGATAGTAGTTCAGATCCACAAAAAGGATACATCACTATTTTCCGATAAGGACTAAAATAATCGAACCACTTTCATGGTAAATTAGCTAGAAGTGGTTCGATTAAATAATACTAACCAAGCTTACATTTTAGAACTTTTTTATTTTAAATTAAGATTAATCGATCACCATGCATAAATTATTTTGTACCCTAATTCTGTTGAGTTTTGCCTGCATAGGTTTCGCACAACAAGAAAGTCAATTTACGCAATTCATGCACAACAAACTAGTCATCAATCCTGCTTATGCGGGAAGTGGTGGTGCAGGATTGACCGCACTTTACCGAAAACAATGGGTCGGTTTTGAAGGTGCGCCAGAATCTAAGTTGCTTAGTTTTAATGCGCCCATTTTTGGAAAAAAAGTTGGTTTTGGTTTAACCATTGCCAACAACAAAACGGGTATTATGGAAAACTGGTCTGCTTCGATGGCTTATTCCTATAATATTCAATTGAACAAAAAGACTTCCATTCGCTTTGGCTTACAGGGTACGATGAAGTACTTAGGCATAGATTTTGGAGATCCTACCGTAATTGTACAAGACTTTGGCGATCCGTCAATTATTGAAGATGATTTCGCTAGTCGCTACAACGGTAATTTTGGTGCCGGTATTTACATAGACTACGATAATCAGTTTTATTTCGGTATTTCTGCACCAAATATCTTCCCCAACGTCATTGGATACAATACGCAGAACAATTTAGTCGTTGCACAAGAGGTAACACACTTTTATGCCATGACAGGCTTGAGACTCCCAATCAGTAACCAATTTCACTTTAACCCCTCGATTTTGGCTAAGTATGTCAATAATGCACCATTTGACCTCGATGTAAACGTAAGTCTTGAATATAACGAACGTTTATCCGTTGGTGTTTCTTACCGTTTGGGAGGAACAGGAAGTGGTGAATCGGCTGATTTATTATTGTTTTATAAATTTAACAATATCGGCATTGGCTTAGCTTATGATTATCCACTTTCCGAATTAGGAGATCACAATAGTGGTAGTTTAGAAGCTTTGGTCAGTTACCAATTTAAAAGAGAAAAAGATGGTCTAAGTAACCCCAGAAACCCAAAACGGTTTTAATCTACGGTACTTACATCGTTATCCATAAGTGCGAATAAGTCAAAGCTTATTCTAAATCATAAACCTATGAAATTGATAAAAATTTTCGGCGTTTTTATGTTTTCAATTTGCTTCGGAAGTGCCCTCTTAGCACAGACGAATCCAAATGATAAGGTGTTTATCACCAATGAAACCACCATCAACACCGAACAATTAGAATATAGCCCCGCGTTCTACGAAGATGGCATCGTTTTCATCTCCACCAAAGTGGCTGGGAAAAAGTATAAAATTAAAGACAAAAGAACGAATACCAACATCATGTCAATCTTCATCAGTAGAAGAGATGATAATGGTCTGTTGGCAACGCCCGTTCCTTTTGCTAAAGAGCTATTAAGCATCTATCACGAAGGTCCTTTGACTTTTGACCGTACGGCGGACAATATTTACTTTACTAGAAATAACGTCATGAATGGCGTGAAAAAATCTAAGAAAGATGGAATGATTAAACTCAACATCTATTCTGCCGAATGGAATAAAAATAGTTGGGGAAACCTCAAAAGCCTTCCTTTCAACGAAGATGAAAGTAATGCTTGCCATCCAAGTATCTCCGTAGAAGGTAATCGAATTTACTTTTCTTCCGATATGGACGGCGGATTGGGTGGCATGGATTTGTATTATTCCGAATTAGAAGGCGGAACGTGGGGAACTCCCGTTAATCTTGGTCCTAAAGTCAACACCGACAAAGATGAAGTTTTTCCTTTTATCCACGCGGATGGTACCCTTTATTTTGCTTCCGACGGACATCTTGGCGCGGGTGGTTTAGATATTCATTTCACCGCTTTTGAATACGGGGAATGGAAAAAACCAGAAAATCTTAAATCGCCAATTAATACGAGTAAAGATGATTTTGGTTTTATTGTAGATAGAGATAAGAAAAATGGTTACTTCTCTTCTAATCGAGACGGTGGCTTAGGTTCAGATGATATTTACAGCTTTTATATTAGTAGCGGAAACTTGGACGAAGTTGCTGGTGTGGAAAAGCCCAAGTTACCAATGAATATGAAAGTCCTCGCCATTGATCAAGGTACCGGCGAGCCGTTGACGGAAGTAAGCGTTAGTCATTCCAATATTGATCAACTCTCTTTGGCGGATGCCCTCAAAGCACTCAGCCAAGATAATGTCAATAGTGACGAACTTACCGTTAAATTAAACATCGGCAAAAATAGTACAAGTGGTCTTACCGACCGAGATGGTTCTTATCCTGTAAAATTGGATCGTGGAAATTATATTTTTATCGTAGAAAAAGAAGGATACGCCGCTCGACAAATCGTGGTAACCGAAGATAGTCAACTAGACGAACTCGTCATTAGTTTATCCAAAGCAGATGCTATGGCTAACAATGTCAATGGTACGGGGAATGGCACTGGCACCGGAAGTAATAATGGCACCATTGGTCAACCCGGCACGGTATACAATCCTAATGGAACAAATACTGGAAATCCTACCACAAAACCGGGATACACGGTAACGTCTAAAGATAATGTCTCTATCCAAGATTCCGGTCTGGGAGATACGAATAGCAACAATGGTAATTCTAGTGATCCTTTTGCCAGCAATAACAATGGCTCAAATACAACAGGAACAGGAAGTAATAATGGTGGAAGTACTACCCGACCCAATAATCCAATGATCCGGGAAGGTGCCGTTTTTCAAATGCCTAACATTTACTACAATTTTAATGATGCTTCGATTCGACCCGATGCTAAAATTGATTTAGACCTTCTGTTGTCTTTTATGAATCAAAATCCTAGCGTTGAGCTTGAATTAGCTTCACATACCGATTCGCGTGGTGGTACTCGATACAATAAAAAGTTGTCGCAAAAAAGAGCAGACAATGCGGTATCTTATTTAGTACGAAAAGGTATTGATCCGAATCGTTTGACTTCCGTCGGATACGGAGAATCTGAAATCAGAAACCGCTGCACGGATGGCGTAAGTTGCGATGAAAGAGAACACCAATACAATCGCCGTTCAGAAGTAAGAATCACAAAAATGTCCAATAACGCATCTGTTCAGTTGATCAATAATCCTGGAGATGAAGGTTATCCTTCTTCCACGAATACTGGCTCTGGCTACGTGAATACGAGTCCTTCGACGAGTACGAATACGGAGCGTTTTGATAGTAATGATAATACTGATTTTAAAATCATTGCGGGTACTTATAAGAGTTACGAAAATGCCGTTTCTAAATTGAAACGATTGCGATCTTTAGGTTTTATGGAAACGGTGATTGTTAATTTTTCTGACTCTGATTTTCACTACATCAAAGTAGCCACCTCTTATGATGCTTCTTCTGCAAAATCAATTGTCGATGATCTCAAGCAATACGATATCAAGTCTTACATTAAAGGCTTAGAGGATTAAGCGATTGCTTTCAGATCCTTACTGCATAGGAAAATCCCGAATGAAACTTGTTTTATTCGGGATTTTTAATTTTAATGCCCCTTACATTTTATTGTTGTTTTGCGTACCTTTGCGGCAAATTAGAACCATCAACAAATAGAAGTTGTTTAAAAAGTGTTGAAGCATGATTCAAATCCTTAGTGAATACCCACTGTTACTCCTATTTGTTGTCGCCTCTTTGGGCTATCTCATTGGAAATATCTCCATCAAAGGCAATTCCCTTGGCGTAGCTGCGATTCTCTTTACCGGTTTGGTATTTGGTGCGATTGATTCTCGTTTACAAATTCCAGAAATCATTTTTCTACTCGGGCTCTCGATTTACGTATACTCTATTGGTTTAAGTTCTGGTCCTGCCTTTTTTGAATCCTATCGAAAAAATGGGATTCGAGATTTTCTCTTCACCATTTCAATGCTTGTCCTTTCTGGTTTGATTGCAACGAGTTTGTGGACTTTGTTCGGCTATTCTGCGGCGACCATTACGGGCGTTTATACCGGAAGCACCACCAACACTGCTGCCTTAGCCGGAGTGATTGACTATATCAGTAATACTTTCTCCGCGGAAATGGCACAACAGTTGACTCAAGAAGCGGTCGTTGGCTATTCTTTCTCTTATCCTATGGGCGTTTTGGGTGGCATGATCGCCATTGTACTCATGGAAAAAATCTTCAAAATTGATTATGAAAAAGAGAAAGAAACATTACGAAAAGATTATCCCGTCGCAGAAAAATTAGAGCGGATAAATGTTGAAATCACCAATCCAGATTTACAACAATATAAAGTAAAAGACCTCCTAAAAAAATACAATTGGAACGTGTCCTTTGGTCGTATCGCCAGACAGGAAACAATAGATTTAGTAAATTGGAATACGCAGTTTCAAAAGGGGGATATTGTTACCGTCGTTAGTAATGTGGAAGAATTAAAAACCATCGTTCCAATCCTAGGAAAAGAGTCCGACTCCCTCTTTATTTATGATCGTTCTTATTTCGATGTCCGCCGTATTTTTGTCTCTAATCCTAAAGTTGCAGGACGCTCCATTGCTTCCCTCAACCTAGACGAGAAATATACCGCAGTCATTACGCGGATACGGCGAGGGGACGTAGATTTATTGGCTAAAGGAAATACAATTTTAGAATTAGGTGATCGGATTCGCTTCGTTGCTAAAAAGGAGGACTTACAAAGTCTATCCAATTTATTTGGCGACTCTTACCAAGCCTCTAGTAAAGTTAATCTCTTTTCGTTTGGTTTAGGAATTGGGTTAGGGCTGATCTTAGGAACTTTTGAAGTTAATTTTGGTACTGGTTTTAGTTTCAAATTGGGTTACGCTGGTGGTCCTTTGATCGTCGGATTACTTTTAGGAGCCTTGCGCCGAACCGGGCCAATTGTTTGGTCACTACCCTATTCCGCCAATATCACCTTACAACAAATTGGGCTAATCCTATTGCTAACAGCTATTGGCGTACGTTCGGGAAATGCTTTTATTCAAAGCTTTTCGATGGAAGGTATTGGGCTATTTTTTGCGAGTGCCGTGATTAGTTTATTGACGGCTTTCTCCATTTTGTTTGTGGGCTACAAAGTCGTCAAAATGCCTTTTAGCTTGCTAATGGGCATGGTTGCTAACCAACCCGCTATTCTAGATTTTGCCGAGTCTCGAACGAAGAACAAGATTCCTGTTTTTGGCTACGCCATGATGTTTCCACTCGCACTCATTATGAAAATTGTGATCGCTCAATTGTTGTTTTTATTTTTGCATTAAAGTACTTGAAATTAGATATTCTAGTAAGTAAAATAATAATGGTGACATAAATTGCTGTTTTCACATTTAGTGGAACCTTTATTAAAAAAATGTATATTGATAGCATGAAGTTCTTATATTATATTCAGTAGGAATTTTCACAGACTAAGGTTCTAAAAAATCAAGAAAAATTCATATTTTAGAAAAAATTTGTATTGATGAGTGACTCAAAAGTAAATAGAATTTGGAAACACGTAGACTTTGATGACTCATGGTTAGCACTAGATACATCTATACTTGATGACATTAAAGAATCTTGGTTTGAAAGAAGAGAGGTACTACAAAATAATTCAACAGAGTACGAAGAATTCTTAACTCGACTTAAAAGAGAGCATGCAATTGAGACAGGTGTAGTAGAAAGAATGTATGATTTAAGAAAAGGAATTACTGAAACGCTAATCAAAGAAGGTTTTGTTAAATCCTACCTAAGTCATGGAGATACTAATATTCCAGAAGATGACCTTATGGCTCATCTGAACGATCATTTAGATGCGGTTGATTTCATTTTTGATGTTGTTAAAAATAATCGTCCACTAACAACTGGATTTATAAATGAACTACATCATCTTGTTACCAATAATCAAACCCACGCAGAAGGTCGAGATCAATTTGGGAATAGAACTAAAATTCCATTGATAAAAGGTAAATACAAAGAAAGAGAAAACAATCCAACCAGAGAAGATGGAACTAAAATACTATATTGCCCTCCAGATCATGTTGCTGCCGAAATGGACAATTTAGTAGCAATTTATAACGACTTAGCATCAAAAGAAGTTCATTCTCTAATTATTGCTACTTGGTTCCATCATGCTTTTACTACAATACACCCTTACCAAGACGGCAACGGTAGAGTTGCAAGGTTATTAACCAGCTTAATTTTTATAAAAGATGGCTATTTTCCTTTTACAGTATTGAGAGAAGAAGCTAAAGCAAAATACATTAATGCTTTAGAAAAAGCAGATAATGGAGAACCTCAAAATCTTATTACTTACTTTGCCGAAGTTCAAAAACGAAATATCCAAAAGGCTTTAAATCTAAAAGAAGTTACTAGTACATCACTAGATGTAGTACAAAAAATACTAGTACAAAAAATAAAAAGTTGGAAGATTGAATCCAAGAAAGAAAGAGAACAGAATATTAAAGAAAGTAGAAATAAAGTATTTAGTTATTGCGACGAGGTTTTAAACGAACTCGGAATAAGATTAAGGTCTGATTTTAATGGGAACGCAGAAGTGAGAATAAAAAGTTGTTCTTTTAATAATAACAGAGTGCATCAGGGGGGAACTAAATTTCAAGATTTCTTCTACAAACAAATTGTAAGTTACGCTAAAAAACATGATTACTATTTTAATAGAAGTTTGCCTAAAGCCTGGTTTACTTTTAGGATTGAATTATCAACAAATAAAGTTTATCAATTAGGAATTACAATTCATCATTATGGATTTGATGATTCAACAATTGCAATTGGTTCCTATTTAGAATTTAAGAGTTCTAAAGCTGATGAAACTGAAGATACAACTCTCCCATTAGAAATACCTCCTCATGTTATTTCTGTAATTAAAAATAATATAGAATCCAAAAAGAAAAATATCCGATCGTATTTAGAGGGAGCACTAACTCTTGGAATGGCACAAATAGCGTCTGAAATGTAACAGAACGTATATAACAAAGTATCAATTCATTATCCATTCAAGCCAAAAATTAAGCGAACACTTTTAGCGCACCAAACTTAAATCTCCCCTTCGCTGAATAAAGGCTTGATCCGCCGTTTGCGCTTGACGATATCGGTACCAATATACGTAAACACCTGCTGGTGATATTTGTCCATGCTGCGTACCTTGCCAACGTGCTGAAATATCCGTCGTCCTAAATACAAGTTGTCCCCAGCGATTGTAAACATTCAATTCAAAATCAATCACGGCACAGGCTGCGATTACGCCAAAGCTATCATTTCTGCCATCTCCATTCGGGGTAAAAATATTCGGTGCCTCAACGGCACAAGGACAATCTTCATACTCAACCCCTATGCTGCGCTCAAAAGATTCCCCACAACGTTGAATCTGTACGCGATAGGTTCCCGCAGTCTCCACACGGTAATCGCTCGTCGTCGCTCCATCTTGCCAGAGATAAGTCGCTCCGGAGCTCGCAGCTTCCAAACGGAGGCTTTCTCCGTAACAAAGCGTCGTATCGTTCCCCAACTCGGATGGAACGGGCAATGGCATTTCACAAATCCGAGTCGCTTCGAGCTCGATTGCCTCCCAATTCCCATTCAAGTTTAACTCCGTAAAATCTGGTGTGAGGACGTCCGTAGCCGTTACAAGTGCCGTCACTTCAACCGCCGTTTCCGTCGCTATAATTTCTTCGGTAGGACAAGCCGTAGAAAAATCAATATCCGTGGTTCCCAGTACCAAGTTGTCCTTGCTTTCCCCTTCTAAGTAACTGAAAGCAATACTTCCATCCGCTCGACAACTAAAATCAAGGCCGGAGCTAAAAACCTCCTGCTGCTGCAACGCTTGATGAGATAATATTTCCCCCGTGGGAGAAATGACACTAAGGCTAAGTTGAGATTCCGAGCCACCAGCCGCCTCTTTAGCGTTGTACAAACAAAGCAAGTTACCCGCTTTTCCTGCTGCTAAGACCGGTATTCCCGTCCCTAAAAAACTCGAACTCGTCCAATTCACCGCGCCCGTTGTTTTATCTAATTGATAAAGGAAATAAGGATTGGCACCTTGTCCCTGTTTAAAAGAAACCCATACGTATCCGTCTTCCATTTCCAATGGATTAGAAGAGGCAGCAATTCCATTATAGCTATTCGACCAAACGATATCCCCAGCTTGATTTATTTTGTAAATGGTATTTCCAAGACGCCCCAGATAGCCTCCGTCCGAACAATACATCGCTCTGCCCCAAACGCCTCCTTTAAAATAAGCTTTGCTCGTCAAGATATTTCCTTCCTTGTCCAAGCGCAAGAAAAAATTACGCCCTTGATTGGGCAATGGGCGATACATTCCAAAAATTGTTAGTTCACCATCCGCCGTTTCCATCAAACTGTAAGGATAGTTGTTGCTAGGGGTGCTGTACACCCGAAAATAGTTGAACGTTTGGTCAGGGTTCAACTTCAGTAAGAATATATTTTGTGCTTCGCCTTCATCAAAAAGGTAGCCCATTAGATGATAAGCACCAGATTTACTGCGTTGTAGCGCCACTAAATTAAAGTAATGATTGGGTACTTGAAACTTTCGGGCTTGTACTAGTAAACCACAAGGGTCGTACGATAAGAGATTAAGTTCTTCAAAGCGGAACTGCGCAGGATCCGTTTTTGTGGCGTAAGCAACGAGTAAACCCGCTTCGGGCGTAGTTTCAATACACGTGCGATCGGCATTTGCGATCGGAATGCGATCCAGAAAACTCGACTGAGCAGTCAAGGGTAAGACCAACAAACAGCAAAACCATTGCACCAAGCCACGATGCCAGTGATTATTTAGATTCATGCTTGTTCTTTTTGCATAATGAATAGTAATCCAAATTAAATGATTTCCCTGTATGCTGCCACTAGTACACGGTAATTTACCATTTTTTTCGCAATCGCTTGAAATGCTAGGCAAAACAGTTCTTTTAAGGAAGTTCTAGCGTAGCGATAGTTTTCCATTTCCAAAGTTTTGACTAGCTTAGTACACTGTAATTTAGGTTTATTGATGTTTTGAGCTTTGGATTTTTATGCTAATCGAGGAATGCCCGGAGTTTGATAGCCTTAGCTATCATAACGAGGACAAGACGAAGAGTAGGATAAAAAGACCTGTTCAAAATGTTAAGTAATTTAGATTACAG
>CALFBG010000021.1 GCA_937951685.1 uncultured Saprospiraceae bacterium | reverse complement strand
ACGAGAGAAATTAAAGCAAAGTACAACTTACCAGTTCCAGATGGATTTTCTTTGACACACTCTCATTTTGATTTAGACTTAACGGCGGATTGTAGCAACGGCGGTGGAACTGTAACGCTGGGCATGCAGCTATTTTATATTATGGATGCCGCTTGTATAGATGCGTATCATATTCCAATGACTTGTTTAGAAACACCACAAACTCAAATTCACTGTCCTGGTAATTGTAGTGAAGGTTTAGGGTTTAGTAGTTTTGATATTGAGCGGACTAGCTTTGGACAATCCGATAATGATTTAGATGGATTACCAGATGCGACGAACCAACTTGATTTTTCAAAAGTAAAGTCGAAGCGAGTAATGGCCAGTGATACTTTTAATACCATTTTTACGGGGACGATCAAAACCTCAACAAACTTTCCGAGTTGGTCTTACGCTTACGCAAAATCAGAACTTCCTTACGGAAATGATCTCGGCATTTTATCGGCGCAAGTTAATATCACCGATCAAAGTTCAGGACAAGTTTTATCCTGTAGTAATGTACCTTTTACAACGAGTGTAACGGGTGGGATAAGAACAGTGAATTTTGATTTTAGTCCTTCGACTTTAGTGGCCAATGGATGTACTACTTTTAGTGGTTTTGTCTTAGAAAATGGTGATGGCGTAGAATTAATCGCTACTTATAAAGTAACAGGCAACATTGGCGGAAACGCCGAACAAGTAACGGTTCAGAATGATTTCTATGTGAGTGATACGCCGAATGGTACGCCTTACCAATGCAATGATTGGAATGGAAATTTCACTTTGGTCGGATATTATTACCGCGTTACCCGAGCCGAACAATACAACGTTAAAACCTGTACGAAAACGCTTAGTCAGACCTATAAAATGAGTATTGGTCAATGCTGTACGAATTATGCGGGAGGAGATATGTTTCCTTACGAATATCGAAATTGGGCTAAGGTGAAAACCATGCGCGTTGAGATTCCCGATGGCTATAGTTTTGTAAGTGGTTCGATTGATCAGTGGCGGACGAAAAAAGTGAACTCGAAGGTGAAAGAAAGCAATACCATTACTCCAAGTAGTATCGTTGGAACTACACATACCTTTGACTTAGCAGCCTATTCCGTTGCCAATGGCGGCAATCTCAATTTATCGGATGATGGTTTTAATGGAAAAGTATACCTCGAAGTAGCACCGACTTGCACCGTCAACGAAAGTGCTAATTTACCAATGCCTTGGTATTTTAGTTTTCAAGAAAATGCCGTGCTAGGAGGAACCACAACAACAGAATATACGGCTAGTGCCGATTACCTAAAATATTACCGTGCAAAACTAGAAGCCTCTACCTCACTTCCTACGCAAGAAGGTTTAAACCCTATTGTGAATTGGGATATTTCCATCAAAAGCAAAAACGCCGCTGCGGATAATGCGTGGGTTTACTTTATGGATGCTAGTGGAAATATTGTCGTAGAAGAACTAATTGACACGGATAATAATACAACAATTACTCCGGTAGATGGCTTTTACCAACTCGCTAGTTTTGGAGAAAATGCTACCCGTAATTTTACGATTTCTGCGAGCTACAATAATTGTGATTTATCAACACTTAAGGTTTATACAGGTTACAACTGTGCTGCTTATCCTACAGACTTCAATACCTTCCCTTGCGATTATGAAGAAATGGAATTATACATTGCTCCACAACCTACGGAATTACAAGTAAGATTTGATAGTTATACCAATCCTTTAGATGACTGCGATAATAGCATTCAGATTGAGTTACAAATGCTAAGTGCTAAATTGGGAGCCGTAAAAGATCTATTTGTAGAAGTTATTCCACCAGCGAATCAATCGGTTTCTTTGGAATCGGGCAGCACAGCAGTGCTTTATCCACTATCGGGGGCTTATACGACTTTGACTGATCCTATCTTACAAGGAGATCGTTACCAAATCACGGGGGCAAATATGGATAGCTTGCTAGGTACCCAAGGTTTAGTTGGAGTAACGGATATCACCGCTAATATTGTCAAGCTCAAGTTTAATCTTATTTTAGATAATGCTTATCAACCCGGAGAAATTATCAACTTTAGAATTGGAGGAAAAAGAGCTTGTGGTGATGCTTTGCCTACTTTAGCCTTAGCCTACGATCCAAATGCAAGTTTTGCAACACCCGAAAATATTGGTTTGGACGAAATCAGTGATGCTTGGGCTACGGCTTGGGGCGATTATGATGGTGATGGCAATGTAGATCTTTTCGTAACGAATTATGATCCTACCGGACCGAATTACCTTTACCGAAATTTAGGGACAGGAGACTTTAGCTTGGTAACCACTGGCGCAATTGCAACGGACCTTGCCAGCTCTTTAGCCGCAACTTGGGGCGATTACGATAACGATGGTGATCTCGATCTCTTTGTCGCGAATAATATCGGATCTGAAAACTTCTTGTATCGAAATCTTGGCGACGGTACTTTCGTCCGCGTACTCAATGATCCAATTGTAACGGATAAGGGATACGCACATGGTGCGAGTTGGATTGATTATGATAATGATGGCTACTTGGATATGTTTGTTACTGATTATTTTTCTACGAAATTCAACAAATTATATCATAATAATGGCGATGGCACTTTTACACACGCAGGAGATGCGGCACCTAGCTTCGAAGCAAATTTTTCCGTAAGTGCTGCTTGGGGGGATTACAATAATGATGGCTATACCGATTTATTCGTAGCAAATGCCAATGATGAAAATAATAGCTTGTACCAAAATTTAGGGAATGGAAGTTTCTTGAAAATTAACGTGGGTGATATCGTTAATGATGGTGGAAAATCCGTCGGTGCAAGTTGGGGCGATTACGATAATGATTTGGATTTAGATTTATTTGTAGCTAATGCAGGAGAGCAAGATAATTTTTTATACCAGAATAATGGCGACGGAACGTTTACTCGCATTACCACTGGGGTAGTCGCAACTAGTGGTGGACATTCTCACGGAAGTGCTTGGTCGGATTATGACAACGATGGTGATTTAGACTTGTACGTTAGTAACGATCAGGATAGTGATAACTTTCTTTATGCGAATCAAGGGGATGGTACTTTTGTCTTAGTTGCCAATTCAATTACACAGGATAAAGGTTATTCCTTTGGTGCTGCTTGGGCGGATTATGATAATGATGGTGATGTAGATTTATTCGTGGCGAATCACGAACAAAATAAGAATTTCATCTATCAAAATACTAGAGGAAAATGCCAAAATAAAGCTTGTGTATTATTGGTTGGAACCAACTCTAATCGATCTGCAATTGGTACAAAAATATATGTCAAGTCAACCATTTATGGAACACCAACTTGGCAAATGCGCGAAATCTCTGCTCAGACGGGCGGTGGTATCGGAGGACAAAACGAACTGAAAACTATTTTTGGCTTGGGAGATGCAACCGTAGTTGATTCGATCATCATAGAATGGAATTCTGGCTACCGACAAGTAATGACCAATCAAAATGTGAATAATTGTTTTACCATCACGGAAGAAAATGCCAGCGAAATTTGTGGAGTCGTTTACTATGATGAAAATTCAAACTGTGTACAGGATAGTACCGAAATTGGGATTCCAAACATGAAATTGAGAATTATGCCAGGTGATCAATACGTAATCACTCAAGCAGATGGTTCTTATTCTTTCTTGGCTGCACCAGAAACGTATACGATCGAACAAGTTGCGGCGGGCACCAACTGGACGCCAATTTGTACTTTGCAAAAGACGGTAACCGTCGCAGGAATTGGTAGTCAGTTTTGCGGGAATAATTTTGCGAACGAACCAGCTTGTGCGTTACCGGATTTACAAGTCGGAATATCTACGACGGCACATCGAGTAGGCTTCGAAAACGTGATCGCAGTAAATTACAAAAATACAGGAACTCAAACGGCAACGAAAGTCAAACTTACCGTCGTCTTCGGAAATGATATTATTCCTTTGGAAAGCTCACTTGCGTGGGATACAATTATCGGAACCAACGGTATTTGGGATCTGGGGAGTGTGCCGATTGGAACAGAAAGAACCATTTACATTAAGGATTCAATTTCTACGAATGTGGTGGTCGGAGAAAGGATTGATTTGCAAGTCCTTATTGAAGCGACGGAAGGCGATTGTAATAGTGCAGATAATGATGTTACCGATACTCAGTTGGCGGTCGGAGCGATTGATCCTAATGATATTTTGGTTACGCCGGAAGGACCGATTGCAAATGATCAAATCCTGAAATATAAAATTCGTTTCCAAAACGTTGGTAACGCGCCGGTAAGTACCGTTAGAATTGAAGATCGATTACCCGATAATTTAGATATTGAAACCTTGGCGTTAGGAGCCGCAAGTCATAATTATCGCTTTGAGATCCTAGATGGCAATCGCTTAGTTTGGTTATTTGAAAATATCAATATGCCAGATAGTCTTGCTAACGAACCAGAAAGTCACGGTTACGTCAACTTCAAAATTTATCCTAAAAAGGACTTAACCGAAGGGGCAAGTATTGGCAACGAAGCGTTTATCTACTTCGATAATATGGCGCCGATTCAAACTAATATGGTGATGAATACGATCGGTTTGCCGAAACAAACAAATGCATCTGGTCAGTTACGGATTGCACCGAACCCAATGGTTGACTTTGCTAAGATTCAAATTCTTGACGAACAGGGTGGATTTGTAATGATGAAGTCGGTTCGAGTCTACGATTTATTGGGGATGGAAGTATTGCAGTATAACCAACTGAATACGGATAGCTTTGATCTGGAAAAATCAAGTTTAACCGCTGGTTGTTACCTCCTCAAAGTAATTACTGAAACAGGAAGAGAATACGCAGGTAAAGTTATTATGAAATAAGCGAGTGGACTAAACGCTAAAGGAAGATCCTTCTTTTACCTAGCGTTTAGTATACTACCGTTTCGTACTTACTTTTTTAAATATCTGATAATTAGGTTTTGGAAGCCAGGCAATTTTGTCTGGCTTTTTTGATTGGAATAAATTGGTTTTTCACCAAGCTTATGGATGGGCTTACTTTTGAGTTTATGAGGATGCTAATAGAAAATAGTTGACGCTAATCAATTTAAAGCTTTCTAAGCCTAAGCATTAGTTTGTTAGGTACGAATGCAATCGCAAGTTTTGCTTCGGTACAACGGTATTAATGAGCAACGCTAAGGATTACAATCAAGGCACTCACTGCGCAGATAAATTAAGGAAATACCACGTTCAAACCCAAAGATCTATTTTCATTCTCAAAATGAGATTTTCTACTATTTTGAGATGGAATAATTATTTTTATATTTTTTAATTAATTGATTTACAGGTATTTGTGTTTCGGTTTTACTTTTGAATAGGCTAAAGTATAAAATACATAACCCATGCAAAATACTAAAAAACTAGCCATCATTGGCACAGTCGGTGTACCCGCTCGATACGGAGGATTTGAAACTTTAGCACACCAACTGGTAGAGAATTTAGACGATCGTTTTGAGCTCACTGTTTACAATAGTACGCATCACTACTCGGCAAAAGAAAGAGTGAAAACTTGGAAGGGAGCCAAGATCAAATACATCCCACTTTCAGCGAACGGCGTAGCCAGTATCTTTTATGATATTTGGTCAATGATACACGCAGTTATTTACTGTGATATTTTATTAATTCTCGGCGTTTCTGGTTGTCTAGTACTTCCCCTCATCAAATTGTTTTTCCCTTCAAAAAAGCTAATCGTCAATATTGACGGTTTAGAATGGCGGCGTCCAAAATGGAATCGTTACGCTAAAAATTTCTTACGCCTCAGCGAAAGAGTTGCGGTTTGGGCAGCAGACGAAGTAGTCGCAGATAATGCTGCGATTCAAAAATACGTCGTAGAGCTTTATGGCGTTTCTGCCAACTTAATTGAATATGGTGGAGATCACCACGAAGCGCAAAATCTTTCGGTTCCAGTAGTCAGTCAATTTCCTTTTTTACTGCAAGAGTATGCATTTAAAGTGAGTCGGATTGAACCGGAGAATAACATACAAATGATTCTTGATGCTTTTATTAAGCAACACGCATTACCCTTGGTGCTCGTTGGGAATTGGCAAAATAGCGATTATGGAAAATCACTGTACGCAGAATATTGCATGCATCCACAATTACATTTGTTAGATCCGATTTATGATCAAAAAGTCCTTAATGAGCTTCGATCGAATGCTAAAGTTTACATTCATGGTCACAGTGCAGGAGGAACAAATCCTTCTTTAGTAGAAGCGATGCATTTAGGTTTGCCAATTATTTCTTTCGATGTGATTTATAATCGAATTACCACGGAACACCAAGCTTATTATTTTGAGAACGCTACGCAACTGGCAAAAATGGTTAGATACCTCAAAGTACTAGAGCTAGATGCGGTCGCAATAAAAATGAAAGACCTAGCGAATCGTCGCTACCGTTGGTCTATTATAGGAAATAAATACGGGGATTTAATTTTAGGGAAGAAGTCTGAAGTAGAACCTGTATTCGATTTTGAGCTACCCTTGGCTTTAAGACAAGTCATGTATTCTTAATTAGGAGTTTGGAGTTGCCTTCGTGCAACTTCAAATTTATCCTTAGAAGTTATTACTAGCGATCTAGCAGTAACTTCCTCCAATTGAAGTTTTATGAAAAAGATTATTCTACTATCTATCTTTTATACGCTGTGTCAAACGGTACAAGCACAGTTGGTTACCACTGTAGCGGGTCAGGTAGAAATTCCAGGAAGTAATGATGGACCTGCCTTCGATGCGAACTTTAACAATCCTCACGGTATTGCAGTGGGGATTGATGGGATTGCTTATACGGCAGATCGTTGGAGCCATACTATTCGAAAAATTGCGCTTGATGGTTCCGTGACTACGCTCGCGGGAAGTTCTGGCGTAAGTGGAGCCGTCGATGGGCAGGGAACTGCGGCTTTATTCAACGAGCCTTGGGGATTGTGTGTCGATGCGGAAGGGAATGTATATGTGGCAGATACACGGAATAACAAGATTCGTAAAGTTACACCGGAAGGAATGGTCACCACGATAGCAGGTTCTGGTAATTTTGGTACTTCGGATGGTTTTGGAAGCTCCTCAACGTTTGGGAATCCCACTGGAATCGAAATAGACGCACAAGGAAATTTATACGTCGCAGATCATTTAACGCATATTATTCGAAAAATTGACGGAATGGGTTTGGTGACCACAATCGCGGGAAAGCCTTATCAGATGGGCGATTCAGATGGACAAGGTACCGCTTCCAGATTCAAAAGACCTTATGGTTTATCCCTTGATTTGGATGGGAATATTTTGGTGGCAGACGAATGGAACCATAAAATTCGTCGCGTTACTCCGGAAGGTTTGGTTAGTACGATAGCTGGAGATGGAACGATTGGGAATAATGATGGAGCAGCAACGGCGGCAGCTTTTAATTATCCTTGGGATGTCTCGGTCGATTCGTTGGGAAATATTTTTGTAGCGGATGGTTATAATTATACGATTCGTAAAATTTCACCAGCAGCTCAAGTATCAACCTATGCAGGAGCCGTAGAGCAAACTGGTGCAACGGATGGTGTTGGAGCAGCAGCGAGATTTAGTGGTGCTACTGCAATCGCTTTCTCGCCTTATACGCAGGAGCTTTTCGTTGGAGATGCCTATAATCATCTCGTACGCAAAATCACAGATTTGAACCAAGACATCTCTTTAGCCTTACTCAATGCTTCAAATCAAGTATGTCTAGGCGAACCAGTGAGCTTAAACGCGTATCCTAATATTTTTGATAGCTACTATTTTTATGTCGATAATGAAATCGTACAAAGTAGCTCGAGTGCTTTTTTTGAAACTACAAACCTAACGGCTGGTACACACGTTTTGCAAGTCTACGCCGTAGAAAATAGCTCCAGCAATCCTTCTAATGAAATTACAATTACCGTTTTAGCACCCGTGACGCCAACAATTACCATGATTGGTTCACCTAATTTTTTTGAAGGAGATTCCGTTGTTTTATTTGCTAGTTTCGGAACGGAATATTTTTGGTCTACCGGAGAAACAACGGCAAGTATCACCGTCAAGGAATCGGGGAGTTACACCGTCGAAGTAGTAGACGAAAATACTTGTAATGGTATTTCCGATCCGGTAGAAATAGTAGTTACAGAGAACCTTCCCGATGCGGAAGTTTTTGTACAAGGGAAGACAACGCTTTGCGCGAATGAATCTACTTCTTTACAGTCGAACGCTGATGAAGGAAATCAGTGGCTAAGAGACGGTTGGGCGATTGATGGTGCAACGGAGGAACAGTATAGGGTGACAACCGCAGGCAACTACCAAGTGCAAGTTACGCATCCGAATGGGGTAGTAGTGATTTCAGAACCAGTGCCGATTACGGTACTCGATGCTTTTGAGGTAGACTTTATGGCAACGGTAACGGAGGGAACCGTTGGACAAAGTTTTCAGTTTGAAATCAGACAAGCAGCGGTGACTTCCGCAGAATGGTTTTTTGGAGATAACGGAACATCTAGCGCATTGAACCCCAATCATATTTATAGTGAAACGGGATCTTTTACCGTCCAGTTAATTGCGACAAACGCAGCGACGTGTAGAGACACCGTTACCAAGTTCGATTATATGCAAATTAAAAATCAAGATTCTTTACCCGTAACGGTAGTTGACGAAGCGATCATTTTTATTCCTACGGCTTTTACGCCGAATGCAGACGGAGAAAATGATGTCTTTTATGTTCGAGGAGAAATCTCGGGGGAGACTAATCTAAATGTTTTTAATCAATGGGGAGAATTAATATTTGCAGGAGATGGAATCGAAAAAGGCTGGGATGGAACGGTGAGAAATCTTGCTGCACAAAATGGAACTTACGTTTACGTATTTGAATATACAACTCCCACGGGAACGCAAAAAATACTTTCTGGACACATTACTTTGATTCGCTAAAAGGAGCTTGGTGTAAGACCTTGCTACTATCAAAAGACACTACAACTCACCTGATATGAAACCTATTTTACTCACTTTGTTTTTTAGTTGCTTTTCCCTAATTTCATGGGGGCAAGATGCTCATTTTTCTCAAATGGATTTGATCACTAGTTTGCGCAATCCTGCTAACCTGGGCAATAATATGGATGCGATGCATCGCTTAAGCCTTAGTTATCGTTCTCAGTGGTCGAGTATTCCTGCGCCGTATCGAAATATTAGTTTGGGCTACGAACAACAACGAGGTGCTTTTGCTTTTGGAATGCAGCTTTTGCAGAACGATGCGGGAATAGCTTCTTTGCGTAATACCCACGTTTTACTTGACGTGGCTTATCGCAAAACGATTTCAAAACGAGGTGGCATATTGGCGGTAGGATTCAGTGGTGGGATGATTCAGCAGCGCTTTGATCCTTCTGCGTTTCAATTTGATAATCAATACGTCGAAGGTAGTGGTTACGATGCAAATCGAGCAAGTCAAGAGGAATTCCAAAATACGAGTCAGCTCTTACCCAGTTTTACCGTCGGAGTAATGGCAAGAGAGCAAGTTAATCGCATGATCCTTTCGGGCGGTTTATCCTTTGCGCATTTAAATGAACCCGCGTCTAGTTTTTTCACTGCTTCGGAAGAACGATATCCGATGCGGACTTCAGCGTTTGTGAAGACAGAAATTCCCTTGCGGAATCATTGGAAAGCGGCGTTACAGTTTTCGTGGAACAAACAAGGAGTGGCGAATGAAAAAATACTAGGAATAAGAGTTGAGTTACCTTTAATTAAAGGAAACCTTCTACGCCTTGGCGTCGCTAATCGAATCGCAGATGCAATGATCGTAGAAGTAGGAATGAAATTCAAACGAAGTACTTTTGCCCTTAGCTACGATTGGAATAGTTCTTCTTTAGATCGCGTTACTCAGGCGAAAGGCGCCATTGAATTGAGCGCGAGTTACCAATTTAATACAAAACTCAACTCAACGCCGAAAGCACCCAAAATTGCACCTGCGGCAGATTTAGTACCCGTTAAACCCAATGAGGCTTACGTTAAAGATACGGATAAAGATGGCGTTGTAGACGCTGTAGATGAGTGTCCGCTGGTACCTGGATTATTGCGGTTTCATGGTTGTAACGATAAGGATGGAGATGGTGTTTGGGATCACAAAGATCAGTGTCCCAATCTATTTGGAATGCAAGAATTTGAAGGTTGTCCCGGTCGCGAGCAAGATGCTGATAAAGATGGAATCTTAGATGTAGATGACAAATGTCCCTTCCTAAAAGGTAATCCTGAAATGCAAGGCTGCCCAGATACGGATAACGATGGTTTGTCTGATCTGGAGGATTATTGTCCTTTCTTGTACGGCGTGAAAGAACGCAATGGCTGTCCTAACATGAATATCCAAGAACACCAAAAGTTTGTACAACAAAAAACGATAACGGCTATCGTGGAATTTGATACGGACCAATCAATTATCAAGCCGGACTTCTATGAAGACTTAGATGAGGTCGTTCTATTCTTAAACGAAAATCCTCAAGCACAAGTCTACCTTTCAGGACATACCGACGGCGAAGGTAATCATGCCTACAACTACCAACTCGGGGAGCGAAGAACCCAGAGCGTTGCTACTTATTTGAGCGAGCAAGGCATTCCGAGTACTCAAATTTCAAGGATTTCCTACGGAGAGACGAAACCCAAATTAAAGAATACTTCTGCCTACGAAAAAGCTAGGAATAGAAGGGTAGAAGTTAAGGTTTACTTGCTGCCAAAATAATTTGTATTATTTCCCACAGCAAGGCGGGAAATAGGAATACCTTATCGCATACTCAATAATTTGCTAAAACAATAAATCAGCTTAATTGATTCCGACGTTCAAGTTCCTGCTCTAAAATGGGATACAACTGACTGGAGTCTTTAATCAATTGATTGACATTGGTGATGATAATTGTCGGAGTAAACCTTTCTTCTTTAATCATGCGCTCAATGGATAAGGCATTTTGCTCTTGAGGAGTCATTCCGAGCATCATATAATTCGTCTTTACTCGGTGGGCTAAATTAGCAACTTGAGCCCAATTTCTATCTTCCAACTCACGACTGATCTTCTCCATAGCCATTGGGATTTCATTTAGAAAAATACTAATGATTTCTTTAATGAATTTTAAATTATTCCGGCTGATCTTTTCTAAATAGCTGAGGTCAAAACTAACGGGTACGTCCGTTAGTTGCGTTGCTACTGGTTGGGGAACTCGCGGGAGTACTCCTGTACGAGTGTCTTTGTTTAATTTTTTCATGCGTCTAAATTGTTACTACTAATTAATTTGTTTTGAGGATTTTTTAAACAACTTCTAAAACTTTTCCTGATGTTTTTACTTAAGTACCAACCTTCTCATTCTTTAACATTCGATAAATGGTCGACTTTCCAATTTCAAGTCGTTGTGCCACAAGGTCAATATCGTTGTCATATTTTTCTAAAAAGTGATTGACAATGGTTATTTTATAATCTTCAAAGGTCATCTCCGTCGTTAAGAAATTAGCTGCTTTCTTCGGACTGTTGAATCGAATATCTTCTGGACCAATTTCTACTCCGTTGGTGAGTACCGTTGCCAATTCTATGATGGCTTTCAATTCCCGCACATTTCCTGGAAAAGAGTAGTGTAGCAATTTATTTTTGGCTGCTTTCGATAATTTTATTGCTTCTAAATTGTTGTTTTTTACAAAAGCCTTTAGGAAAAAATCGGCGAGTAACAAGATGTCATTTCCGCGTTCTCGTACGGGCGGCAAGTCAATAGGAAGCCCTAGTAAACGATAGTACAAATCTTCTCTGAAATTTCCTTGACTCACTTCTTCGAGTAGGTTTTTGTGGGTAGCCACAATGATCCTTGCATCAAAAGGAATGGGCTTGGTTCCCCCGACGCGCATCATCTCTCGTTCCTGCAAGGCGCGCAATACTTTTGACTGTAACTGAATATCCATTTCGCCCATTTCATCTAAGAAGAGCGTACCCTTATTCGCAATTTCGAACATACCTCGTTTGCTTGTATTTGCTCCCGTAAAGGCACCTTTCTCGTAGCCAAATAACTCACTTTCTAATAAGTTTTTAGGAATAGCACTCATATTGACCGCAATGAAAGCTTCTTTTTTACGGTTGGAGTTGTAATGAATGCTCTTGGCAATTACTTCTTTTCCTGTACCTGTTTCTCCCGTGATGGAAACGGTAATATTCGTTTTTACAGCCTTCTCCAATAAAGCAAATACTTTTTGCATGGCTTTGCTATCGCCAATGATACTCCTATCTAGTTTATAGCTGGTCTGCAATTCCTCCCGTAGCGAATCTACTTCTTTGCTGAGGCTATTTTTATGTTTGATGTGATCAATCGTATTTAAAAGTCTTTCCTTGGTTTCGCTATCTTTGGTAATGTAATCGTAAGCACCTTCTTTTAAGAGTCCTATCGCCGTCGAAACATCTTGTTGACTCGAAAGGATAACAACTGAAATATCTTTGTTGAACTGTTTGATCTTTTTGAGCACTTCTCCCCCCGAAATATCAGGTAAGGTATAATCCAACGAAATGATGCTTGGATTAAGGTGTAGGTTCTGAATGCAACTAGCGCCATCTTCAAAAACGTGAACTTTGTGATCAGGATTGAGCTCCATGATATATTTGATCATTCGCTGATACATCGGATCGTCTTCTACAACAAAAATACAGTGTGGTTCAAACTTGTGTTTCATTTCCTTTTTTTGTTTGTGTGTTTTCTGAATCTGTTATTTTAATTTTCAACTTTTTATCGAAGTACTAAATGGCTTGTACGCCTATTTTTTTGAGTTTAAATTCCTTCATTCGTATTGTTTTTTTTATTATAAATTTTTAAAAATATAATATGTTGTGACAGAATACTGGAACTCGATTTTCCTCGCTCGCCCGCTCGATTTTTCTGCTGATTATGCCTTATTTTTTTCTAAAAACGAGAATTTTTCTACACTTGAAAATTGTTTATTTAATATATTTAATTTGTAACTGTTTGATTTACTGTTCTTTACTGTTTTTTGCCGGCTTGGCACTTTTACTGTTTATTTTATATTGCCAACAATGTTTAAATAGAATCTCTGGATAAATAAATTCAGGGCTTAAAACCGATGATCATGAAAGTAATTTTCATATTTATTTCAATCCTCTTACTGTGTACTGCTTGCCAAACGACCAAACCCTTATTCAGTACCCTGCCAAATCTGGCTCAAAATGATTCTTTAGCTTTACAAATGTTAATCCCGACGGAGCCAATAATGGCAACGGGGGATAAAGTGACCGTTAGTATCTGGGGGCACGATAAGCTAAGTATAGGATCCGTGAATAGCGTATACGCTACTAATGAGGAGACCGGAAAATGGCTAATTTTGGATGACGAAGGCAAAGTGAATTTGCCTAAATTAGGTCGAACTAAACTAGCCGGCTTAACAACAAAAGAAGCTAACTACTTTTTGGAACAACGATATAGTAATATATTAAAAGATCCAATTATAAACGTTCGGGTACAAAACCATTTTGTGACAGTCTTAGGGGAGGTGAATAAGCCCGGGCGCTACAGTTTGGATAATGAGTTGCTATCACTCGTTGATGTCATTGCTTTAGCAAATGGGCTATCTGCTTATGCTAAAAATGACGAAATTGAACTGGTGAGAATCATCGACCAGCATCCCGTTAAGTTAACCATCAATCTAACCGACTTAGCCAGTCTACCTCAAAAAAATATTACGCTCCAACCGAATGACATTATTCACGTCGGAGCTACCAGCAGTAAAGGTCAAGATCGAAATTTGGGTAAAGCCAGCCTCATTACTGGAATCGTAACGGGCGTCGCCGTCATCATTTCTGTATTTGCAAAATAAACCAGCTAACCCAAAACCTAACTCATGCAAAAAGAAATACAAACGATCGTCATCCCAATAGTAAAGGGCGCACCCATTACCATTTTGCTCTCAATTATCGCAATTCTGACGGCTACTAAAATGGTTTCCTACGCGGTGCCCGAATATCAGTCTAGTGGTTCTTTAAAAATTGATAATCGAAATATCAATTTAGGCGATTTAGCTTTATTCGAAGAGGAGGGACGAACGAAGGGAGTAACTTCGGTAGATTTTTTGACGGAAGTTGAAATGTTTCGCTCTAAGCGATTGAAAGAATTGACGTTTCTAAAATTAGATTTTGAAGTTGATTATTTTAGAATAGGAGAAATTAAAACCAAAGAACTTTTTAATAATAATCCCTTTTTTATTCGTTATCAAATTCACGATACGACGGCTTATGATCAGCTGTATTATTTGAAGTATCAAGAGGCAGGACAGTTTTTGTGGAGTAAAGACAAAGCCGTTTTTCCTCCGAATAATCAAGGAAAATTTGAAGATACCTTGCGTTTACCAACAATGGATTTGGTCATTATTCCTAGAGCAATCCGCTCGTCGGGACCCAAGATCGAATTAAAGGCGGGACAGGTTTTTGCTTTTCGCATTAATTCTACGCGTGGCTTGATTAGTTCCATCAACGAGAGTAATTTTTTCGTGCGTTCTGTCGATGAGAAAATCCAAATTGTCAAGTTTTATTTTCAACATGAAGTTCCTGAAAAAGCAGCGCTTTTCGTCAATGCTTTGATGGAAGCTTACATCGACTATTGCAAAGAAGAACACCAACGAGAAGCCAACAAAACTTTGGCATTTATTGATGAGGAATTATTGAGCGTGAAAAAAGAATTGCGAGCAGCAGAAGGCGATTTAGTGAAGTTCAAGACGCAAAAAAATATCATGAACATCAAGCAAGAAACGGATGCAACGCTAAAGGAATTGATGCAGTTGGAATTTCAAAAAGTAAACTATAACATTCAAGAAATTGAATTGCAAAGAACCTTCGATTACCTAGCCGCTGGAAATGATTTGAAAAACTTTGCCCCCAATTTCGAAGGTTTAAGTGATCCTATTTTTAGAAATGCTTTTTTGAAAATAAAATCCTACGAAGCAGAGCGTAAAGATTTATTACAAAAATATACTGCACGCAGCGACGAAGTGCAAAACATTGACGAAAAGATTAGAGCGACTCGAACCTTTATTCACGAAAGTGTTAAAAATGCTTTGGATAATATTTCTTTACGTCGTGCTGAAATGGAAAAAGTAATTGCTGAAGTTACGCTGAATATTCAAGCCTTTCCCGACAAGGAGCAACAAATTGCCATCCTACAAAGAGAACTAAAACTCAACGAGAGTGTCTATACTACCTTGATTGAAAAGCGCATGGAAATTGCCGTTGCTAAATCTGCGAATACCGTTTTTCATCAAATCGTAGATCGAGCAGAAATCAGCAAATTACCAATCTCTCCGAACAAACCATTAATCTTCGGCGTCGCAATTTTCTTTGCCTTACTCACTGGAATTGCCTTGTCTTTTTTGAAGCATTTTCTTTATGCTAGGATTAAATCTAAAAGAGATTTAGTGCAGGTTTTTAGTGCGCCAATTCTTGGTGGTATTCAACGGGTGGCAAAGGGACAAACGGCGGTTCCTGCCCTCGGTAATTTGTATACCAATTTAGAAATTCTAATCAATGCGGACAATAGTAGCATTGGCGCAAAAACGGTTTTAATTACTTCGATGTCAGCTGGCGAAGGCAAAAGCTTTACCTGTTATAACTTAGCTCAACTTTACGCCAAAACGGGAAAGAAAGTTTTAATCATTGATTTCAATTCTAAAGATTCTCCACTATACGATCAACTAGGGATTCGAAACGAAGGAGGCTTGATCGGTATTCTACGCAAAGAGCTCAAAGCTCATCAGGCAGCTTTGAAAACGAAGATCAAAAACTTGGATATGATTCCTACGGGGGAAGTAGCAGATATCTACGGCGGTATTCTTCATGCCCCCGGTACAACGCGGTTTATTTCAACTTTAAAAGAAGATTATGATATTATTTTATTAGATACGCCGGCTCTAGCATCTACTGAAGATTTGGTGCTTTTAATGCGACAAGTTGATTATAGTTTAATGGTTTTCAAAATTAGAAAAACACAAATAAGAGCTGGGAAAAGGGCAGAAGTTTTATTGGAAGAATATAAGATCCCAAAGCTATACGGCGTACTCAATGGCATCGCGGTAAAAGGAAAAAGAAAGGCTTGGATGGTCAACTTTTTTAATTGGATAAAATTCCCCTTCAAATTATTTTCTTTTATAAATCCCATTAACAAAGAAACGCGATGAAATCAGTAAGTACTTTTCTTCAACATGCCATCGCTAAGAAAGCAATCGTACTCGGCGACCAAGTAATGGTAAGTGCAAGTAATTTTTTACTCGGTATTTTACTGGTTCGTTGGATGGGCTTATCGGATTACGGTGTCTTTGCGTTATTGTGGATGGGAGTTCTATTTGCCTTGGGAATTAACCAAGCTTGGGTCACCAAACCATTATTATCTATTGCACCCAAAATGGAAAAGAATCAAGTTGCGTCGTACCTCGTAAATTTACATCTCGTGCAATGCCTTACGAGCATCGTTTTTTTGCTTTTGGGTGCCTTGTTGTATGGAATGGCACATTGGTTTTTCGATGCGGCAATTTGGCCTTTAATTCCTTTGACGAGTGCACTAGCTTTTTGCCAATTACAGCATGATTTTTACCGTAAGACAAGTTTAGTGAAACAGCAATTTTTGCGCGTTTTTTGTTTAGATGGTATTTTTTATGGTGGGCAAATTTTAGGAATTATTGCCTTATATTATTTTGGAAATTTACAACTTGTATCGGTTTTAGCTGTACTCGTTGGGGTAAATTTAATTAGCGTAATTGTCGGTGCGTTCGGCATCTCTTGGCAAGGCGTAAATCGCACCGCATTACTAAATATATTCGTTAGACATTTTCACTTCTCTAAGTGGTTGCTTGGCACTTCGGTGTTGCAGTGGCTATCGGGAAACTATTTTATCATTGTTGGCGCAAGTATTTTAGGGACCAAGTCCGTGGGAGCAATCCGTCTGGTACAAAACGTAATGGGCTTATGCCATATTTTGTTTTTAACGATGGAGAACTTAATCCCCATTGAAGCAGCCAAGCAATACCACTTAGCGGGTGAAAATGCTTTAACTTTATATCTCCGAAAAATGACCTACCACTTGGGTGCAGGTTTCGCTTGCTTACTTTTTTTAATCGCTTATTTTGCTCCCGAAATTTTACAACTTATTTACGGTCCCACGGCAGTTGAACACGCTTATATCGTTGCTGCTTACGTGGGCTTATATTTTTTGGTTTTCTTAGGACATCCCTTTCGGTTTTTTATGCGAACGATTGAGCAAACTGCGCCTATTTTTGTGGCTTACGTACTCAGTGCAATTTTTAGTTTGATTACGGCAAAAGGCTTCGTAACGTACTATGGTATGCATGGCTTACTACTAGGATTAATTGCGACTCAATTGATCAGCTTGATGACCTACTATTTTTACCTTAGTCCTAAGGTTTCTAATCGAATTATAGGGGTTTCGAGTTAATTACTTTAACATAAGCACGAACGGATTACGATCACGATTATTGATGAACGATTGCTCAAAATAAATGCTTTATGAAATTAAAAATTATTCACCTAGTCTTAGGTAAAGCTAATCCTGAACGGATGAATGGCGTCAATAAGGTTGCTTACCAATTGGTCTCCAAGCAGCTCAGCCTAGCATACGATGTTTGTCTCTGGGGAATTGCAAATACCTTACTTCACAACTATCCACCCAGAGATTTTAAAACTAAATTATTTCAACAGCATAAGAATAAGCTAAAGCTTGATGCTGATTTGGTAAGGGCGCTGCAAGAACTCCCCAAGGAGAGTATTGTACATTTACACGGCGCTTTTATTCCAGAGTTTTACCTGATCTCTCGGCATTTAAAGCGCTTGCAAATCCCTTACGTTTACACGCCACATGGTTCCCTCACTGAGATGGCCATGACAAAAAATGCTTGGGTCAAAAAGTTTTATTTTTCTTGCTTCGAATCCAAGCTGATTCGAGATGCTAAATGGGTGCAACTACTGGGGATTAATGAATTTGATTACCTCGATGAATTGACCGCATCTGCCAATAAATGCCTGATTCCGAATGGGCAAGACTTGAGTGATATTCCAAGCCAAAGGGTACCCATATTAAGGGATACGCCAAGAAAACCGATTTTCGGATTTTGTGGTCGCTTAGCCAGTTTTCACAAAGGTTTAGATTTGATGCTAAGAGGTTTTTATGCTTACCGTTTGCAAGGTGGTAAAGGACAACTAGAGTTTATTGGGGATGGTGCGGATAGAGCTCAGTTAGAACACCTTTGTGTGGAACTAGAACTCACCGATGCGGTAACTTTTCACGGTAAGAAATTTGGCAAAGAAAAATTTGATTTATTGGCGCGGATGGACATTTTTTTACACACTTCTCGAATGGAAGGATTTCCAACGGCAGTTTTAGAAGCAGCGGCGATGGAGAAACCAACGATTACCAGCGACGCAACAAATATCAATAGTTTTGTAGATCAATATCGCTCCGGCTATACGCTTAATGAAAATACACCGAGCGAAATCGCTCAATCCATGCAAGTAATGGCGAAACATTTCTACAGCAATACTTTATCCATAATGGGAAAGCAAGGTCGTAGAATGGTCGTTGCTGAATTTGATTGGCATACCATCGCAGAGCGTTTAGTGAAAACTTATGTGCAACAACCAAAGTAAGCTAAGATGGAAATTCAAAAAACTTATCGCTGGCTTTTTTATGTATTGACACTTTTTATGTTGATGCGCATCAATAGTTACTTTACCATTTTTCCAAGTTCGGTAGGATTAACGAGAGTCCTAAAAGTAGGTATGCGATTTTTATTAACGGGAATGTGCCTAGTGCTTTTGTTTTATTTAAAAAATACAGTTAAAGAATTTGTTTTTCGGTATGAGAATCAACTAAGTGGATTGTTTTATCTATCGTACGCACTTTTGGGCGTAGCTTCCATTTGGTGGTCCTCCGATGTAGGCTTTACCGTTTTGCAATTATTGATGTTATTTGAAAGTATTTGCTTCGCAGTTTTATTTTATCATCTACTCGTCCTTGGCTATTTCTTAACCCAAGGAAAGGCGAGCTTTCATCGTATTCTAGGCACGAGCGTAGCAATCATTGGTCTTGGTTTTTTGCTAGGCTTATATCTTGATCCAGATACTTTTTTTAGAGATACACATGGTGGTGCAGTTTCGCGGTTGGGAGGATATATTATGAACCCAAACGAATTAGGGATGTTGGCCGTAATTGGTGCGGCGATGTGTTACGTTGGATTGCGAGAAGATAATCGAATGTTTTGGAATATACTTTATTTGGTAATTAGTGTGGTGATTCTTCTTTTGACGCAGTCGCGTTCTTCCTTGGGCGCTTTTATGTTGGTGAGTCTATTGTTCATCATGTTATCTAAAAGTGCTTGGTTGAAGTTAGCGACTTTTGGTGGAGGAGCGCTTGTCTTGCCCATTTTGGTCAAAACGATTATCATCAAAGATGGCGATGTTGGCGAAGTGATGAGTATGACGGGGCGACTACCATTTTGGTCGGATTTAATTACGTATGGATTTCCAGATCAACCGATTTTAGGTTACGGATTTATGAGTATTAGCGTTTCTCCGTTTACCAATAAATTTGATAGTATTCATGCTTACGCTGCGTCGATGACGCACAATACCTTTGTGCAGGTACTAATCAACTTAGGACTCGTGGGTGCTTTTATTTGTATTGTCCAAATGGTCTTGACTTTTTATGCGATTGGTAAAACGAAAAGTACTCAATTCCGCTTAACGGCCATCGCGATGTTGATTCCACTTCTAATTAATTCTACTACCGAGTTTGGCATTTTTGGCGAAGCCAACTATGGCATTTATTTCTACCATTTAGTAGTGCTGATGTTTATCATTGGAAAATCAGAGCTTCCTGCTAAAGCTTATCCATTACAGTTTCAAAGTGCTGAACTTAAACCACAAAATTTTCCGCTCCCAAAATAAAAAAAAATGAAAACTCAACTTTTGCAGTCGGATCTAACGATTATTAGTACTATCTTTTTTAATACAAAAAATGCTTTGCTGGTTTTTGATCCGGAAGGTTTTTTACAAAAAGATAACTTAGCGCTTGAAAGTATTGTTTATCGATCAAAGAAAGCTTTGCACAAATGCTGTGATCAGATTTCGATAGACTTTTTTCTCGTAAATTTATCGGGAGAGCTTTTATTACCAACGGAGTTTTCTAAATATCTAGGAGGAATCATTGATTTTTCGGGACAAGCTTTTCCTCAGGCTAGACTTCACCATTATATCAATAATCCCGATGCGAGTATGCGATGGATTTTTCCAAGTCAAACGACCATTGCTGGTTTTTTATCCTTATATAATAGCACGGGAATTAAAGCATACTGTTTTAAACAATTAGCTCAAATGCTAAGTCGATTTCGCTGCTTGAGTCTGCTAAGCGCTGGAAGTTTTTCAATTTGGGAAAGGGAAGAAACGGATAAAAAAAATTGGCAAACGGAATTAGCATTTGACGATTATGCTATTTTTACCGGAACAGTAGGGGAGAATCGAAAAATAATTATTGCTTTGCACCAAAAACAAAACTGCACCCACTTTTTAAAAATACCAACCACGAAAGCTGCTCGTACCTTGACGCAGAACGAAGCACAACAGTTGGCATTCTTAACACACTTATCACTTCAAACGATGCAAGTGCCTAGCAGTAAGAAAATTGCGGATGCACTACTCGTCAGTAATGTCAAAATGCAGGGCGCGCGCCATCAATTAGCTTGGACCAATACGCATAGTAAAGCCTTAGTAGAATTGTATCGCCGTACTGCAAAAAAAAGCACACTCAAGGATTTAGCATACTGGCAGGAAATTGAATCTGGGATGGATGCTTTACGAACGATTGAAAAAATAGACAATGGTCTTCCTCCTCAGCAATTCCGGTACCTTACCCGATTATGTCACCGCCAACTCCAGTCTCTTGACCCTGCGGAACAACTTAGCGTTGGTATGGCGCACGGCGATTTTACACCTTGGAATATGTACCAAAGCGCCGAAAAACTATTGGTCTACGATTGGGAAATGAGCAAGCTGGAAATGCCATTGTATTTTGATGTTTTTCATTATATTTTTCAAAAAGGAATTTTAATTGAAAGAAAAACGCAAGCCGCCATCGAAGCAGAAATTGAGCTCGTCATGGAAGACGACATTTTAAAAGATATTCAAAATACTTATCGGGTTAATTGGAGATTGAATTATGCTTTATATCTAGTTTTTATTGTCAGTTATTATTTGCCAAAATACCTTGTGCAAGCTCGCTTGCATTTACAAGTACATTGGTTACTCGAACATTGGACGCAAGCCTTAGAACATATTGCTGCTCCGTCACGAGTGGTATCAAAGCTAAGCAAACAGGAAGATTGCGAGTCAATAATGACGGTCGAAACTTCCGGAAATGATAGTTGATTCTCAATATGAGAACATAGATGATAGATGATTATGCATAAAATATTGAGAAATAGCATTTTGAATTTTAAATATACTTCGGTATAAACTTGGTAACTCTTTTATGGAGAACTTGCTAAGCAACTTCAATTTTAAGCTAGAGGAATTTGACTTATGACAAATCAAAGAAATCAATTTATTGAAAGACTTTTTGCTCAACTTACGGGAAGTACTTACGTATTGCTCAAGTATACCGAAAAGTCGCTTTCTGAAATAGCAGACACTTCTGATTTAGATATCTTATTGCCTCATCGAAACTTGGCATTAATTCAAGATTTTGTGACCCAAGCGGCGAGTGTCAATCATTGGAATATGCATCGACAACATTCCATGGTGCAGTTTTTTATCCATTTTTCGGATGGTGGATTTTTACAAATTGATTGCTTATATCATCTGGTTCGCAAAAATCTAATTTACCTGACTAACGAATATTTACAAGCCGAGCAACGGCAAATCGGTAGCGTTACCACTTATTCTGATTTTTGTCTTTTAGAACATTTGGTTTTATTTCATCAACTTAATTTTGCGGGACTCCCAGCAAAATATCTAACTTATTTTGAAAGCTTTGCACCCGAAAAGCTACAACGACTGCTAAAACGGTTTCAAGAAAAATACAATTACTCAATTTTTACACTACGCGAATTCTCCGCATTCAATGCTGCTCTAAGAATGCATTTGGTAAAGTACTTAAACACCTTGCCAGAAAACAAATGGGCAGACAAACAAATCAACACAATTAAATACGTCTCAGACGTTTTGAAGACGATTAAGTGGCGGCGTGGTTTTCTAATCTCCTTTACGGGAGTTGATGGTGCCGGAAAAAGCACGATCCTAGCAGCCACCCGCCGCTTATTGTCTAAGAAGTTCAGAAGAAAAACGGTTGTCTTACGACATCGCCCTTCCCTTTTACCGATCTTGAGTAGTTTTGTTCACGGTAAAGCCGCTGCTGAAAAGCGCAGTGCCGCACGATTGCCCCGACAAGGAAATAATACCAGCAAGTTTAAATCTTTATTACGATTTAGCTATTACTATTTTGATTATTTGATCGGTCGGAGTTATGTCTTTTTTAGATATCAACTTTTTAATTACATCGTTTTGTACGATCGGTATTATTTTGATTTCATCGTTGATCCCAAACGGACCAATCTTACGATGGATACGGTTTTACCAAAGTCTTTATATCGTTTTGTACAAAAGCCAGTATTAAATTTTTTCCTCTATGCACCGACGGATATTATTTTAAGTCGCAAACAAGAGTTGACGGAAGAAGCAGTAGAAACCCTTACCCAAAACTACCAAGCTTTATTCAAAGAATTTTCCGAAGATTACCCACAAAAATATATTGCGGTAAAGAATATCGTGCAAGCAGATACGATGCAACAGATTACCCACCAAATTGCTAAATTGATTTAGTTTATGTTAAGAGCAATATTCCTAAAAATAGTTCGAAAGAAAAACCCCGATTTTGAATTAGACGCAGCAGTTTCTACCAAGTTAATGATCGAATTGGTGTGCACGAAGTTAGTGCAACGTTTCCGTGGCTTGCGTTTATTATACGCATTCAGAATGCCTCAGCACTTGTACTTAGCTAAAAATGTTCGTTTTTTTAACCTAGCCAATATCCAATTTGGGCGTTGGGTGCAACTTGGGACTTCGGTTGAGGTTAGCGGTTTAAGCAAATTTCCCGTAGTCTTCGGTAATCGCGTCAGCATTGGTGCATTCAGTAGAATCATTGCCTCCACTTCTTATAATAATATAGGCGAATTTATTCGGATCGGAGATAATGTTGGGATTGGCGAATTTGCCTATCTCGGTGGCGGCGGTGGCTTAGAAATTGGAGCAGATTGCATCATTGGACAATACTTTAGTTGCCATCCAGAAAATCATCATTATCACTCTGGTCATGGATTAATCAGATTGCAAGGCGTTAGCCGCAAAGGAATTAAAATTGGAGAAAATTGTTGGATCGGTGCAAAAGTTACCATCTTGGATGGGGTAACGATTGGTGCGAATTGTGTTATTGCTGCGGGCGCAGTAGTAACCAAAAATGTACCGGAAAACATGGTCGTTGGTGGCGTTCCCGCACGGATAATAAAAAATAAAAACCCAAAGCATCGTTACGTTCACCAAACTGCTGATTGCATATGAAAGTAAAAGCAAGCAAAGTGTTACTCACGGCTTACGCTGTTAATCCGTTCAAAGGTTCAGAAGATGGAACGGGGTGGAATATCATTTTTGAAATAGCCAAACATCAAAAAGTATTGGCGATTACACGTGAAAATAATCAAGCCGCCATCGAACAATATTTAGCAGCTCAAGGCTTGGACACTCCAGGGAATCTCAATTTCGCTTATTTCGATTTACCCTACTGGATGCGTTGGTGGAAGAAAGGTGAAAGAGGAGCACTTTTATATTTTTACCTCTGGCAAATTGGCGTCGTATTTTTCATTTGGCGCAAGCAGTTTAAATTTGAAATCGCACACCACCTTAATTTTCATAGCGATTGGATGCCCTCTTTTTTATGGGTTTTTGGAAAACCATTTGTCTGGGGACCGATTGGGCATCATCCTGAAATTCCGAAAGCGTATGTAGTAGACGTTGGTGGTCATCAGTCGTACTACTTAGATCAACTCAAAAGTTTGGCAAAACGTTGGTTTTGGAAATATGATCCTTTCCTGAAATTGACAAAGTGGAGAGCGGATAAAATTCTCACTATCAATAGTAGTGTGCTAAAAGTGTTAAACTTTGCAGCGGATAAAGAAATTCGCTTGCCTGCCGTTGCCAATCGAAAAGAAAAAAGACCTTCCCCGAAAACAAAGTCTAAGCATTTTATGATCTTATCTATCGGAAGGTTTGTCTCACTCAAAGGCTTTGATCTCGTGATTCGATCTTTTGCCCAATTTTACCACGAACAAAGCTTTGGCGATCAAGCAAGTTTACAGTTGTGCCTGATTGGTAAAGGTCCCCTGAAAGATCGTCTTCAAGCGCTCGCCGTGCAGCTAAAAGTATCCGAAGCAGTGATTTTTAAGTCGTGGATGCCAAGGGCTGCCTTGGATCAATACTTCGAGCAGGCGTCATTATTCTTTTTCGCTTCGCACGAAGGTGCGGGAATGGTCGTGCCCGAAGCCTTATCTTTTGGGTTACCGGTTCTTTGTTTTGATAATATTGGTCCCGGGGAAATGATCGACGAAACTTGTGCTTGGAAAATCCCGTACACGAATCCTGCGAAAAGTGTGCAACAGTTTTCGCAAAAGTTAAACTTTATTTTTGCGAATCAAATGCATCAAGCGAGCTTCTCTCGACAAGCGCGAGCGCATTACGAACAATATTTTACTTGGGAACGGAAAGGCATTTTATTGCATAAAACCTACAACGAATTACTCGCTAATAAATCCTATGAAAGTATCCCCGAAGCGGACGCAGCTTTCTCGCTTCCTTTCACCAAGTACGTGAAGTAAGCTTAAATTTATGCCTTGCTTTCAACCGAAACATTAGCCTTCAGAAAGTAATATTTTGAATATGGAAAAGATCGTTTTTGCCCATTTGTATAATGATTATAGTGGAAGTCCTTTGGTGCTTTCTACGGTAATTAAAGGATTTCTACAGCGGGGAACACCAGTCGAATTAATGACTTCTGCCAGCGAGGGCTTTCTCTCTGAATTGGAGCTTCCGAGAAAGCATAATGCTTATCGTTTTCACCAGCATCAGTTTTTGCGATTGCTTGCTTTTTTGTTTTGTCAAATTCGAATGTTCTTTCAGGCATTTCAGTATCGGGACGAACAGGTTGTTTTTTACGTGAATACTCTTTTACCTTTTGGGGTTGCCTTAGCGGCAAAATTGATGAATAAAAAAGTAGTATATCATTTACACGAAACTTCGGTACGACCAATTATTTTAAAACGCTTTTTGAAATGGGTTGCAAGTATTACCGCGACGGAACTAATTTACGTTTCTGATTTTCTGCGGAAAGCGGAATCCATTAAAGGAGTGACGGGAAATGTTGTACATAACGCTTTGTCCAAAGCATTTCTGGAGCAGGCAAGTTCGTTTCAAAAGCAGCAGCGAGAGCAGCAAGATTTCCTTGTTTTGATGATTTGTTCGCTCAAAGCTTATAAAGGCGTAAACGAATTTGTAGCGCTCGCAAAACAATTGCCACAGCTGCAATTCGAAATGGTGCTCAACGCGACACAAGCTGAAATCGATCACTTTTTCGAAGGAACGGTGCTGAGTGCTAACCTTAGTTTATTCCCGAAACAAGCGAACGTGCATCCTTTTTATCAACGGGCGAGTTTGGTACTTAATCTCTCTCATCCGCAGCGCTGGGTAGAAACTTTTGGAATGACTTTATTAGAAGGGATGGCTTATGGTATTCCTGCGATTTCCCCTCCCGTTGGTGGTCCGGTGGAATTGATTCATTCTGGAAAAAATGGCTATCAAATTGACCAACGTGCGTTGCCAGAAATCGTTAAAAGCATTACGCAATTAGCAACGGATAAAGCCTTGTACCAACGTTTTTCTCAGCAAGCTAAGATCAAAGCCGCAGCGTTTAACGTGGAGCGAATGCAGGAAAGTTTGTTTAACTTAATTTACGTTCCACGTGTCGCATAGGTAACAGCAGGTTTAAAAAAAAATGCAAAATACTCCAACGCAAAAAAGCCTTTCTCATGAGCGAGAAAGGCTTTTTTGCTTGATAAATTGTTCTAACGAAGCTGAGGCTTGTTACAGTTTAGAAACCAATTTACGATATACTTTTTCTTGGTTCGCAATTTCTACTAAGAGTAATCCCGTTGGCAAGAAAGAAAGATCTAATTGTTCTTGGTATTTTCCTTGATACAATAATTGAGAAGCATTATTATAAATCTTAAGCTGTAAATCATCGGCTGTAATGTCGAGATTGTTAAACTTCATGGTCAGTACTGATTGGAAAGGATTTGGAAATACTTCCAATTGTTCTTGATCATCTGCAATTTCGGCTACGGCTACGGAAGGCTCCAATTGAAACTTGAAAATAGCAGATTGGTAAAAACCTGAACTTTGACCATTGATAATGTAAACTTCATCGTTAAGGACAAAAGAAGAAGGTGCCCAACGAGAATTACCGGGGTGAGGTGTCAATTCTTCCCACGAATCTAAGATTGGGTCATAGCTCCAAAATTCTCCGAGTACCATCGAACCGTGATTTTCTCCATCTCCACTGAGGATATATCCTTTACCCGCGTGCGAAAATTGTGTTCCCGCAACTCTTCCTTCGTCAGGAATACTAGCTACCTCCGTCCAAGTTTCAGCATCTTGGTCGTACATGTACCATAGGTTAGAAATAAAAGTGTCTCCGTGTCCAAAACCAGTGTAAACCATACCGTTTACGGCAAACTGAAAAGGATGATGTCTAGGAAGACCGGGGAAGCTAGGCTTTTGACTCCAACTGTTGCTCGCAATATCGTATTCCCACCAATCATTAAGATTTCCAGCATTGTTGTTACCCATTCCGATGAAAATTTTTCCATCATTAGCAACCATCGCAGGGTGAAATCTTCCGGCACAAGGACAACTAGCTAATTGTTTCCAACCGTCCGTTGAATCATAAGACCAAAGATCATTTAAAGGACCGGTATTGCTAGTACCAAAGCCAAGGTAAGCTTTTCCATCAATGACGTCACCAATTCCAAAGCCTCTAGCTGGACCAGGATAGTCTTGCAATTTTGTCCATTGATCAGCAGCAGGATCATATTCGTAAAAATCTCTTCGATTACCGTTAGAGGCGACACCAGTTACTATGTAACCTTTTCCGTCCATACTAAAGGCAAAAGAGTGATGTGTTTGAAAACTTGCGGGTAGGGAACTAACTTGGGTCCATTGTGCGAAGCCCAGCGTATAGCAGCATAAAAATGCGAGTATTAGCGTAAAATGTCTCATCATGGTAAATAGTAATTGAATGGTTTTTTAATTTAGTTGAAATTTTAGATTTGAAGTTTTTAAACAACTTCTTTGAATGGAACCAAACAGAATCGCCTAAATGAATGGCTTAGCTGGCTCCAAGATTGGGCTAAGATAGTAGAAAACTATAGGATGAAATGTAATTCAGTTAGCAATTTTGGAATTAGCAATTTCCCAGACAGCAAATTTGTCAAAATAAATTTTAAAATGCTTTTCTTTGAAAAAGAAACGTAGAAAGGAACCTAATTGTTCGGCTCAGTTGGTTTCGAGTACCAATTTCATTTCTAGATCCGTCTGGAGGTCATTTCCCAATTGGAAATGATGCTGACCAAATACCTGAAAACGGTGCTTTTCGTAAAAACGAATGGCTTGGATATTCTCTTCCCAAACGCCTAGCCAGAGGTATGTTTTGTTGAGGTCACGAGCAACTTGAATGGCCTGGTCGAGCAGTATTTTTCCAATGCCTTGGCCATAATAGCCTCGTAAAAGATAAATACGCTCGATTTCAAGTCCCGCTGGGTCTTGAAACTGCGTTTGCGCCTCCTCAAGGTTCAATTTTAAATAGCCAACGACGAGTGTTGCTCGGTAAACTAAATAATATTGAACCTTGGAATTGTTAAGCGCTGCGCGGAGGCGGGGCAAGGCAAAACTTTCGCTTAGATAATTTGCTAAATCTTCTGCCGTATTAGCGTTCGCAAAAGCATCCATAAAACTTTGCTTTGCAACCTGCTGTAGAAGAAAATCATCCTCTAATTTTGCCTTGCGAATTCGAATCATTTTTGCTTAATGTTTTACTTAAAAGTTCCATTCTGCGCCTAAAAATAAGCTAGAAAGGTTGAAGTTTGTTGTAAAGGAATCAAAGTCTTGTTCTAGCGTATTCTGTCCCAAGCGAGTAAGCTCTGTGCTGCCATTTAAGTAAGCAATTCCTCCAAATCGAACAGTCATCCGAAAGTGTTTTTGAATTTGGTATAAAATGCCAGGCGTGATGCCCAATTCAAGGTGCTTCGCTTCTTCTTTGGAACCAACAACTGAATTACTTTCCCCTTCTTGTTTCGTTTGGTAATATTGTACATAAGGTTGCAAAAAGAATTGAAATCGCTTACTTGGATTAAAATGGTAGCGACTAAATATCCCAAAACCAACTTGCCGAGTCGTCGTCGTAAAGTCTATGTTCAATACCGTAGGTACTGCAGGTTCTATTGCTGTTTTGCTAAAACGCAGATCTAAACTAAGCCCAAGGGTCCACCGTGACGTAATCACCCTCCCCACGTAAGGAGAAAAAGAAAATACGCTGTAAGTACTTTCTACATCATAGCTGCCCGTATTGGGATTTGGTACTCCGATCAGGAAGTTGTTGGCGTTGATGGCATTGTTGGTTTGGTGTAAATAACTGAAAGCACCACCGATGATATATTTCGTATCGACCGTTTCTTCTTGGGCGTTTAATTGTACTAGACTTACCATTACAGCAAGTGAAATTAGCATTAAGTTTTTCATTTTTGGATAGCTTTTTTTGTTTTAATAATAAAGAGTGTGTGAAAATGCGATTGGCAGTTTAGCCGCGTTGTTTAGAAATTCCATTCCGCTCCTAGTACTAGACTGGAAAGGTTGAAATTGGCCATAAAGGTACTAAAGTTTTGTTCTTGTTCTTGTACTTGGTTCGGTAGATCATTAGGAGTGTAAACGGACTTACCATTGGAATAAACGATTCCTCCAAATCGAAGTGTCATTCGAAAGTGTTTTTGGATTTGGTATAAAATGCCAGGCCTGATACCCAACTCAATTAGTTCCGAGGCTCCTTTAGAAAAGACATCTCCTTCTCTTTTATTTTCTTCTTTGATATAATAATATTGTAGATAAGGTTGCAAAAAGAATTGAAACTGCTGCTGAGGGTTGAAGTGATATCGACTAAATATGCCAATCCCAATCTTTTGGATCGCAGCAGTGTAGTTGAGTTCCGCAGTAGTAGGGGGAGCAACTTTTACCGTTGTTTTTCCAAAACCAAAATCCAAATTTAGCCCCAGCGTCCATCGTGGTGTAAGGACGCTTCCAACATAAGGAGAAAAGGTAAATACATCATAATTGGTATCGTACTGGTAATCAAGAGAACCGGGTAAATACCCACCAATGGCAAAGTTATTATGAGTGCCTAAGTTGTTGTTTTGATTGGAGTAACTGATCCCGCCACCAATGATATATTTGGTGTCAACGGTTTCTTCTTGGGCTTGTAATTGCACTAGATTGGCTAATACGACGAGCGTAAGCATTAGGTTTTTCATTTTTGGATAGCTTTTTTTTTGTTTTAAAATGGAAGTCACTTTCTAAGGAGCTTAGAAACGGAACCTATCTACTCGTCAACGTTGAAGATTTACAATGCAGCACTAGGTTTTTTATTTTCTTCCATTGGCAAGCTGTCCATTCTTTTCAGCATAATTATAGTAATAGCTGCGGGGACGAGCAAAAGGAAAGTACTGGATTTTAATTCTTTGGTCGAGGGGCTGAGGGTCTGTTTTAAAACTACTTTATTCAGCTAACTTCGTTATACCGATTTATAACGTAGCTTTTTTAACTGAAGTATAAAATTGGGAATTAAATTGTTGCCCTATTGCTTTGTGATAAAATCTATGCTGCATTTTGCTAATTGTAGGCCTTGATCTTCTTGCGAAAAATGCCCTGCTCCCGCAATGGTTTGATGTGCTTGCCCTTGTGCACCGGGCACTAGTTTTTGAAAAAAATGATCTGCACCTTTTGTAATGGGGTCTTGGTCTCCAAAAAGGGTCAACAAAGGTTTTTGCCATTGTTGCAATGCCGCCCAAGCTTTTTGATTGTTGATGGCTTCTGGGTCGGTTACTTGAGTAGGGACCAAACTCGGAAAAACTTTAGCGCCTGCTTGGTAGCTTGCATCGGGAAACGGCGCTTCGTAAGCGGCAAGCACTGCGGGACTTAAATCGGAAACGGTAGCTTTGTTAATCAATTTACCAATCGGTAAAACGGGGACTTGCTTACTGTAAGCTTGCCAGTCCATAAAGGCTTGGGGCATGGGAGGATTCCCCGTGGGTAAAGCGCTATTAGAAATTATAATCCGCGCAAAGCGATCTTGTTGTTCCATCGCGATCCGCAATCCAATCAAGCCGCCCCAATCTTGACAAAATAGGTTGATCTCTTGTAAGTCTAGTTGTTGTAATAATGCACCAACCCAATCAATGTGGCGCTGATAACTATAGTCACTTTGTTGAATGGGTTTGTCTGATTTTCCGAAACCAATCAAATCGGGAGCAATGACGCGAAAGCCCGCTTCCCTAAAAACAGGAATCATTTTGCGATAAAGGTAAGACCAACTCGGCTCACCGTGCAACAACAAAACAAGTGGATCCGTAGCCTTTCCCTCGTCGAGATAATGCATCTTAAGCCCGTCTCCAACTTCCAAATAATGAGCTGCAAAAGGATAATCGGGTAAATCTTTAAAACGATCTTCTGGCGTAGTTAGAGCAGCAATCATATTGTCAATTTTGAGGAGGAGTACTAGAAAATATCCTGTGGTTTTGGTGGATAATTATCATCCCAATTTTTAACGTGAGGTTCGCCCAATTTACCAACGCTTTTCCCAACGAGCATCGCAACTGTCGCATCTCCAGTAACGTTAATCACCGTTCTACACATATCCAAGGGGCGATCCACGGCAAAAATTAAAGCGAGTCCAATACCCAATTTATCTGCGGGTAAGCCAATTGCTTCGAGTACAACCACTAGCATCACCATTCCGGCTCCGGGCACTGCCGCAGAGCCAATGGAAGCCATCGTCGCCGTCAGAATAATCGTGAGTTGATCGTTAAAGGTCAAGTCAAAATCTAGCGCTTGGGTAATGAAAACGGCCGCTACGGCTTGATAAAGACTGGTTCCATCCATATTGATCGTTGCGCCCACCGGACACACAAAACTGGTTACTTCTTTTTCTACGCCCAGGTGTTCTTCTACACGTTCCATCGTAACGGGAAGGGTAGCCGCACTCGAACTGGTAGAGAATGCGAGTAATTGTGCGGGACTAATGCCTTGCAAGAAAAAGGCAGGACTTTTTCCTGTATAAATCTTAACTGCAGTTAAGTAGACACCAACCATTAGTAATAACCCGAAAACAACTGTCGAAGCATACTTCAATAGTGCGACCAGTAATTCTCCGTTAGTTGTTTCTACTACGAGTGCGGCGAGTAAGGCAAATACCGCGTAGGGAGCAATCAGCATGATAAGATCTACCATTTTTAAGATGACGTCGTTCACACCGTCAAAGAAATCTTTGACGGGTTTAGCTACCTTGGGTTCAATGAGTAGTAAACAAATACCAAAGAAGATGACGAAGAAAATGACTTGTAGCATTTTCCCATTATCTCCCAGCGCACCAAAGATATTGGAAGGCACCATATCAACAATAAATTGCAAGGGACCCGTTTGTTTTTGTGCTTGAGCGGCTTCTATTTTTGCACTCGCTTTATCAGAGTAAGCACTCGTCAATTGGCTCAAGGTCTCTTCGCTAATGCCTTCGCCCGGCTGAATAATATTGACGGCAAGTAAACCAATAGAAATGGCAACTATCGTCGTCATGAGATAAATGATAATCGTGCGACCACCAATTTGCTTAAACTTGGCAATGTCCTTTAAATCAGAAATTCCCTTGATCAACGAAGCGATAATCAACGGAATGGCAATCAACTTGAGCAGATTAATGAAAATCTGGCCGATTGGTTTGATCCAGCTTCTAATAAAAGCGGGCCCCCATTCAAGAGTGGACATCAAGTAGCCAAAAGCGATTCCTAAAAGCATTCCTAGGAGAATTTGCCAGTGTAGTGCAAGCTTTTTCATATGGTATTAAGTTTGGTAGTTTTGCACAAAATAATAAAAACTTATGGATTCTGAGCGAAATCCTGCGTTGTGGTGAGATTGGGTGCGTTGGATCGCTGTCGATTTGTGCGGTTCTTTAAATTTTTGTTTTAAGACTTGAAGGCTAGGTGCTAAGCTATTTTTGATTTTATGCAACGTTATCGCCAACGGATAAGCTTCGCGACTAGAGAGCAGGAGAGCAGAGGAGGAGGGCAAAATGGCGGCATTGATAAAAGAAGAAGTATGGATTTAGCTTTAACTTGACACTTTTACCGCTCTTGTCATCTCCCGTTTTCCCGGAGGTCCTTTCAACGCTTCTACCAAAAAACCAATTGCCTTCAGCCTGCGTTTGACAATTCCTTTGGCACAATAGGTAACCAAAAAACCATCTGGTTTGAGTGCGCGATAAGTTTTTTCGAGTACTTCCGGCGACCACAACTCGGGTTGGATATCGGGGGCAAAAGCATCAAAGTAGACAATGTCAAAGTGATTCTCATAGTCGATTTGCTGAAAATCACTTTTCAATTTTTCAATTTTAAAAAGTCGGTGTAACTTTTTTTCTTGCTCCCAATGGATTTGATGTAATTTTAAAAAAGCCTTGGGTTTGCGTTGTAATAACTCCGGATAATTGAGTTGACTCGCTTGTTGTAGCGAAATCGGGTAGGCTTCAATCGCAGTGTATGCAACGGCAACTCCTCGCCGCTTGGCTTCTAAATAACTCAAGTAAGCATTTAAGCCCGTTCCAAAGCCAAGTTCCAAAATAGATAATTCTTGCTGGGCAACAGCTTTCATCCGAAAGGCGGCATTAATAAAAATATGCTGAGATTCTTGAATGGCTCCGTGAATGGAGTGGTAAGTCGTATCGAAAGTCTCACTGGCGAGGGAATGAGAACCATCTCGGGTTAGAATAATGGAAGCGTCTTTCATGAGTTTCTGGACAAATTGTAAAGCTTAATTGCTATTCTACGTAAAATAAACAAATAAATAGCAAATATTAACCACAACGACGGTAGACGGATAGGGTAGCCAGAGATACAATGCTAAAATTGAGCGAAAGCATTACCTCCCGCTACAAAACGGGTAGTTGATTTTAATATAAAAAAATTTGATTTACCTTCAAGGGTCAGGTAAATCACCAACTAAATCATTTTAAATAAAGAGCTTAGTACTTACTAGTCAAGAATCGCTTTGATTGGAGCTACAGATACATTTTGAACTGCTGCTTTTAAGATCGTCTTTCCTACAGAAATACTATTTGGACAACCATATCCTCGGTTGCAAGAAGTTAAAGTGGACAAGGCTAATACGAATATTGCAATGGGGGCTAATTTTTTGAGATTTCTCATCTTATTGATTTACCGAATTAATTGATATGTTTGAGTAAGTAAACAAAATTATAAAATAAAAGTTTTATTTCCGAAATATTTGTCTTTTAACGAATATTTTGCCACAGATATTATATTATTGTGTTGTTTAACCGTCAAATATAGTTCTGTTTAAAGGAATATTTTGCTTTAAACAGGATTTAAGTAGTTCACAGAATTAAATTAACTAATAATTTGAAAGTCTTTCAAGCTTCTACTTCGTTAAAAAGCCTCGCCAATGCTACTGCATTGTCTGTGCCTGTCGGCAGACAGGTTTTTTGCCTCGTTTAAGCTCAAAATTCTTTTCAACTTATTGTAAATCCAATTTCCGTGAACTATTTAGGTTTTTTAGAAAAATAAATATTAGAGCGTAAAGGGCTCAATTTACCACTTTCTGCTCTTTAAGGAACGCCTCATTATACTCTTAACAAACACGTTGCCAGTATGCGTATACACCTAATTGCCATAGGCGGAAGTGCGATGCACAACCTAGCTCTAGCATTACAATACAATCATCATACCGTTACGGGCTCCGATGACGAAATCTATAATCCTGCTAAGGATCGACTAGAGGCGAAAGGTTTACTTCCCAAGAAAATGGGCTGGGATCCAGCTCGGATCAATGAAGGTATTGATGCGATCATTTTGGGGATGCATGCTCGGAAGGACAATCCGGAGTTGTTGAAAGCACAAAGCTTGGGAATTCCTATTTTTTCCTATCCTGCGTTTTTATACGAAGCCGCAAAAACAAAGCAGCGCGTGGTTATCGCGGGAAGTCACGGTAAAACGACGACGACTTCTATGGTTTTGCACGTTTTGAAGTATCTAGCCTGTGATTTTGACTACCTCGTGGGGGCAATTATTGAAGGTTTTGACAATATGGTACGGATTTCTACTGCCGATTTGATGGTGCTAGAAGGAGATGAATACCTGTCTTCTCCGATTGATTTACGACCCAAAATCATGCATTACCAGCCACATCTCGCCGTAATTACTGGCATCGCTTGGGATCATATCAATGTCTTTCCTACTTTTAAAGGCTACGTGCAACAATTTGAGCAGTTTATTGAGACGATTCAGCCGGGCGGGAAGCTATTTTATTATAAAAATGATAAGGCTTTACAGGAAATACTTGCCGGGCGGTCTTTCGATTTTGACTTGATTCCTTATGAGGCATTTCCTTACGAATTAAAAGACCAGAAGACTTACGTCCAATCGGAAGCACTAGGATTGGTTCCATTATCAATCTTCGGTCAGCATAATTTGGAAAATTTGCGGGCGGCTTTTCTGATTTGTCAAGAATTGGGTATCGCAGAAGATCAATTTTTTGAAGCCATTCAGACGTTTAAAGGTGCTGCTAAGCGCTTGCAAATTTTAGCAGAAACGAAATCGGCGATTGCTTTTCAAGATTTTGCGCACGCACCTTCTAAATTAAAAGCCACCGTCAAAGCCGTCAAAGCACAATATCCGCAGCGTAGTTTAGTCGCTTGTATGGAATTGCATACTTTCAGTAGTCTCAATAAAAGTTTTTTTCCCGAGTATCGGAATAGCATGGAGCAAGCAGATGTGGCGGTCGTTTTTTACAGCGAACATACCCTCAAAATGAAAAAATTGCCTCCTTTTACCAAAGCAGAAGTCAAAGCCGCATTCAATCATCCTAATTTAGTAGTATTGACCGATAAGCAAGATTTACGGGCTTTCCTGAAAGCACAGAATTGGGATGATCAGAATTTGTTATTGATGAGTTCGGGGACTTTCGGCGGATCAGATCTTCCTGCGTTGGGGCAGCTCATTGAGGCGTAAGTAAAAATTAGGGAAGTTTTCCAGCAGTATATTTAGCGTTTTTAAAAAAAGATGAGATTGATTATGGCGCCGCGCCGCTGGAGTTTATTAGGTCTCTTGATGCTTGTGTTACCAAGCTATTTAGATAAAGTCCCCGCAGGACGAAACCTTAGTAAAACAATAAGCCAAAACGATTAAAAGCGCCGTAGGTGCGATACCTATCCATCACGACTTGCTCAGAAAAAGGAGTTTTTTCACCATAAGGGTTTGATCTTGAAAATGCCTAAACCTTCAAATGTAGCCCCGAAAGAGATTCCAACAAGACTACATTTGAAGCTTATAAAAAAGGCATCTTTCTATTTCATGGAAGTTGCTTTATTCGCCGTTATTTCGGTAAAAATGGTTTTAATTTTTTTCGAAGAAGGGCGCGGTGCTTTTACATCAAAAATCTTTCCTGCTTGATCAATCAATAAAAATCGAGGAATTCCACTGATTTTGTAGTCCTTAACGATGGAAGATTTCCAAGCCTTATCCGCATAGAGCTGTACGCCCATCATTTCTTTCTTTTTCACCATTTGCTCCCAAGCCGCTTTATCCTCGTCGATCGAGACGCTCGCAAAAACTAATTTTTCACTCTTCGCATATTCTTTTTGTAACGCTTCTAAATGAGGTAATTCTGCCATACAAGGGCCACACCAAGTTGCCCATACGTCGATGTAAACATACTTGCCACGCAGATCAGACAAAGCAATTTGCTTACCATTGGCATCCTCGTATTTAAAATCAGGTGCCATTTTTCCCACGGCTAAGTTTTCCCATATTTTATAATCTTTCGCAATGGTTTCCTTGAAGGTGGCGTCCGTACAATTTTTTTCAAAAAGTGCCATCAACTCCGTTGTTCCTTTGGTTCCCTGATTATCAATGTGTGCTTTTACCGTATGAAACATCAAATAATCCTTGATGCTAGGATCTTGGTAGGTTTTCAAAATTAAATCCATTTTAGTCATACTAGGATTCCCGTGTGCTTCGGGATTTTCATTGATCTTCGCTTGCGTGATTTGACTAAGGTGCGATTTAATAAAAGAACGGTACTGCTCAGAAGGCAATAAATCGGCATTGTCGAGGTCTAAGTCTTTGCGATAAGCATCATAATTTTCATCAGCGGTAAAGTCACTATCTGGATTGAAATATTGGTGATACTCAGGATAATTCAGCTTATTGTTGGCCCATTCATAAGTGATTTGGGCAGCTTCTGTTCGCAAGAAATCTGGATGTAAATCTTTATGCTTTTGTTGGTACGATTCAAAAAAAGTATTGAGTTCACTACGAATTTGATCGACTTTTAGGGCAAACGCTTCGGGAGACTTTGAGAAAAAGCTTCGCATACCTTCTGTCATTCCTTCTAATAAGAGATACTTCTCTGCGAGGTAATTACTTTCTGCTGCACCTTCACCGGCGTATTGAATGGTTTCGTCAAATTCCTTAGTGTCGAGCGTTAATTCGAGCTGCTGTCCCGGTTTTAAAAATAAACTGGCACTTTCTGCGCCGTGCTTGAATTTAAAATAACTTGCTTCGGTAAGCGGCACCTCAAGATCAAATTTTCCATCCGTAAGCGGTGCTTCTAATTTATCTTTAGCGGTATAAAAAAATATTTTTTCACCAGCAGGGTTTTGAATGGTTCCACTGATGCGACTGGTAGGAATAACTTTTGCCTTCACGGGGGCTTGTTGCTCTTGACAGGCGGTAAGTAAAAAGAGCATGAATACAGGAATCAGGTTTTTCATGAATGTTGTAGTTGAAAGTATTTAATAAGTGTTTGGATAAAATAGTATAGTCCCTCCCGAATCAAGGCTTTGTGATTTCGTTTTGGTATTTGAGTGCAAAATAGGAGGAATCTTTTAATTTAATAATTATTGTTGAAGATGCTTCGCATTGTATCATTTGTTAGCTTTAATGTAGGAGAACCGACAATTAAAGGGGGACAATCGCTTTTTTTCAACTAAATCCCGCTTCGTACCCTCAAAAACTAGATTTAACGCAAAAAGAATGGAATTTTAGTCCCGTTCTAATTTTCAAATCTAAGATAAATCCCTATTTTGTGGCTCTTTCAGTACAAGTTCAGCATAAGTTTATACTTGGATTAGAAAAATGCTAAAATTGAAGTTGTTTAATAATTCTAAAAGCAGTTGAGAAGCAGAGGTTTTTGTTTAAATTGAAGCTCTTTTTGGAGTTCGTAGCAGCGCTACGGAGGATGAAAAAGCTGAAAAGTTGGACAAAAAGATCAATTCGCAAACATTTTTGGAGTTTTTAAACAACTTCATTAAGTTACCGGGTAATTCGATTAAAATTAAAAGAACTTAAGAATAATAAGACAAATGGCTAGAAAAATTGCATTAAGAGATGCCCTGAGAGAAGGGATGTCGGAAGAAATGAGACGAGATGAGAACGTTTTCCTAATGGGAGAGGAGGTTGCACTCTATAATGGTGCTTACAAAGTGAGCAAGGGAATGTTAGACGAATTTGGGGAGCGTCGCGTGGTTGATACGCCAATTTCAGAACTTGGATTCGCGGGGATTGGGGTAGGAGCAGCGATGAATGGCTTGCGGCCAATTATTGAATTCATGACTTGGAACTTTGCCGTCTTAGCCTTTGATCAAATCGTTAATAATGCGGCGAAGACTTTAAGCCAATCTGCGGGGGACTTTAATTGTCCAATTCTATTTAGAGGACCTTCTGGCGCTGCGGGACAATTGGGTCAACAGCATTCTCAAACTTTTGAAAGTTGGATGGCTAATGTACCGGGACTTAAAGTAATTTCTTGCATTGATCCTTACGATGCGAAAGGTCTGATAAAGTCTGCCATTCGAGATGAAGATCCAATTTGTATGATGGAATCAGAACTTTATTACAATTTGGAAGGGGAAGTTCCCGAAGAAGAATATTTAGTGCCCATTGGTCTAGCAGCAGTACGTCGCCAAGGTACAGATGTAACGATCGTTAGCTATAATAAAATGATGTTGGTGGCAAAAGCGGCAGCGGAAGAATTAGCGAAGGAAGGAATCTCTGCGGAGGTGATCGACTTAAGAACGATTCGCCCCTTGGACTTCCAAACCATTGTCGATTCTGTTAAAAAGACGAACCGTTTAGTCATCGTTGATGAATGTTGGCCTTTCGCTGGTGTTTCGGCGGAAGTTACGTACGAAATTCAGAAATTTGCTTTCGATTACCTCGATGCACCGATCGTCCGCGTCAATTCTGCGGATACTTCTTTAGGCTACGCAGCAGCTTTTGTCGAAGAGTTTTTGCCAAATCCTGCCAAAGTAATTGAAGCTGTAAAGCAAGTGATGTACGTGAAGTAAATAAAACTTTAATCGTAAGTAAGCATACTTACAAAGTAATAATTAATTAGACTACTTCGTAAAACGAAAAACATAATTTTGGTTCGTAAACCGCTAATTGCTTCTCATTTGTGAAGCAGTGGTTTACGAGCCATTCGTTTTTTTAGGAAGATTTTGATTGGAAGGGAGGCTGACTTTAAAATTTTAAAAGGAATAAAAAAATCCAATTTCTTAAAAGTTATCAAAGGGGATTACTCAAGAAATTGGATTCGATCATAGCTTTAATACTTAATGCTTTGAGCCATTTATCCCATTAATTAAAGTACGGTTTTTCATACACCCGATTTTACGATTAATGGCGGAAATTAAAATACTGACACAAAACTTCTTTACTTTACGGCGCTGACTTAACCGTAAAATTTATCTTGTACAACCGAATTTTACCAGCCAACGGGGCGTAAAATTCCGAATGAAGTTGTCTTAAAACAGCTGCATAGCTTGAATTTTTTTGATGTGATTTGGTAAATTATTTTACGGAAGTCGTTTAATAATTCGAAAACATTTTGACGTTTTTAAACAACTTCCCGATGATAGCAACGCACTACAACGTAAATCTATCGATACTTTGATTCGTCTATCCCTAGATATAGATAGGCTTTAAATGAATTAAATGAAAAGGTAAGCGAAGTAATTGAATAATTGTAAATAGATCGGAATGATCCGGTTGAGTTTTAGTTTTTTGCTTCATTTTGATTCTTTTTCATGACTTTGAAAGCAGGACATTTGTCCCAAATCTTGTGCAATAAAAAGCTCATTGCGCGAATGTATTTGTTTGTTTTTACGTAACTCCGTAGTTTAAACGTAAACTTAGCATAAATATTACGACTAAACTTTTGTTATTTAGCCAACTGATTTTGCTGCAATCAGTAAGACTGCCATCATTAGTTGTCGGTTCTTGTAGATACGTAGGTGTTTTCTAACTAGCCATATGGCTTACGCTAGAAAGGATTTTACTGAAGTCATGGGATGCAAAGTAGACGCAGCGATAAAATGAGACTTGTCTTTTCACTATATGTCTAACGTTTGTAGTATTAAAATGGCTGCCTTAGTGATTTTATTGTTTGCTTTTGTTTTTTTCCTGACAATTTTTTAAAAAAAGAAGACAGCACTTTTTTGCGTTAGTCGATTTTGTAGCGGGCTAGGGGAGTGATCTCTTGACCGACGAATTCCGCCCGCTGAAATTTATGATAAGCGGTTACGGCGATCATGGCGGCGTTGTCGGTACAATATTCCAAACGGGGAATAAAAGTCTGCCAACCTTGCTGCTCTCCAAGGGTTTGTAAAGCCTTTCGCAAGCCACTATTAGCGGATACCCCACCCGCGATGGCAATGCGTTTAATATTTTCTTGCGTTGCTGCTTGTTCAATTTTTTCCATCAAAATCGCAACAATCGTCGATTGGGTAGACGCACAGATGTCCGCCAGATTTTCTTGGATGAACTCAGGGTTTTCTTTCACTTGCTTTTTCAGAAAATATAAAATGGAAGTTTTTAAACCACTAAAGCTGAAATTCAATCCCGCTACCTTCGGTTTTGCAAATTTGAAAACCGATTGTCCCGTTTGTGCGAGTTTATCAATGATTGGTCCTGCGGGATAATCCAATCCAAGCATCTTTCCTGTTTTGTCAAAAGCTTCTCCAGCGGCATCGTCAATCGTTGTTCCAATTAGTTCCATCTCTAAATAGTCGCGGACTACAATAATTTGGGTGTGTCCTCCCGAGACGGTTAAGCATAAAAAAGGAAATTCGGGCTTTGGATCTTCCGCAAAATGAGCTAAAACATGCGCCTGCATATGATTCACTTCGATCATTGGCAAGTCTAAACTCAAGGCAAAAGCTTTGGCAAAAGAAACACCTACCAATAAAGAACCCATCAAACCTGGTCCTCGCGTAAAAGCAATGGCTGACAACTCCTCTTTCTGGACACCCGCTCTTTTTAGCGCTAAATCAACCACGGGAATAATATTTTGCTGATGAGCCCGCGATGCAACCTCGGGCACTACACCACCGTATATGCTATGGGCTTCTTGATTAGCAATACAGTTACTCAAAATTTGTCCATCTCTTAAGACCGCCGCAGAAGTATCATCACAGGAAGATTCGATGGCTAGAATTATCGTGCTCATTAATTTTTTATTTATAAAAAAAATGTATATTTATATTTTATTCCTATAAGTTATTCCCTTATACGTAAAACTCTTTAATATTATGCTCGGAATTAGTAAAAAGACAAAAAGTAATACAAATCCTTCTGCTCATCACGATAATCGTTTGTCCGGCGACTCAAATGTATGTGTTATTGCTGAGGGCACAAAAATAGAAGGAAATTTTAAATCTTTAGAAGATGTTCGGCTCGACGGGATAATTATAGGAGATTTAATTTGTGATAAAAAAATTGTAATGGGACCTAATAGCCGCATTGAGGGTAATGTTTCTTGTTCGGAATCGGTCATTCGTGGAAAGATAGAAGGTCAACTAACGGTAAAAGGTACTTTGCATTTGCTTGAAAATGCCTACGTTAACGGAAAAATAAAAGCCAAGAAATTAATCGTAGAAGAGGGCGCAGCTTACAACGGAGAATGCATCATTGGAGAGATGATGACACTCGCTGCTACCAACTAAAATAAAACCTTGTGTGGTAGATTTAGTACTCGATTCGTCATAATCGACAAAATTATAGCCATAATTAATGCTCAAATTTATTTTTCGAGTTGCCGTTTTTTGTGCTATAATTTATTGAGGTTCAAGGCAAAGTCTTACAATTTGTCGGTCTGATTTTCTCTAGGCTTGCTGGAATTGGATATTTGGATTTATTTTAATGCTGAAATTTAAAGAAAAAGTATTATTATTGCATTGAAACAAACCGAAAAGAACTCTTATGAGATTAATCATTAACCTTTTTCTAATTGTACTTTGTTTTGGATTGGTTTGGGTACTCTACAGTAGTATTCGCGAGCCTATTAAATTTAAAGCAGAGAAAGAGATGCGAGATGACGCTGTCATTGCCAAATTAATTGATATTCGAAAAGCACAGGATGCTTATCGATCTATTAAAGGTAAATTCGCGGCAGATTTTGATTCTTTGACTCAAGTATTGACGGAAGGAAAATTTGCAATCATCCAAGTTTTTGGTGATCCAGATGATCCAAGTAATACTGCTGCAATTCGCTACGATACAATTTACAAACCAGCGATTGATTCCATGCGTATGCTAGGCATCAATTTAGATTCCCTCCGCTATGTTCCCTTCGGAGAAGGCGCGGTCTTTGATATCAAAGCAGATACGATGACTTACCAAAAAACTTTGGTAAACGTAGTAGAAGTGGGCGTGCGGAAAAGAAAGTACATGGGAGAATTTGCGGATACCAAATACCAGAAGTACGATCATTTGTATGATCCAGATGCTACAATCAAATTTGGAAACATGGGCGCACCAAACTTATCAGGAAATTGGGAAAGATAAGCTTCGAAATATTTGAAGATCAATTCTTAGTCAATTCCACTCAATCATATAACCTGTCCATTCTGGTTGGAATGGACAGGTTCTCTTATTTGATTAGCAATAATCAGCAGCAAGTACTGGGCTTAAGAAGCTATCTCTACCCAGCACCTTCCAAGAATGTGGCGGCCTTGAAAACCGCTCTCCACAACGTCTTTCTCGAAGACAAACTCTTACAACTAAGTTATCAAAAAACAACAATCGCTTGCTGGTATCCTAAAAATACCTACGTCCCCAATCGCTTATTTCAAGTTGAGAACAAATCAACTTACCTCGAGAAAATGTTCGAATACGAAGCGAGTTACGAAGTTTGTCACGATGAACTGACTAGCTTACATGCCGTTAACGTTTATGTACTTCCTAAGGATATTTTACTCATTTTAAAAAATAGCTTTCCTGCTGCGGACATCTTTCATTCTGCTTCTGCATTATTGCTGGGGCAAAATAAAGCCTCCGAACAACTCGTCGATGAAAGTGTGTACGTTAATGTAAGCAATGATTATCTGCAACTAAGTTATTTCAACGGTAAGGAATTTATTTTTAATAATAGTTTCCACTTCCGAACAGCCAAAGACTTTATCTATTACATTCTTTTAATCTACGAACAGTTTAAGCTCAAACCCGAAATAGTACCCTTAACCATTTCTGGACAATTGATCGAAGATTCCCAAATTTATAAAATAATCTTTCGCTATATTCGACATATTCATTTCAGCCAAGCCCCCGGATTCTTGAGATTTGGTACCGCATTTGAAACGCACGCCAAACATTTATTTTTTGACTTATTTAGTGTAGGCTTATGCGAATAATCGGCGGAGCGTTTAAAGGGCGAAAATTTTTCCCACCAGCGAAAAATTGGCCGACAAGGCCTACCACAGACTTTGCCAAAGAAGGCTTGTTTAATATGTTATATAATAGTCTTGACTTCGAAGAAATCAAAGTACTGGATATTTTCGGCGGCACGGGAAACCACAGCTACGAATTTATCTCGCGGGGCTGTCGGGACGTAACCTACGTGGATAAACATGGTCCTTGTGTCGCATTCGTGAAAAAAACGGCAAAACTGCTAGAAATTGAAGATCGAATTCGCATTTTCAAAATGGATGTCTTCAAATTTATCGAAAAATGTCCCGACCAATTCGACTATATCTTCGCGGGACCTCCTTACGCGATTTCTACAATGGAAAGTCTTCCAGATTTAATTATCCAACAAAAACTCTTGAAAAAAGGAGCTTATTTAGTACTTGAACATGACCCGAATCATGACTTTCAACAACATTCTTGCTTTGTGAAGGCAAGAAATTATGGGAAAACAATTTTTAGTTTCTTTACGGCAGACTAAGTTTTGCTACGCTTCGACTTTAATTTATCCGCTTGTCTTAGAGTTTGCTATACATTAGCCCCTAAATGGATGTGTGTTTTTCGCGCTTATTTTCTTATTAAAACGAATTTTAATACGCAATCTAACGCTTAACTTTGGTACGCATTGTGCAGTAACCTAACTGCTTTAAAAAAATGTATACCTAATGTTTTTAACTTCTGAAAATGGATTTACCTTCTTAAAAGAGATAAGAATCTAAATCTAAATTAAATGAGAATTAAAAACGTACTTAAAATTGCCCTCATTGCATTCTATTGTTTACCACTAGTTAGTACTGCCCAAGATTGGACGACGGTCGGCTCAGGAGATATCTCATCTTCTTTTGCACTCTATCCTAAATTTGCGGAGGATCAATCAGCTGTTCCTGCGGTACTTTATGCTGCCTTCTATGATTTTGCGGCAGGGGGGAAAGGAACGGTCAAAAAATATGATGGGACGAATTGGGTAACGGTTGGTGCTGCTGGTTTTACGGGGGGACGAGCCGATGATCCTGACTTCTTAGTCGATGCGAATGGAACGCCTTACTACGTTTACCGAAATTCCTTTAGTAGCAATCGTGCGTTTGTCATGAGCTATGATGGAAGCAACTGGAATAATGTAGGAGTGGGGTCTGCTTCCACGGAAGGTGCATACGCTAATCGAATTGACGTAGATAGCAACAACGATGTTTACATCATGTTCAAAGAAAATAGTACAGATAACAATATTAATAGTAGACTAACGGTGATGAAGTATAGCGGAGGTACTTGGAACGTAGTGGGGAGCCGTGGTTTTACCAATGAATTGGATGTAAATGTACCACCTGATTTTGCAATACACGGAACAACACCTTACGTAGCGTACCGTGAAGGAGGACAACAAGGCGTTACCGTTAAAAGTTTTGATGGCACGAATTGGGTGAATCTTGGTACCACAGATTTTGGAACCTTACCTGCTGCCGGAGATATTAATGACAATCAAGGCGTAGACGATATTGATTTGAATATTGATCCAACGGGAGTTGTACACGTTGCTTTCTTTGATAAATTTAATGGCACGCTTGAATCTGGCGTTAGCGTCATGAAATATAATGGAACTGCTTGGGAAGTCGTTGGTGCACAACGACAAAGTAGTGGCACTAATCACGCAGGTTCTCGTTATCCGAGCATTGAATTTAATGATGGAAATGTAGTTTTAGCTTATAAAGATGTTAATAATGGCAACGGGATTTCTGTTGTGAAATCTGCAGGTTCCTCTTGGACTCCGGTAGGAACAGCAGGATTTTCTGGTTCACCTTGGGATCGTTCCATTCAATTAACACCGGGTGGATTAAATGTCGGCTTCACGGATCAAGGTAATGGAAACAAAGCCGCATTGATGGGATATAGTGGAAGTTTATTACCCATTGAACTCATTCGCTTCGATGCAACCGTTATCAACAACGACGAAGTCGCTTTATCTTGGGCAACGGCAAGTGAAGAAGATAATGCTTTTTTTACCATCGAGAAATCCATTGATGGTCGTACTTGGCAAACCCTTGAAACCATCGCAGCAAAAGGTTATTCGGTTGAAGTTACCAATTACGCAACTAGAGACGAAAAACCGTTTGATGGAGTAAGTTATTACCGATTGCGGCAGGATGGCTTCGATAGCAACTTTACCTACTCACAAGTAGAAAGTGTGCAGATCAAACGTTCAGAAGATATTGTGACTGCTGTTTTCCCAATGCCGGCAGAAACGGAGGTTACCGTTACGATCGATCAATCTAAATATGATACAAATTACGAAATAGCACTCATTGATGCGAGTGGACAGCGACAAAATGCACCGATGAGTTTTGAAGAATCTGTGATCCGAGTAGATGTGAATGGTTTGGTGCCCGGGCTTTACTTTCTCGTCATTCATAAAGGAAATATTGTAGAAACTGCTAAAATAGTAGTGGAACCAGGAAGATAAGAATCAGAATTTTACCATATTGATTTTAAAGCTCTTGTCTATTTTTTAGGCAAGAGTTTTTACGTTTATAGGGATACGTTTCCAAGCACTTAATTCGGAGGAGTTCTGCAACATTTTTTTTGTTAAAATGAAGTTTAATGACCAAGAAGTGGTCGTTGAAATGAAACTTCGTTCTCTTTACTGGAAATTTCTCCTTAATTTTACTTCATGTATTGGAGGTATTTGATAAGTCTGGCTTTGATCTTAGGAACTTTCCATTGGTTTCCTGCAGCGCTGTATGCCCAAGAAAAAACTAGCTTGCAAAATATTTCTGGTCACTGGAAAGGAATTATTACCCAAGAAGAAGGTGGCTACCGCACCGAATATAAATTTGAATTGTTTATTCGAATCAAAGACAATAAAATCGTAGGACGTTCCTACGTCTTCGTCGAAGACCTCAATGCCGAAATGGAAATTACGGGAGCCATTCGTAACAATTCCGAGATTTACCTACGAGATATCAAAATTATCGGGCACCGAGAACATCCCGGAATGGAGTGGTGCCTCCGACAATTATTTCTATCCTACCAAGTCGAAAACGAGAAAATTACCTTAGAAGGTCGTTGGCAAGGAAAAACTTCCTTTAGCACTTGTACCCCCGGGAAAGTGAAATTGACCAAAGTTGACCCGCGCGCCTGATTTTGTTTTCTCCTCAGATTGCTATTTTGTCTCGCTACCTACCCTTATTTTTTATTCCTATTTTATTGCTACTTTGTGTTAAAATGACATATTTAGTGGTTTTTAGCTTTAAACCTCCGAGGTAGCTACATTGTAGAGGAATGGTTTGGGGGATTTTTTTTGAATATTCAGGCATTTTACCTTAACTTCATCTCGAAATAGAGCATTAAATTGTGTAATCTGCATACTACTTCTTAGTGGAAAGCTAAATTAAGTTATCCTGTTGGATAGGTAATAGACGAGATAAAACCTACTCATTGATCACACTACCGCTCTGCTTAGCTAAAGATAAATGAACTATTTAAACTTACTTTTTTTGCGAAGCTAAAATAAAAATGGAGTAACTTTTAAAAGGAGTTGTTAAGCCTCGTTTTAAACAAGCTTCTTAGCCATAGCATTAAAATCAAAATCCATTCAATTGACCTTAACTTTAATCACATGAGAAATTTGCTACTCTTATTTTTTCTATCCTTTTCCACTGCGACTTTCGCCCAACCTACCTTTATCGGAACAATGTTGCCAGATGGGCTTTACCAGACCTATAATTTAACGGATCTTGGTGCATTCCGACAAGTACAGATGACGGCTACTTCGAATGCGGGAGTCGATTCCCGAATCTGGGAGTTTGCGACGGGGAATTATTTTGAAAATTGGAGACCCTATACTTTTCCCACAACGCTTAGTGGTTTCAACACAACGATTAATCCTGCTACGGAGGCTAGTTCCGCACGGTACAATTCTGGCTTCGGAGGTGCATCTGGTTATTTGCCCGCAATCACTTCCGGAAATACTTATACCTTCAATGTTACCAATTACGCTGGAACAGCGGATCAGTTTATGGCACTCTTAGAAACTAGCTTTGCGCCAACAACAATCTCAAGTGTCACCGCCTTACCCGCTGGCGATCCTAATGCGAACGTTCCGGTTACGATTACGGCTACCACAGCGACAGCACCCGCAGTGGGAGAAAATCTCATCTTACGTTATTCTACGGATGATTTTGCAAATTCCACCCTAGTTGATTTTACGGTAGTAGGGAGCATGGGAACTGCTCAAATTCCAGGCGTCGCAGAAGGAACTACCGTTAAATATTACGTTTACAGTGCTCCGATCAATGCCGCAGCGATTGCCGCAGAAGTAGCTACTAACGGAGAAGTAGCGAACGATATGCTTAGCTTGAATTTGAATAATAATGGTGGTGCGCCCTACGAGTTTACCGCAGGAGTTGAATTACCCATCGAGATGACTGCATTTACTGCGCGCGCACAAGAAAACGATATTCGGTTGGATTGGAGTACCGCTACTGAAATCAATAATAGCCATTTCGTAGTAGAGAAAAGTACAGCCGCAAAATCTTGGTCGCCAATTGGCAAGTTAACAGGAAAAGGAACGACTACTACTGCTCAGCAATATAACTTTTTAGATCGCACACCAGTGGCAGGGGCAAACTATTACCGCTTGCTGCAAGTTGATTTTGATGGAACGGCTACTTATTCAAAAGCTGTTTCTGTAGATTGGAAGACTTCCGATATGGAAATTTTCCCTAATCCTGCGAGTACTCACATTTTCTTGAAAAATGAAACGCACGCCGAACTTGCCGGAAACGTTGAACTTTACGACTTGACGGGCCGTTTAATTTTATCGGAAAATTACCGTGGAGGGGCGATCAATATTGCTCATTTGGAGAAAGGAGTTTACTTGGTTCGGCTCGTTCAAAAAGCTCAAATGCAACAACAACGCTTAGTGATTCATTAAACAAAGAGAAACGACCAAGAGAGAATGGTTTCCTTTGTATTGACGAAGGAAACCATTTTTATTTTAAAAACGGTTTAGTACATTTTTTTAATCAAATGGAATTAAATGAACTATTCGATGGTTTAGGAGAGATACGATACAATCTAGAACACTTGAACTTCTCCAAATGCCTTATAGATTTACAGAAAAAAAATTAACTTTGCGGCAGTAGCACTCAGTACACAGTAATTTAGATTACAATGTACTCCGGATCATAAAAGCTTGGTTTAAAGCTCAATTTTGAGCAAATTTTAAACCACAGGAAGCTTTACCGCAAACCAAATTTGTCAATCCTTCGCCGAAGGAATCAAATTTTGAAAAGTACCCTTAACTTTGGAACACGAACCTTGTCAAAAAAACTATTAAAAATTAGACGATGAATAATCCTTCAACACCAGTAACCGATATTACCACCAGCATTCAGGATGGAGTAGTGGCTGCCGTCAAATCACTATACGATCATGACACCGCCGCCGCGCAGGTAAATATTAGTACGACCCGCAAAGAGTACGAAGGAGATTTTTCGGTCGTAGTTTTTCCATACACCAGAGTTGCCAAAAAGAAGCCAGAAGCTATCGCTAATGATATTGGTAATTATTTGGTAGCACATCTACCGGAGCTGACCAGTTTTAATGTCATTAAAGGTTTTCTCAATTTAGTGCTAGATAAAAGCTTTTGGAATAAGTTTTTATTGAACGTTGCTATGCAAGAGGACTTCGGTAAAGGTGCAGCAAAAAATTCAACGGTTATGGTAGAATTTTCTTCTCCGAACACCAATAAACCTTTGCACCTTGGTCACGTTAGAAATATTCTACTGGGTTGGGCTTGTACCCAAATCTTGGAAAAAGCAGGTTATAAAGTCATCAAATCTCAAATAGTCAATGATCGAGGAATTGCCGTTTGTAAAACAATGTTGGCTTGGCAAAAATTTGCAAATGGAGCTACGCCCGCCTCCACGAATACAAAAGGTGATAAATTTGTCGGAAGCTACTACGTGCGTTTTGCTAAGGAAATTGCAGCAGAATACGCAGCTTGGCAAGACACCGCTGTGGGGCAAAAAGTTTTTGCAGAACTGGGAAAAGAAGGACAAAGTGCGGCGGATTTTTTCAAAAGCTACAAAGACAAATATTTTAACGATTATAGCGTTCTTGGAAAAGAAGCCAAAGCTTTATTACTACAGTGGGAAGCCAACGATCCTGCCGTAGTCGCCTTGTGGAAGAAAATGAATAATTGGGTATACGAAGGTTTTGAGGTGACTTATAATGCACTCGGCGTGAGTTTTGATAAGTTATACTACGAATCTAATACTTATCTGCTCGGAAAGGATATGATTCAAAAAGGCTTAGACCAAGACGTTTTTCAACAAGAAGGTAAGCGCGTTTTTATTGACTTGGAAGATAAGAAATTAGGTGTCAAAACGGTATTGAAAAGTGACGGTACTTCTACCTATACTTCTCAAGATATCGGGACGGCAAGATTGCGATACGAAGACTTCGGCATGGATAAAGTCGTTTATGTGGTCGGTGACGAGCAGAATAACCATTTTCAGGTCTTATTCGAAATTTTAAAGCAATTGGGAGAGCCTTACGCAGCTGGTTTACATCATTTGTCTTACGGAATGGTTGATCTTCCTACGGGAAGAATGAAGTCCCGAGAAGGCACCGTAGTCGATGCGGATGATTTGATCGCGGAAGTAATTGAAGAGGCTAGAAAAGGAACGGAAGAAAGAGGTGACGTCGGCGCATTTTCTGAGGAAGAACAAACGGCAATTATTCAGCAAATAGGAAAGGCAGCGTTAAAGTATTTCATCGTTAAAGTCAATCCGAAAAAACGCATGGTTTTTGACCCCAAAGAATCCGTTGATATGCAAGGGAATACAGGACCTTATATTCAAAATGCTTACGTAAGAAGTAAAGCCGTTTTACACAAAGTAGGACAAGCTGATATAGCCTTAGCGGCACAATACTTAGATATTAAACCGGTGGAGCAGGAGATTTTAATTACCCTACATAGTTACCCTGGTTTGATTCAAAATGCGGCGGAACAGTACGATCCATCAATTATTGCTAGCTTTGCTTATGATTTGGCGAAATTGTATCATAAATTTTATCACGATCACCAAATCATGCGAGCAGAATCGCCCGAAGCAAAAGCATTTCGATTGGCGGTAAGCCAAACGACGGCACAAGTATTGAAGTCGAGTATGCAATTGCTAGGCATTGAAATGCCCAAACGAATGTAAAACGCTGGACGTAATAGTACAAGTACATTTTAAAAGTCAATTTTTCACCGATGTTTCTACCCGTTTCTATTACAAACGGTAGCAGCTCGAATTTCAAAAATAATGAGTACAGAAAAAGTAGCATCCTTAAATTTTATCGAACAAATTATTGAAGAGGATCTTAGAAGTGGTAAAAATGATAAGCGAGTACTGACGCGCTTTCCGCCCGAACCGAATGGCTACTTGCACATCGGACACGCCAAGGCGATTTGCCTAAATTTTTCCATCGCTCAAAAATACAACGGCGCCACCAATCTACGCTTTGATGATACGAATCCTTCTACGGAGGAAACGGCTTACGTCGATGCCATCAAACGAGATATTGAGTGGTTGGGCTTTACTTGGGCAGAAGAATTATACGCTAGTGATTACTTTGATCAAATGTATGCTTTCGCACAAACCTTAATCAAAAAGGGACTCGCTTACGTCGATGATTCTACGCCGGAAGAAATTGCAGAAATGAAAGGTACGCCGAACGAACCAGGCGTGGATAGCCCATTTCGTAGTCGCTCCGTCGAAGAAAACCTAGAACTCTTTGCAAAAATGAAAGCGGGTGATTTTCCGGATGGCTCAAAAGTTTTGCGCGCAAAGATTGATATGAAGTCGCCCAATATGTTGATGCGCGATCCTGTTTTTTATCGGATTAAGCACGAAACGCATCATCGTACCGGAGACAAATGGTGCATTTATCCCTTGTACGATTTTGCACACGGACAGTCTGACTCCATTGAAAAGATTACGCACTCGCTTTGTACCTTAGAATTTATCCATCACCGCCCCTTGTACAACTGGTGTATCGAAAAACTAGAAATTTTTCCGTCGCAGCAAATTGAGTTCGCACGAATGAACGTCGAATACATGATTACCTCCAAACGGAAATTGCTACAATTGGTTCAAGAAAATATCGTAACGGGCTGGGATGATCCTCGGATGCCTACCATTAGTGGTATGCGGAGAAAAGGCTATCCGGCAGCGGGACTGCGCTTGTTCTGCGATAAAGTAGGAATTGCCAAACGAGATAACGTGATCGAAATGTCGCTCCTAGAAGCGTCCGTGCGAGAAGTTTTAAATAAAGAAACGGCGCGCGTAATGGCAGTCATGAATCCCATTAAATTGGTGATTACCAATTATGAGGAGCACAAAACAGAAATGCTCCAATTGGAGAATAATCCTGAAGATCCCAATGGTGGTACTCGGGAAGTTCCATTCAGTAAAGAGCTTTACATGGAACGTGATGATGTGCTAGAAAATGCACCGAAAAAGTTTTATCGGATGGATATTGGTAGAAACGTTCGTTTGAAAGGAGCCTACATTGTTCATTGTGAAAGTTTCGACAAAGATGAAACCACGGGAGAAATTACGACGGTTTATTGCAGCTATTATCCAAATTCTAAAAGTGGTGCAGACGAAAGCGGCATTAAATCGAAAGGCGTCATTCACTGGGTGAGTATTCCGCACGCCATCCAAGCAGAAGTTCGGATGTATGATAACTTATTTACAGTACCCAATCCTTTGGAAGATAAAGAGAAGGACTTTAAAGATTTTATCAATCCAGCTTCTCAGACGATTTTGGATGCAGTATACGTAGAGCCTAGTTTGAAAACGGCAACGCCAGGAACGCGCTTGCAATTCATGCGTAAAGGTTATTTTTGTGTAGATACGGATTCTAGTGCGGAACATTTAGTATTTAACCAAACGGTTGGCCTCAAAGATCGCTTTAATGCTAAAAAAGGAAAGAAATAGTTTACGATAAAGATATTTGGTACTTAATAAGCGTCTTGGGATAAGAATTTCCAAGACGCTTTCGTTTTGGGCTGTATTTTAAAATAACTTCGGTAAACCTACTTAATTCCGCACCTAAGTATCCATACAAATTATTTTACTTATTAACTTGCCTCATCTTTCGACCCACCTCTTCGTTTTTCTAAGCCTTTCTAAGCAAAGGATTAGGAAGGCTTTCGTGCCTCAATACGGATCAAAATCTAACACAATTTGATGGCAAAATAATTTTGTCTTGGTACTTACTTGAGATTAATTTGCTTCTTTTTTGCCAATACTCTCTAGAATAGATATATTTGCAGCCATCATGAATAAAGGAAGAACCATTCTTGAGAAAGAGCAATTTCGCTTTACCATCGATCGACTTTGTCATCAGTTGATCGAAAGTTACGGCGATTTTGAAGATACCTGCTTAATCGGGGTACAACACCGTGGGGTACTCTTTGCCAATAGAATCCACGAACGCTTAGAAACCATCTTGAAAGATTCCAAAATCGAATACGGGAAACTGGATATTACCTTTTATCGGGATGATTTCCGCACGCGAGATAAACCTCTGGTAGCGAATGCCACCGAGTTAGATTTTCTAGTGGAAGGTAAAAGAGTAATTTTAGTGGATGATGTGCTCTACACGGGCAGAACCATCGTTGCGGCGCTGACCGCACTGCAACATTATGGTCGACCCCAAAAAGTGGAATTATTAAGCTTGGTGGATCGCCGCTTCAATCGACATCTTCCCATTCAAGCCGATTATACGGGATTAACGGTGGATGCGTTGGATGAGGCTTACGTTAAAGTGGAGTGGGAGAAAATTGATGGCAAAGATCGCATCTTGCTTTTTTCAAATAAGGTTAAATAGGTTAAAAGTATAAAGTCTATTTAGCAACGCTCGTAGCGCCGTAGTTAATTTTGATCCAACAACTTCGAAGATTAATTCTAAACTTAATATGACGACCAATACGCAACTCAGTACCAAGCACGTTTTAGGCATCAAATACCTAACGCCAGCTGATATTCAGTTAATCTTCGAAACGGCTGATCAATTTAAGGAAGTTATCAATCGGCCCATTAAAAAAGTACCTTCCCTTCGTGATGTCACCGTCGCTAATCTTTTTTTTGAAAATTCAACCCGAACTAGAATTTCCTTCGAATTGGCCGAAAAACGACTTTCTGCGGATGTCGTCAATTTTTCTGCAGCTTCCTCTTCCGTCAAAAAAGGAGAAACCCTGCTGGATACTGTGAATAACATCCTTTCCATGAAAGTGGACATGGTGGTAATGCGCCATCCTGCACCTGGCGCGCCGGCCTATCTGGCTCGCCACATCGACGCCAATATCATCAATGCTGGCGACGGAACCCACGAACATCCAACCCAAGCGTTATTAGATGCTTTTTCGATTCGAGAGCAACTTGGCGATTTGCGCGGGAAAAAAATTGCCATTATCGGAGATATTTTACACTCTAGAGTAGCATTGAGCAATATCTATTGCTTACAAAAAATGGGCGCTACCGTGCGCGTTTGCGGACCGCCAACGTTAATTCCTAAACATATCGCTAAACTGGGGGTGGAAGTTTCTTACAATACTCGAGAGACCTTGGAATGGTGTGACGTTGCGAATATCTTGCGCATTCAATTAGAACGTCAAGATATTAAATACTTTCCTTCTTTGAGAGAATATGCACGGTACTTTGGTGTGAATAAACAGCTCTTGAATGAGCTCAACTCTGAAGTGGTAATCATGCACCCTGGTCCTATTAATCGCGGAGTAGAAATCACTAGCGACGTGGCTGATTCTGACCAGTCGATTATTCTCCAACAGGTAGAAAATGGCGTAGCTATTCGAATGGCAATCTTATATTTATTGGCAGCAAAACGACCGAATTAGACGTTTTAAAGATGGCTATTAGAATGTTCAGCCCCGTATAAAGCCGATTTTATAAAAATTATCTAAAAATGTCTGTTTGCTACTGCTCACTAGGCTTAAAAACCGATTTTGTATAGTTATTTTTATAAATATTTAACGAGCGGAACAACTTAAGGGAAGAAACGAGCGTTTCTAGCGTAATTCTCATTTTCAAGCCAATAAAAGTAGCTACAATCCTAGATCAAAACGGATCAAAATCGCCCCCTTTAGTTACTCGTCTCCAAATCATATTTTTTCAAATAGGTTCTTTACCTATAATATTATTGTTTTGGTTCAATTATAATATTTATATTGTGTGTAATAAATCGAATAATCATGAGGCAGCTTTTTAAGATCTTATTCTCTTCTCTTTTTTTTACTTTGGTAATCAATCCTACGGCATCCGCACAAGGGTGTGGTTCTTTCATTGAAACCAATAAGAAAATTGGAAATACGCAAGTGCTAAAGACCGAGCAGCAGACGTTAGTCGTGCGGGGTAATTATAGCTATAGTATTTCCTTCTATACCGATAATAAAGGTGTAATGGCCAAAGTACTTTCTACGAGTGGGGTAGAGTTCAACCAAGATGATGAGGTCGTCTTCATGGATAAAGCCAATAAGCGAAAAAGTTACCGTTTTATCGAAATGGGAGAAGTAATTAAGCAAGGAGGAACGCCCGTTCACCAAAATGTGCTACAATTGGATTTTGCGGCCATGGAATGGTTCTCAACCACGGGGATCAGCACCATTTATCTAAAGAATAATATCACCAATAAAATGTTTAAGTTTTCGGTGAATCCAAGTCGACAAGCCGTTTTTCAAAAAATGGCAAATTGTTTCAACTCGAATCTGGATAAATCTAAGGTCAAAAATGTCGCTTTGAGCGGAAATGATCTCTCGTCTAGTGGGGGAGCTAAAACCTCAAGTGGTGGTAGACCAATTAGTGCTACTTCTGGTGGCGGCGTACGAAGAATCGCTGATATTAGCTTACTCAACGACGAAGAATTAGCTGCTTTGCGAAAGGAATTGGTGGAAACGAAAGCGGCACTGAAAGAAGAAATTCAACTAGAAAGAGATAAAGCCGAACAAATCAAAAAGAATTTACAAGATGAAGTAGCGATTGCTAGAGAACAAGCCGAAGCTAAGAAAACGGAATACGCACAAGAGGTCTTAGAAGCAAGAAAGAAGTCTTCGGAAGAAATTGAAAAATCGAATTCAGAAGTAGCACAGTCTGTCGTAGATGCCAAATCTAAAGCTTCTACGGAGATTGAAAAAATTAATCTAAACGTAGAGGAAGCTCGCCAAAATGCGGCAAAAGAAGTACAAGATGCGAAACTTAAGTCGGCAGAAGAAGTTGTTGCTGCTCGGGATAAAGCAGCCGCCGAAATTAAAGTGGTCAAAGAGAAACTGGAGCAAGCTAAAATAGAGTATTCGGATGAAGTCGCCTCGGCGAGGGAAAACTCCAAGCTAGAGCTAGATAAAATTCGCTCGGAAACGGCAACGCTAATTGCTAATGCTAGAGAAGCGGCCAAGACGGAGAAGAATAAAACAGCAGAAGATGTCGTCAATTCCAAAAAAACAGCCTCGGAGCAAATCTTGAGTGTAAAGGAAGAAACTGCGGAAAAAATTGCCCAATTAAAAGAAAACGCGGTTTTAGAAAAAGAAAAGATTGCTTTCGGCGTAGCGGAAGCTAGAAGAAAAGCTGCAGAGGAAAAAGCAACCTTATCCGAATCTAATGCTAGTGAAATCGCTGCCATTAAAGAAACTGCCGCCAAAGAAAAAGAAAATTCGGCGCTCGCCGTAGCGGAAGCAAAGCAACGTGCGTCGGAAGCAATTAACGAAACGAAACAACAAGTCGCTTCGGAAAAGGAAAAGGCAAACGCTGAAATTAGTTCAACACAATCTAATTCTGCCGCCGAAATTGCCAAAGCGAAAGAAATCGCCGAAAAAGAAAAAATGGCTTCGGCCCAAGATGTAGCTGCCGCAAGGGAACGGGCGTCGCAATCGATCTCAGAAATCAATCAAGAAGCGGCCACAAAAGTTGCCGCTGCGAATGAAAAAGCAAAAGTACAAAAGGAAAAAATAGCGGAAGACGTACGTGCCGCCAAAGAAAAAGCAACCGCCGAAATCGCTCGCATTCAGGAAGAGGTCAATAAATCTATCGCTGCCGCAAAGGAAAAAGAAGCTTTAGCAAAGAAAAATTCTGCCGCAGAAGTAGCAAAGGCGAAAGAAAATGCGGCTGCCGAAATTGGAAAAGCACAACTAGAAGCAGCTACCAGAGTGCAGGAAGCAAATGCTAAGTCTGCTTCGGCCAAAGAAGCGTACGGAAAGGAAATTGCAGGAGCACAAACTTTAGCACAAGAAAAAATTAAAACGATTCAAGCAGAAGTAGCAACCAAAATTGCAGCAGCTAAAGCTAACGAAAAAAATGTCATGGAACTTACCGTCGAAGAGGTGATGACGGCAAAGGAAAAAGCTGCGCGCGAATTGACCTTGACTCGAGAACAAGTAGCAAAGTCCATCGCTGCGGCAAAAGAAAAAGAAGCCTTAGCGGAGCAAGAATCTTCTAATAAAATTGCAGCAGCAAAACGCAACGAGGCTGAAGCGGTAGCTAAGATTAAAGCAGAATCCGCAGAAATGATTCGGCAAGAAAAAGAGAAGGCTGCTACCGAAAAACAAGCTCAGGCGAATAGTGTCGCAAAAGCGAAAGAAGATGCAGCAAATGAAATTGGGGCAACCCAACAGCAAGCCGCCAACGAAATCAAACTGGCAAAAGAACGGATGGCCAAAGCGCAGGAAGAAGCGGCTTTGAGTATCTTGAAGACGAAAGAAGCAGCAGCAAGCGAAGTCGCAAAAGTTAAAGAAGAAGCGGCAACGGAAGTTGCGCTAACGAAGCAACAAGCCGTGGAGGAAATTTCAATCGTTAAAAAGGAAACAGAAGATAAAAAAGCAGCTTACGCCAAGGAAGTAGAAACGGCTAAAATTAAATCTGCCGAAGAGGTCGCCGCAGAAAGAGCTAAAACGGATAAAGAACTAGCGGATATTCGCGCGGACGTTGCCGAAAAAAAGAAGCAATACTTAACGGATGCAGAAAAAGCAAGGTTACTCGCACAAGAAGAAATTAGCGCTTCTCAAAAAGAAGCTTCCGATGCCGTCTACGCGGCAAAGCAACAGGCTACCCAACAGATTACCAAAATAAAAGAAGATACTGCCGAAAAAATTGCAATGGAACGTGCTAAATTTAAAGAAGAGCAAGCTGTTTTAGTAGGAAAACGCAAAGCGGAAGAAACTGCGTTGAATCAAGCCAAACAGGAAAATGATGCCGCCGCTCAGCAACTTCAATCTACGCAGGCAGCACTAAGCGCGGCTAAAGCGGCTTTAGAAAAAGTAAAAGCGGAACTCGAAAAGGCTAAAAAGACAAATAATTAGTAAAAACTAATGCTTGAAGAAATAACTCAGTAGCGTTTTTAAGAAATGGTAAGTTAGAACGTCCTGTCGTGTATCCTACACACAGGACGTTCTTCTTTATCAAAGGCTGCAAGTTCTGGCCCTAAACCTAGTTTTTGCAAAACAGTTTGGTTATTTTTGCTGATGTATTTTTTCCTTTGAAAGTGCCTCGTAACTACGTTTAGGATACGCCGACTGTTAAGGAAAATTTAATTGTCTTGCATTTCAATACGATCGTACAATAGTGCTTATGCGAAAGTAGTTTTAGGAAGGTAAAGACAAGCTTTCAATTGGATAGATTGATTGGAGCAATTAAAGAATTTAAAATCTAAAATGGAGCGTTATTTGCGCTGAAAGCTTAGCGTTGGGCATTTATATATTATTGTATATTATTGATGAAATGCAAGGTGCGGTATCGAGCTTTTAAACTTAAAATACTTATGTTAAGAACAGTACTACTCTCTCTCTCCCTACTTTTGGTAGGCAATTTTCTTTTGGCACAAGATGGATATGAAATTAAAGTAAAATTAAATGGTTTTACCGAACCTGAAATCTTGTTGGCAAATTATTATGGTGATAAGCAATACATCAAAGATACGGTGCAACTAAATCCCAACGGATATTTTGTATTTAAGGGCGAAAAAGCACTAGAACCGGGGGTTTACTTGATCGTGATGCCACCAGAAAATCAGTTTCTACAAGTGATGATTAACCAAGGGGAACAACATTTTACGGTGGAAACGGATGTGAAAGATCCCGTCAATGGATTTAAATCAAAAAATACGGCAGACAATAAGTTATTCTACGATTACCTCAAGTTTTTGGGCGCACAAAGAATTAAAGGAGAAGCCTTAAAAAAACGCATAGAGGAGGCGAGTGCTGCGGACAAACCGGCTTTAGAAAAAGAGATGGAAGCAATCAACCAGGTGGTGAGAGATCGACAACGGAAATTGATTGGCAATGATCCAAATAGTAGCGTAACGAAGATGATGATCAAGTCTGGGGTGGAACCAGAAGCACCTAAGTTTGAGCTAGAAGGGGATGAACTGAAAAGAAAGAATTTTGAATTTTATAAGGAACACTGGTTCGATAATTACGAAATGGGCAATCCTGCAATGTTACGTAGTCCGGGCTTACACCGTAGAATTGATTATTATGTCAATAAAATGACCTTGCAGCACCCTGATTCAGTAGCAATTGCTGTTGATTATGTTTTGGATTTGCTTTCGCCCAGCGAAGAATCTTTTAAATACTACGTCGTACATTTTTTAAACGAAGCAGCGAAGTCAAAGATCGTAGGGATGGACGCGCTGTATGTGCATATCGTTGAAAAATATTATATGACCGGAAAAGCAAAATGGACGGAAGAAGAACAGCTCAACAAGATTATCAAAAATGCTAAAACCTTGATTCCCATTTTGGTTGGTAAAATTGCACCAGATATTAATATGCAATTGTTGGACGTGGAAGGAACCATTAAAGCAAAAGACGAAGAAAATGCACACCATAGGGTTAAAACGAAAGGTATGATGACTTTGCACGAAGTCAAATCGCCTTACACCGTCCTGTTTTTCTGGGACCCAGATTGCGGTCATTGCAAGAAGTCTATGCCTAAGTTGATTGAGTTTTATGATAAATTTAAACCTCGTGGGGTAGAAGTGTTTGCGGTTTGTACCAGAACTTATAAGGAAGTTCCTGCTTGCGCACAAATGATTAAAGAGAAGGGAATGACGAGATGGATTAATGTGGTTGATCCTTACCTTAAGTCTAAATTTAAAATAACCTACGACGTACGAACGACTCCGCAGATTTTTGTATTAGACGAAAAGAAAGAAATTATTTCAAAACGGATCGGAGCAGAACAATTGGATGAGCTAATGGAGCGCATTCTAACGACACCGCCACCAGCGAAAGAATAAAATATAGTAGTTTAAAAAATAAACCTTAGCTCGTCAGCTTCATTTTGGCGAGCTATTTTTTTTGAAGTTAAACAAGCTCCATTAGTGGATAATTAATTTCTCGACTTGCTGATTGGAAACTAGCCGCAAGTAATACATTCCAGTTGGAAAATTGCTGAAGTCGATGTATGCTAAAGAATTTGTGGTGAGTAGAAACTGCTCAACTCGTTGTCCCAAATTATTGTAAACTTCTACCACCTCACTACTCGTTTTTGCTGCGGGTAATTCTATTTGTAGAAGTCCTTCCGACGGATTTGGATAAATCTTTAAGCGGCCAATCTCGTTAGTGTCTTCAAAGCATTGTGGACTAAAAACGTCAATGTCTAAATCTTCCATCAAATAATCTTGTAGATGACAAGTGCGGTTTACTACAAAATATTTTAATGTGCCAGAGATATCATTTAACCATTGACTTTTGCTGGCCGGAAAATTCCACCGTTCAATGTGTTCTTCAATACCCGCAATGTATGTTTCGGTAAACGCATCAATTAAAGGTAAAACCCGCTCTGGATGAAAAGTGGTATTTAATAATTCGGCGAAGCGATTGGCAAAGCGAGTTTGAAAATCTTCGTTTTGCATCAATTTTCGAAAGAGTCGGGTAGTGGGTTCTGGATTGGCCCAGTGATTACTATTCTCCGCTTGGGCATAAGCGAGCGTATTCATCTCAGGATCAAAATAGCCACCATCAAGATCGAAAAAGATCCAATTCCACTTACTACCAGCGCTTTGATGTTTCCACCGTTCTAAGTTATTACCAGGCCAATCCAAATTAGCAAAGTAAATTTCAGCAATTTGATAATCAATGTAGTTTGCTAAATTGATCGTTTGATCAACAATCGCATAATTAGCCGCTAAACTCAAATCTTCGTTGCTATAAAAACTTTTGAAAGCTTCATATTCTGGTTGATCGGAACTATTCCAAGCATCAATAATTTCAATACTATCTTTGTCTAAGTTATTTAAAATCCCCAAATAGCGTTCGTCATTGTGTTCCCGCAAGGTTTGCATGCCCCAGTATTCTCCGTTTAAAAATAAAACCACCGGACGATAATCCTGAATGTCAAAATTAAGGTCTTTGACGATTTGGTGGGAGAGTGCATCTTTGAAAATGGTATTATTCCAGCAAGTAATAGAACTACGAATAATGAATTTTTCGAACTGAGCTTGTGCGGGGCGTCGAGGAAAAAGGGGATAGTTGAAATGTTCTTGACCGTAGCTTTTGCGGGCGTACATGCGCAACGATTTTTGTGCGGCATCTCGGGTATTGCCGCCATGAATACGGGCACCCGCATCTTGGTGAAAGCCAATACTACCGTCGTTTTCAAAATATTCGATGTGAGCAGGGCGCTCGGAGTCGCTACCTCGTAGGAAATAGTTGCCCGTCCATTCTGGATTATTGGCATCGTGCAGCACACCAGGGACGTAAATTCCTGTCTGTTCATCAAATAAATTTTGCGGTGCGGTGATTATAGAAATGACGGGATAAGGATAACGATCTGCCCCTTCCGCAAAAATAAAGTAACTATTGGAATAGATTTTACTCACGGGTTGCGTGGCTAAATAGGCCCTTGCACGGACGATATTGGTTTTAGCAATGTTCGCTTTTGGCTTTTGCCAAAGCCAGTGGTGGAATTTTTCTTCGTTCTCTGGTTTACCGTGCGTGGTTGGGATGGTACTGACTTGGTTGGCTGCGGAAGAACGATCTTCTAGCGCTAAGGCTTGGGTATAGCGTAAGGAATTGAGGTTTGGAATACTGCCATCTAAGGTGTAGTAAATCTCAGCATTAGGAAGATTACAGCTAATGCTTAAGCTAATATTTTCGGTGTAAAAACCACGGGCGTGGGAGAACTCAAGGGCGGTACTAGCGAGGTTGGTGGCTCCGGGAGTGGGCAATGCGTAGTATTTAAATAATGCAGCACCATCGGGAAAAGCACCGTAAGATTCATTGGGGGAAAGCGCAACGGCGGGGAGTTGATGTAGTATATTCTCCAGAGGATCGACGAGGTAAAGTGTTTCCCCGGCGGCGGAAATTTTAAAATTGGTATGTAAATAAGGACCCGTTTTTCGATCTTTATCCGAAGCAAAAATTAGTAAAAAACCTTTTGCTGGAAGATCAATGGCTGGAAAACGCCATTTATTTAAATCCGCGGCATCATCACTGATGGCGTAGTCTACTAAATTGACGGCGACATCGCCAGCGTTGTACAATTCGATCCAGTCCGGATAATCTCCATCTTCGTCGGCTAATCCATTGGCATTAGAACTTTGAATTTCATTGATATGAATCTGAGCGGGTAGCGAAAAGCTAATTAGGCTTAAGCACAACAAGAAACAAATTTTTTGGAAAAATGAAATTTGCATTTTTTGACTATTAGACGTTATGACTAGAAAGTTTGTACGGAATCCAAATGATCTTTTTAGCTAATCCTTCGTTATTTACAAAGATAACGTAAGGAATGGGGAAATTGTACTCTTAACCGCTAAAGTATCGCTGAGAAGGTCTACTGGCGGGCATATCGCCTTAAGTTTATCAAAACAATAAAACAAAAAAAGCTTTCCCATTGCTGAGAAAGCTTTTAAAAGATTATAGTTAAACATACCCTGAGGTACGATTTACATCATGCCTGGCATTCCGCCACCCATAGGAGGCATTCCACCACCGTGTCCACCAGCATCTTCCTGAGGCTTGTCGCTAATGACACACTCTGTCGTTAAGACCATACCTGCAATTGAAGCCGCGTTTTCCATTGCGATTCTTGTTACTTTAGTAGGATCAATAACACCAGCTTTTTTCAAATCTTCGTATGCTTCTGTTCTGGCATTGTATCCTTTGGCACCTTTAGCCGCTTTAACGTGCATTAAAACGACAGAACCTTCAACACCTGCATTTTCCGCAATGGTACGGAGTGGTGATTCCATCGCTTTCTTAACGATGTTGATACCAATTGTTTGGTCTTCGTTTTCACCTTCTAATTTGTCGAGAGACTTGATCGCTCGGATCAAAGCAACTCCACCACCAGCAACGATACCTTCGTCGATTGCAGCACGAGTAGCGTGTAACGCATCATCTACGCGGTCTTTCTTTTCTTTCATTTCTACTTCCGTAGCGGCACCAACGTATAATACAGCAACACCACCGGCTAACTTCGCCAAACGCTCCTGTAATTTTTCACGGTCGTAATCAGAAGTTGTATTTTCAATTTGTTGCTTGATTTGAGTAATACGCTCCTTGATTGCCTTTTTCGTACCATTACCATTTACTACGGTAGTGTTATCTTTATCGATCGTTACTTTTTCAGCAGTACCCAAGTGTTCTAACTCTGTATTTTCTAATTTGTAGCCTTTCTCTTCAGAGATTACGGTACCACCTGTAAGGATAGCGATATCTTCTAGCATTGCTTTTCTGCGATCTCCAAAACCTGGAGCTTTTACCGCCACTACTTTCAAGCTCGCTCTTAATCGGTTTACCACCAATACGCCTAATGCTTGACTTTCGATATCTTCTGCAATAATTAACAAAGATCGACCAGCACCAACTACTTTTTCTAAAATAGGAACAATCTCTGTCATGTTAGAGATTTTCTTATCGTAGATCAAGATATAAGGATTATCATATTCTGCCGTCATGTTCTCCGTGTTCGTAACGAAGTACGGAGAAAGATAACCACGGTCGAATTGCATTCCTAGTACTTCTTCTACGTAAGTGTCAGTACCTTTTGCTTCTTCTACGGTGATTACTCCATCTTTAGTTACTCTTTTCATCGCATCTGCGATTAAAGTACCGATTTCGTTATCGTTATTTGCAGAGATAGAAGCTACTTGCTGGATTTTGTTCATATCGTTACCGATCACTTCCGTCTGCTTCTTTAAGTTTGCTACAACCGCTTTTACCGCTAAGTTGATTCCTCTTTTCAAATCCATTGGGTTGGCACCAGAAGTTACATTCTTCATACCTGCATGGATAATCGCCTGAGCCAAAACGGTAGCGGTAGTGGTACCATCACCGGCAAGGTCTGCCGTTTTGGAAGCTACTTCTTTTACCATTTGAGCGCCCATATTTTCTACTGGATCTTCTAATTCGATCTCTTTAGCAACGGTTACCCCATCTTTAGTTACGGTAGGAGCACCAAAACTTTTTTGGATAACTACGTTTCTTCCTTTAGGACCTAAGGTCACTTTTACGGCGTTCGCAAGGGCATCAATACCTGATTTTAATTTTGCTCTTGCATCTGAGTTAAAGCTAATTTCTTTAGCCATATCTTTGATTTTTTTTAATTTTAATGAAACAATAAGAACAGGGAAGGAATAGTAAAGATTAAAACTCCTTAGCCCTGATTTGAGTTGTCTTTTGAAAATGTTGTTATCCTTTAGGCTAATAAAAGTAGACTAATAAAAGCGTGAAAATGGATATCATCAGATCAAAAGCGTCAATTCAAAAAAAGCTTACAAAATAACGAGAATATCATCTTCTCTCATGATCAAGTAATCGTTACCTTCATAGTTCAATTCTTGACCAGCATACTTGCCATAAAGTACAATATCACCAGACTTTACAGTCATTTCGATACCGTCTTTTCCAGGACCTACAGCGATGATTTCTCCTCTTTGTGGTTTTTCTTTTGCAGTGTCGGGGATGATAATCCCACCTTTAGTTTTCTCCTCAGCCGGAGCGGGTTTTACTACTACTCTGTCGTTGATCGGCTTCATTTTAATTCTTTATGATTGGTTTAATAAATTGTTGTTAAAAAAAATAATACAGTAACGTATGTTTAAAATCTTCGACTTTGATTCATTAAAGAAAATTTATACATATTTACACAGGAGTAACATCATTTCTTGTGCCAATCCCGTTTTCATGACAAACTTTCAGTTTGAGAGTGCAAAGGTAACAAAAAGACTTTGATTCTTTTGTGATAAGGATAAAAATGATTGCCAAATTGACATTTAGAGGAGAAAAAGACCAAACTGACAGGTGAAGAGATTCTTTTGGTTTGGGAAAGTTTTGGCTGGCTGGTTTTGCTTATTTTGAAAGGGGAAAACTAGAAAGGAATGGAGAAAGGGGAGTACCTAAAAAATGGCAATTGAATTCAATTCAATTGCCATTTTATTTAAAACGATTGATCACTGCTTAAGCATGAACTAAATGCTGGTGATCGTATCGGAATACGCTTATTGTTGCGATGGGAAATCAATGGCTTCTGCGCCGCCACTACCACCAACCATTAAAGTGGTGATAATACACAAAATAAAGAGTGCTGCTGCCAAGTACCACGTTGCCTTTTCAATAAAGTCGGTTGATTTAGCTGCACCAAACATCTGATTCGTTGCTCCACCACCAAAAGTAGCATCAACACCGCCACCTTTAGGGTTTTGGACTAAAACAGCTCCCATTAAAAGGATACATACCAAGGCTATTAAAACCGTCATTGCTGTTAGCATAATTGTAATTTTTATTTAAAATGAATCGATAATTTAAAAATGCTTTATAGGAGCGTCTGAGTACTCCTCTATTGTTGCTTTAGAATTTCTAACGCATCAATTTTTTTTGCAAAGTAAGCACTTTTTTCGGGAAAAATCAAGCTTAAACGCTGATAGACGAGAATTGCTTGATCATAACTCTCTTGTTTAACCAAAATTTCTGCCAAAGTTTCAGAAGCGATGTCTTGATGTTCAAAGATGTTCTTTGGCAAATCTTTATATCTGTCTTTCTTTTTTTTCTTTTTCTTTTTTTTCTTCTTTTTATCGGACGGATCAATCAAGTTTATCGCTGCGGTCAGCTTTTTTGCCTCTTTGAGCGTAACGCTTAGCTTTTTAGGCTTGATTGCTTTAGTGGGCTTATTTTTTTCATCAGTATCCGCTTCGGGGGCTTTCTTTTCCCCTTTTTTATGGTCAAGATTTAGCCTTGGTATTCTTTTTCGACGCTTAATGCGCAAGGGTTCGACTTTCTTTTCGACGTTCTTTTCGATACTTTTTTCGGCATTCTCCTCCGTCTTGCTTGCTATCGGATTTTCACTACTAGCCTTATCTTCCGCCTTTTTCTTTTCCTTGAGCGTTTTGGGCTGATTTTCGTTTTGCTGCTTTTTTCGTTTTGCTTTCTCCTTTTTTTTCTTCTTTTTTATTTTTTTCTTGCTTTTCTTTTTCTCCTCATTAGAAGATTCGTGATATTTTTTCATCCAACTTTCGAAAGAATCTTTCGGGCTAGGTGCTAAAATGTTAGCAGGCACGGTTTCAAAAGGAATATCTTCCTTGGAAGGTGGAGCGGCATCCATCTCAGGTTCTATTGCGGCAGGTGGTGTTTCCGAAGGAATAGCTTCGGTTGGGAGTGCTTCGTTCGTTAGATCAGTTAAAGGGTCTGTACTTTCAAGGCTTTCGATGATTTCGTCAATTTTCTTAGGCATTTCGGGCTCGATCTCTTCTCCTGATTCTCCAATGACTTCGCTTTCTTGCAAAAGCTCAGCCGGTTTCTCTGCCATTAAGGATTCGTCTTCTGGGACGAGCTCTTTCCGCTTATTATGTTGCACTAAGAATTCGAGGACGCTACCTTCTTCTACGGTATCATTAGGCACTGAGGGCTTACTTTCGGGGTGCTCCGTGGAGCTGGATGGAGCAACTTCTTCAATGGAATCGTCCATTACATCCTCGATTAGATCTGCTACTTGGTTTTCTTCGATCGGCGTTGTTGGTATTGCGTTTAAATCTTCTTCTTCGACGTCGGAAACTTCTTCAAGAAGTTCTTCAATAACTTCTTCTTGTATTGTTTGTGGCTCAATTACTTCTTGGGCAGGAACCACTGGATCGAAATCCTCTGGCGCTAAATTGCCAGTTGAGGTAGCCGGAGAAGGAGCTTCTATTATCGGATCAGCAGAAGGTGTTTCTTCTTCAACTTGGACAATCTCTTCGACGAATTCCGTGTCGGGAGGAGTTATTGGAGGGATAAGAATCGGGGCGCGCTCATTATTTTTTTGTGCGAGTGTTATTTTTTGGTCTTTGACCAAATCCTCTAAAAAGATAGCTTTTTGTTCTTCCGCTTTCGCATCTGAATCTTCTTCCACGTTCAACTGTGCCGCTAAAGACTTATTTTGATCGGTGGTGGGCAATTCTGTTACGGGAGGAACGATCTCTTCAATCAGACTAAATTTATTTTCCAAGTGAACTTGATCTTCTGGATCGGTCGTTTCGTTGAGCGGCAAAGTAATTTCACTACTCAAATCCAATAACTCCAAATAGTCTTCTTGTAAACGGAAGCTATCTTCTCCCGGATCAGAAAGAACATTCTTTTTAATTTGTTTGAAAAAGAAACTCCGGTCTGGACTAAAGGTCGCAGCGGTATTCAAATCTTTATCAAAATTTTTATGATTTTCGATTTGACTTTTCTTGACGAGCAAGAACCTTAAGTTTTGACAATAAGGATACTGCTTCACCATGCTCTTCATCTCCTGATAGGTGATTTGATAAAGCGCGGCGGGATTCTTTAAGTAATAAGTGAAATTTTCAGTATTCATAATCCATCAAAGATTCAAGTAAGTCAAGTGCTGGTGTTAGGCTAATTCCAATTTAATAATTACAAAGTACTTAGTACTCAATCCTAAGTTTGGAAGGATAGGACTAAATACATATTTAATCTCTCAAAATACAAATAATAAATTGTTTAGCAAACTTTGCCAGCGATCTTGTCGGACAAAGCCAAGGTTTTTATTTTAATGGGGAAAATAGCTGCTGATTTACCAGTTGGTAAATGCTTTATTGAAAATGTCTTCAACCAATTGCTGGTTAATATTATCAATCAAATTATCCTGCACGTCTAAGATATTTTGTTCACTCGGAAAGTCGTTGAAATAGGAGAAGTTCTGTCGCCAATTATTTTTCTCCTCTTTGAAGTCGGTATAATTTACATCTACCGTAATCTCTAAGCGGTTCAAAGCCGTTTGTTCGCCTGGTTGTGGCGCCACGGAGCTGATTCGATAATTGATGATTGTACCACTAAACTGAATATCTGGTTCGAGTTCGTTGTAAGTCAAACTTGTTCCCGTTCGAATTTTATCCTTCAAGGTTTCAGTAAACGTTTGAGCTAGGGTAGGGACAACGTTGGTCGAACGGTTGATAAATTGAGGAATATAGAAAGTCTTTGTTTGGTCACTAATACTAATTCCTTTAAAAGAATATTTGCAAGCAAGCATATTGCACAGCACTAGACAAAGTAAGCTATATTTAAGAAAACGATTAAAGTTAAAGTAAGGTCGAATCATGGCTTTTTTTTAACGTATTGGAGACTAATTGCTGTTAGCTGTTTAAGCGGTATTAGTCTAAGGACATAACTTCATAACGAATCTTATTGACTTTCGTTGTTGGTAGGATTACAAATCGTAAAATTTGATTTTTCGATATAAGGTTCGTTCGGAGATGCCCAACTCTAGTGCCGCATCTTTTCGGCGACCATTATGTTTCTTAAGTGCTTTCTGAATGAGGTCTTTTTCCATTTCTTCTAAGGATAGATTCTCTTCCACGACTTCCATTTTATCAAAAGCAGGACCGTGTTGTGCATTCAAAATAATGGGGCGATTGTTACCTTCGAAAGTTTCAGGAGTGTCTTTCAATGGTTGTTCCGAAGCCATCTTATTAAAATCCTGGTGATACTTTTCTTCTTTTTCGGTTTCTTCCAAAATGGTGCTGTTCGATTTGAAAGGCAAAAGTGCTTGCATATCAGGAATATTCAAGTCATTGTTGCGAATCAATTCAAAAACCAAGGATTTGAGATCGTTCAAATCGTTTTTCATGTCAAAAAGCAATTTGTACAAAATCTCCCGTTCTTCGAAGTTTTCTCCAGCACCCGCTCTATCTCGTAGCGCGGGCAAATTACGATCGAGAATATTGGGAATCAGTTGGATCAAATTTTCAGCAGTAATCTCTTTTTCTTCTGACATTACAGAGAGTTGTTCCGCAATGTTTTTGAGTTCTCGAATATTTCCTGGCCAATTGTAATTTGAAATTAATAACTGTGCTTTTTCATCTAAGCGGACGGGTGTTGTGCGGTATTTCTCCGCAAAATCTAGTGCAAATTTTCGGAAGAGCAAATTGATATCTTCTGGTCGTTCTTTCAAGGAAGGCACCTTCAACGGAACGGTGTTGAGACGGTAATATAAATCTTCTCGAAACTTAGATTTCTTAATTTTATCCAACAAGTTGACGTTGGTTGCGGCGATGACACGGACGTCCGTCTTTTGTACCTTGGAAGAACCCACGCGCATATATTCTCCCACTTCCAAAACACGTAAAAGATAAGCTTGAGTATCCAAAGGCATTTCTCCAATTTCATCCAAGAAAATGGTTCCTGTATTAACGGTTTCAAAGTAACCTTTACGATCACTTGAGGCACCTGTAAAAGCTCCTTTTTCGTGACCGAATAATTCTGAATTGATAGTGCCTTCGGGAATGGCACCACAGTTGATGGCAATGAAATTATTATGCTTACGCGCACTCAGCGAATGAATGATTTTTGAAAAAACTTCTTTACCAACACCACTTTCTCCGTTAATCAAAACGGTAAGGTCGGTATTGGCCACCCGGATGGCAGTACCTAGTACTTGATCCAAGAGTGGGGATCTACCAATGATGCCAAAACGTTGTTTTATAGTCTGAAGATTCGCCATATGCTTTGTTACTCAATTAGCGTTGATTTCTTTTTGTTTATCCAAGATGATTCTCTAGAAAATCAAAGAGAAAGTTTTGCGTTGTATGTTTAATTATTGCCGGAGCTGAACTACTGCACAATTTCTCCTTTTAAGGTAGCGCGAGTAGCAGAAGTTACTTTTACTAAAGCGTATTCTCCCGGTTTATAGTTCCCCTTTTTTGGAAAAATAAGCATTTTGTTTTGAGAGTTTCTTCCTTTAAAGTCTTGGTCTGACTTCTTAGAAGTACCCTCGATAAGCACTTTAAAAGTCTTGCCGATATCGGCTAAATTCAGTTGATAAGACATGGCCATTTGTGCATCCACAACTTCTTGTAGTCTTCTTTTCTTCACCGATAATTCCACGTCATCTTTATACTTTTTGGCTGCTCTCGTTCCGGGTCGTTCAGAGTAAAAAAACATGTAAGACATCGTATATTTTGCCCAGTTTAGCATACTCAAGGTATCTTGATGTTCTTCTTCCGTTTCGGTGCAAAAACCAGTGATAAAGTCCGAAGAAATGGCACAGTCAGGAATGATGCGATAGATTGCTTCTACACGTTCTTTGTACCAAGCACGATCGTAAGTCCGATTCATCAACTTGAGGATTCTACTATTTCCAGATTGAACGGGCAAGTGAATGTAATTACAAATATTTTCGTGTTTCGCAATGGTGTACAATACTTCGTCCGTGATATCTTTAGGATGAGAAGTAGAAAACCGGATGCGCAAATCAGGATGAACCTTTGCAACCAACTCCAGTAATTGTGCAAAATTGACGAGCGCTTGTGTTTCTGGATTGGTCCACTTATAAGAATCTACATTTTGTCCTAATAAGGTAACTTCTCGAAAACCATTGTTGTATAAATCGGTGGCTTCCGCCACAATACTAAACGCATTTCTACTTCGCTCTCTTCCACGCGTAAAGGGAACTACGCAAAAAGAACACATATTATCACAGCCTCTCATAATGGAAATGAAAGCATTGATTCCATTAGAATTTAATCGCAACGGGCTAATGTCGGCATAAGTTTCCTCTCGGGAAAGTAGGACATTGATGCCCTTGTCGCCATCTTCAGCATTACGCACCAACTTAGGAATATCACGGTAGGCATCGGGACCAATTACCATATCCACCAATTTTTCTTGGTCCATGAGCTTTTCCTTCAGGCGCTCCGCCATACAACCCAAAACACCGATTAACGTGCCAGGGCGTTCCTTTTTTACCTTATTAAAAACGCTTAGCCGTTGCCGAACATTATGTTCCGCCTTTTCTCGAATGGAACAAGTATTGATCAAAATCAAGTCAGATTCTTCCATCTTCTGTGTTGGTGCATATCCAACTTCAGACAGAATAGACCCCACAATTTCGCTATCACTAAAATTCATAGCGCAGCCATAACTTTCTATATAAAAATGTTTATTTCCTGTTGGTTTAGACAATTGCTCCTGAAAGAAAACTTCTCCTTGTTTGCTCTCGTCAATCTCTTTGTTTAACCCCTGCAATGTCGGATTGTCATCGTACATGATCGTAATTAATTTGCATTAAAAATAAATGGTTCACTGCTACACTTTGCGCTGGAGGTTGTATTTGAATAACTTGATTTACAACCGTATGATTAGCAAGAACTCCTTCCGAAAGACAAAATTGTCCTCCGTTGTAAGTTAGATGGCGCAAAGATAGGCTATTTTAAAAAGAAATGTGCCAAAATGGCAGCAAATTTTAAGCTTTTCTCCATTTGCTAATCGAGAAAGGGATAAGCGCACAAGATGAAAAGATCGTCGAAGGCTTTAAAAAGCAAAATCTACTCTGGCGGTAATATTTCTGGGCGCTTCCAACAAACCGGGGCGCACCATATATTCTTCGTTTAAGATATTTTTAGCAATCACCATCAGCTTGAGTTTGGGGATAATCTGATAGCCCAATCGCAAGTCTAAAACTTTAAATCCTTGATTGTTTTCTTCGCGGTATTCTGCTAAGCCTTCAATGATACTTTGACTGACAAAAGCGTTGATTTTAATGTTCTCAAAAACTGCATCGATGGCTTCTACGTTACTACTATACAAAAATGCCATTCCCAAAATAACTTTACGATACTTGGTTTCTAAATCAATTTTAAAAGTATGCTTGGATCGATATTTCAGGATGTTTTCGTTGGACGAGGAGCGAAAGGCATTTAACTGCCCAACTGTAGGGTTGCTATTATTGATTTCAATCAGGCTTAAATCTTTCACACTGGTATCAAATTCTTTAAACTTAGGATCAATAAAAGTGTAGCCGGCGATCAAAGTGCTTGCAAAAGCACCTAGATTTCCTTTAGCACCTACACTTAATTCTATTCCTTTTACTTCCGTATCACCAACGTTACTGGATTGAAAAGCAATGTTATTCTCAAAAAGACTAGCAACGGTTCCTTCCAAATTAAATTCCATCATATTTTGGTATTCGGTCCAGAACCCAGCGAGATCGATGAAACCATCAAACTCCCCAATCCGAAATCCTTGCTTGAAACCTATTTCACTCGTCCAGCCCGTCTCAGAGGTTAAGGCTGGATTAGGAACGATGGGCACGCCAATATCCGTGCGGATAAATTTCTCGGCAATCGTTGGAAAACGGTAGCCTTGTCCCCAAGAAGCTCTTACAAAACTTGCCTTGGCGACTTGATAATTGGCGCCCAAGCGAAAAACGGGTTTAGATTCTTCCGTCTTGCCGTTGGGAATTTGAAAATCGCCGAAGTCTTCTGGGCTACGAATGATATTTTTCTCAAATCGCACGCCTCCAGATACGTTAAGCTTGCCAAAGAAGCGATAATCCAATTGCAAATAAGCAGCATAGTTGTTGGAGCTGTAAGTCGTGTCTCCGTATAATTCTGCCTCCGTTCTCGCGTAGTTAATAACAGCTCCCGCCGTAGTTACCAAGGGAATTGTTTTGAATTTACGTTGAAATTGATATTCTCCATAGTAAAAATCGGAGCTGTTTGATTGGTTTCTCGACGCTTCGTTGTTCGTGCTGTACAACCTACCCAATAATTTGTGCCGATTGTCTTTATGGTCGGTGTAGTTGACAAAAGGGTCGATGAAGAAACGCGTGAACTCGGTATTGGTAATGACGGATTCAGTGGCTTGGTGTGCTCCCTGTCCACTATTTTTCCAATAGAAAAAAGAACTGAGGCGTCCCGCGTTAAAATTAGTGCTAATGCCCGCTACGAGTCGGTCGCTAAACCGATACCGCAAGCCAAGATTGGTTCGATAAAATTCTCTTTTGGTATCTTGATTAAAACTATTTCTATTTAAACCAAAAACAGTTGCTACGAGGTCCAATTTTTTAATTTTGCGTTTGTGTGAAACGGAAGTTCCAAAGGCATAAGGCGTTTCATCCCACCATTGTTTGGCTTTGTCTGCTGGACTTAAATAAGCTTGGTAGAAACTGGATATTTTGGTTTCGGGAACGGAAGTAGCATAGGCCGTACGAATATTAATGACCCCGTTCATCGCCGAAGAGCCATAAAGTGCCGAAGAAGCACCTTTGATGACTTCAATTTGAGCAATATTTTCTACAGGAACATCCGTCCACTGTGGAAAACCAGCATCTGCTTGCAAAGCCGGTAAGTCGTCAATCAAAAGGAGTACACGACTACCTGCACCGTAAGAATAACCGGCACCACCACGAATACTCGGCTGCCCATCCAACACCTGTAAGCCGGGTACTTTTTCTAAGACTTCATCGACTACGGTGGAGTTATTACTTTCTAATAATTGCGGTTGGATGACTTCCATCGAAACGGTTACTTCTCCGAGGGGTTTTTCGTATTTACCACTAGTAATAGTGGCGGTTTGTAGATAGGTAACGTTATTTTCCAGTAAAATCTTCAACGCTTTGTCCGCGTCTTCTGGTAGTTGGATCACTTTTTCAACATCTCGGTAACCAATGTAACTGAAAATTAAGCGGTGTTCGCCCGCAGAGAGTTTTAATTCAAATCTTCCTTCGATATCAGTGAAGGCACCTGAATTTGCAGTTTGCACGCTTACGCCAACCAAGGGTTCTTGATTGGAGGCGTCAAAAACATTACCGGTAATGGTTAGTGATTGGCTCTGTCCGACGAAAGCGATCAACAGCGCACACAACAATAAAAAGCTTTTTAAAAAATGCATAGGGGAGTAAGGTTTTGGTAGAAAAGAACTGCTTTTAGCTTACGGAGCGAATCGAAGATAGCAAGCATGAAACGCAAGTTTAGTCAACTAGTCACACGCCAAATTCACATCTTCTCCGTCAAATTTACATTATTCCCCTAAAGATTTGAAATTTAGTTTTAAAGATCCGGAAACAACCCACTTTTTTTTCAAAACAAAGGCTAACTCCTTACAAAAGAGTTAGCCTTTACCAAGCTTGAATCAGCGTTTATTTGGTGTTCAAGTTTAATCGCAGCCGAGTTGTATCCGCGAAGTAGGGTCGTTATTTGGAAAACAATTTCCAGAAGGAATACTCGTTGGCTCAAAACGTTTTAAGTTAGGATCGCGCAAGCCATTGTCCAAAAAAGCGGTAATATCATCAATCTCAGCTTGGCTTAAGCCTAAAGGTTGAAATTCATCCGCTAATTGGCTCGTAGGTACATTCGCGTTTTCTGCAATTCCCTCGTTTTTGTAACGAACGACTGCCGCGATGCTTCTGAAACTACTTCCGTGCCCGTAGAAAGGGGAGTCGGATAAATTATACAATTGCGGTACTTTGAATTTGTAGTTGTCACTAGCGAGTTTGGTAAAGCTGCCTCTACCTAGATTGGCACTGTCTTGTGGTCCTGTTCGGAATACTTCCTCTGGACAATCGATTAAATCCTTTACGCCAATGGCGTGAAACTCCATCGCATTCAACGCTGGTCCTTGATGACAAGACGCACATTCTGCCTTCGTGAAAAATAAAATAGCTCCTCGTTTTTCTTGTTCGGTAAGCACTGCTTTATTGCCTTTGAGCCATTGTTGAAAAGGCGCTTGATTCGCCAAAAGCGTTCTTTCGTACGCCGCGATGGCTAAACCTGCCGTGATCCTGGTATATCGTTCTTCGGTAGGTAAGTTGGCATAAACTTCATCAAATAGTGCCTTATAGCTTGTTGCGGCTAAAAAGCTTTCCTCAATTTTTAAACGGTGCACATTAAGTCCTGCAATCGCTTGAATTTCAACTCCTTCAAAACCCATGTTGTTGGTTTCAATTGGTGTTCCGGGGGTCCATTGTGCTTCCGTACCGACGTTCAGTCCCGTTGCCCCAAACTGACCATTCCAAAGCATATTCTTTTGATACGCAACATTCAGAGTCGTCGGTGTTCTTAAGGGCTGTACATCAATATCATCTCCAGCATAGAGCGCACCTTTTTCTCTGCCTTCTCCATTGATTCCAAAACCGATACCACCATCGGCAATTCCTTGAAAACGACCTGCCTGAAAACCTGCCGACGCAAAATGACAACTGGCACAAGAGTAGGTTCCGGTGCCGATTGTTTGCATGGGAGCGAGTGCAAGTCCCGTTTCGTGGTATAGGAGTTTACCCAAAGCTACTTTTTCTTTCGTTAATGGGTTTAACGGATCTTGTGGAATACGGCTAAAATCGTCACTGTCGGGCAATAAAAACTCACTTAGGTTGCCACTCGTAGCCGCTTGACTCAACGCAGCGTTCAAGTCACTATCCAAGGATAAGTCTGTTCCGGTGGTATCTTCGTCTTTTTTACAAGCCGTTGCTAACAGTAAAAAACCTGCGATAAAACTGAAAAAAGTTATTTTTTTCATATTTGAAAATATTGTAATAAATTGATAATGATGTGCGCCAAGGAGGAGGGAAGTATAGTTGTCTGCTATACGACAATCCAAAAATCATGCCTTGTCCTTGCAAAAATTGTAGAACTAGGCTACTCGCTAGTACGTTTGAGTTATCGCTTGCATCATATTTTAAAGTGTATCCTGTAGCGTATTTTTGCAGATATTCGTAGAAATTGGAAGAAAAATTTATCTTTGCTGTGGATGCTCTCCCGGAAAGGAATGGTTCCTCGAACCCATATTTTGAGAAAAAAAATTATCTGTTTTGACGAAAAAAACGACTGCGAAGAAGAAAAGCACTAAGATTACTCCCTTGATGCAACAATACGGTGCGATTAAAGCGAAGCACCCCGACGCCATTTTACTCTTTCGAGTAGGCGACTTTTACGAGACTTTTGGAGAAGATGCGGTTAAAGCTTCTCAAGTGTTGGGCATCGTTTTGACCAAGCGAAATAATGGTGGGACGGACGTCGAATTAGCTGGTTTTCCTTACCATTCTATGGATACTTATTTACCGCGCCTGGTACGCGGCGGTTTTCGGGTAGCAATTTGTGAGCAACTAGAAAAACCGAGCAAAGAAAAGAAAATTGTGAAACGGGGCGTGAGTGAGGTGATTACACCGGGGGTAGCAATTAATGATAAATTGCTGGATCATCGCTCCAATAACTTCTTGGCTTCTGTTTTTTTTGGTAAAAAAGGACAATACGGAATTGCCTTTTTGGATATTTCCACGGGAGAATTTTTACTGAGTGAAGGAGACCTCGCTTACGTTGAAAAACTTCTACAAGGTTTTAATCCGTCGGAAATTTTGTTGCCAAAAGGAAACGCAAAAGAATTTGAACAACAAGTAGGAGATAAATATTACACTTTTACCTTAGAAGACTGGGTTTACACAACGGACTATGCCCGAGAGAAACTGCTAGGACACTTCGAAGTGCAGAACCTCAAAGGCTACGGGGTAGAAGCATTGGGATTTGCACAAATTGCGGGAGGAGCCTGCTTACATTATCTAGCTACTACCGAAAATAAGAACCTACAACACATCAACCGAATCAACCGAATTGAGCAAGATCGCTACGTTTGGTTGGATCGTTTTACCATTCGAAACTTAGAACTCATCTTCAGTCCTAACGAAACGGGGATTCCTCTACTTTCCATACTCGATAAGACCATCTCCCCGATGGGCGCGCGCTTGATGAAGAAGTGGGTAGTTTTACCCTTAAAAAGTAGAGAAGCCATCGAAGCTCGGCACGAAATGGTTGCTTTCTTCAGCGAGGAATCAGTGCTGACCGAAGAAATAGAAAAATCGATTCATTTAATTGGTGATCTAGAGCGGCTAATTTCAAAAGTACCCTTGGGGAAAATTAACCCACGCGAAGTGGTGCAACTCAAAAGATCTTTACAAGCCTTATTGCCTATCAAGGAATTATTAGCAGCTTCGGGTAATAAAGGCTTGGCAAAAATTGCCGATGGGCTTAACCCTTGTATGACTTTGATCGAACAAATTGAACGAGAACTTCCTGAAGATCCACCCGTCAACTTGGCAAAAGGAATGGTCATCGCGGATGGCGTCTCGGAGGAATTGGACGAATTGCGCAATATTGTCAAAAATAGCAAAGATTTGTTGCTAGAAATTCAAGTCCACGAAGCCGAAGCTACCGGAATCACTAATCTCAAAATTGGATTTAACAACGTTTTTGGGTATTTCTTAGAGGTAACGAATAAGTATAAAAATCAAGGTTTGATTCCAGATAACTGGACGAGAAAGCAAACCTTAACGGGTTCAGAACGCTACATCACCGAAGAACTCAAAGTCTTGGAAGCTAAGATTCTGGGCGCACAAGAGAAAATTCAAGGAATTGAAGAAAAATTATTCTTGCGATTGGTGAGCGACATCATGGACTACATTCAACCGGTACAGCACAATGCTCATTTAATTGCTCAAATAGATTGCTTGCTTTCCTTTACGCGCGTCGCGAAAAAAAATCAGTATTGTCGACCGACGATGAATGATAGTTTTGCCATAGACATCAAAGCGGGGCGACATCCGGTGATTGAACAACATTTAGATATTGGTGAATCTTACGTTCCTAATGATGTTTATTTAGATAAAGAGCAACAACAAATCATGATGATTACTGGACCCAATATGGCGGGTAAATCAGCTTTGTTGCGGCAGACGGCTTTGATTTGCTTGATGGCGCAAATGGGCGCTTTTGTTCCAGCGGAAGCGGCCAGTTTGGGAATTGTAGATAAAGTATTCACGAGAGTAGGTGCGTCGGACAACATCTCTTCGGGCGAATCTACTTTTATGGTCGAAATGAATGAGACGGCTAGCATTATGAATAATATTTCGGATCGCAGTTTGATTTTATTGGATGAAATTGGACGGGGAACGAGTACTTACGATGGTATTTCGATTGCTTGGGCAATTGCGGAATTTTTACACCACAACGGCACCGTACGCCCGAAAACTTTGTTTGCAACGCATTACCACGAACTCAACGAATTGGCAAATAAATTTCCACGAATCAAAAACTTTAACATTGCAACGAGAGAGATCGGACAAAAAGTTATTTTTCTACGCAAGTTAATCGAAGGCGGAAGTAACCACAGTTTTGGAATTTACGTCGCTAAACTAGCAGGAATGCCCAATACGGTAATTGAAAGGGCGAAAGACATTTTGCAAGAATTGGAACGAAAATCCATTAGCAGCGAAGCGGAAGGTTCGACGACTGCACAGATTGAGCAACGCTTGCAGCAGATGCCCGCTTCGCCGATGCAACTTAGCATTTTTGAAGCAGATGATAAAGTTGGAAAAGCCCTAAAAACAGCCTTAACCGCACTAGATTTGAATGGGATGACACCAATTGAATGTATGATGAAGCTCAACGAGTTGAAAGGGATTTTGGAAAAAGAAAGCTAAGCTCGACTTCGCTTATTTTTTGTATCTTAGTTGAGATCTATTTTAAAATATTTAAAATAATTTCAATTTTATCAAAAACTTAGGATCATGAAAAAAAAGCAAAAGTTTAAGATCGAAAAATTTCAAGCCCAGCAATTAACTTCCAAAGCAACGCTCAAGCTCAAAGCGGGCACGGCAACGGATGACCTTTGGAAATGGGGATAAGCTGCACTTATTAAGAGATTCACAAATTAGTTTATGATCATTTACCAAGCCGCATCGCTTTGGGTTTTTGAAAGCGCCCTTTTTCGAACGACTTCTACTTTATTTGCTACCGAAGATGCTGTTTTTTTAGTTGATCCAACTTGGTTGCCTCACGAGATTGAAGCGATCAAAAAACAGGTGCAAGCCATCCAAGGCACGCGCAGTTTATATCTGATATTTACTCACTCCGATTACGATCACATTATTGGTTATGGAGCATTCCCAGAAGCGAAAGTAATTGCTAGTCAAGCTTTTATTGAGCATCCTACGCCAGCAAAAAGTCTAGCCGGAATTTTAGATTTTGATGATGCTTACTACGTAGAACGCGATTATCCGATCGTTTATCCAAAAGTAGATTATAGCATTAAGGAAGATGGACAACAATTGAAAATTGGGAATACAGTGCTGCATTTTTATTTAGCACCTGGACATAACCCTGATGGTATTTTCATCATTGTAGAAAAATTGGGGCTCTGGATTGCGGGAGATTATTTATCCAACGTGGAGTTTCCTTACCTTTATGATAGCTACCAACGCTACCTAGACACGCTAAGTAAAGTAGATTTAATTTTAGCACAACATCAGATAAAATTATTGGTTCCCGGACACGGAGATCTTGCTTTCAGTCCTGCTGAAATTCAACAACGAAAAAAAGATTCCTTAGCCTATCTTGCCGATTGCAAAACTGCGATTGAAAAGGAAATTTCCTTTGATTTGGCGGCTTTATTAGCTCAGTATAAATTTCCAAAAATTATGACTGCCTTTCACCAGGCCAATATGGAATTGATAAAGAAAGAACTGGGGGGAAATTCTTTGCTTTAATTTCGGGAGTTGGGGGTTGCTTTTGGGATGCCACACAAGTATTGAATTTGTAATTGGGGTAAGCTTGGGGGTAAGCTTAAAATTGCAGTTCTACAACTTGAGTGTTTATATTAAAAGTACTAAGGGGGAAAAAGGAGGTTTTGGGGGAATAGGAGGCTAGGGGTAAAGAGCGCCTAAATATAAGGGGGACCTCGTTTTTTGGATGCCCTGCGTTTGGCTCCGTACTTTATAGTAGTGGTAGATGGATTATGATGATCGAGTGTGGCAAAAATCTGTATAGACATAGCAAGATGATTTACGGGTTAATGAACTGGGATTTCAAAAAATGTAAATGTAAATAACTGCTATAGATAAGATTTTGTATGTGAATAAATATGACCTTAAAACTGGAAAAGAACTAGCTTTATTGCGTTATAGCGAAAAAAAATAAAATTTTATTTAGAAATTGTATTAGGATTAAGCTTAATGTTTTAAATCTTTAC
>CALFBG010000020.1 GCA_937951685.1 uncultured Saprospiraceae bacterium | reverse complement strand
GTTTCCCCACCCTCGAGACAAGAGGGCATGGCTGCCAGTTTCATCACCTCACATGATTTTAATCAAATTTTAAATAAAGAACTTTTTCTCTATTTCGCTAATCTTGATAATACAAATCTAAACAAAAAAGGACATTCAGTGCAAATTTTTCAATTATTAATTATAATTATTATAATAATTCAAATAAAATAAGATAATTAGTATTAAATATTTAATTCATCAAATTAAAACACTAACTTTTTTGCCATTTTTTCAATGGTAACTTTATTTCATACGATAATTAGCAACAAAACACTCTATAAATTGCTTTTTTCATCCCAAAAAATGACTTTTACTAAAAAGATTCATTAGAAAAGTTTCAATTTAAATAATTACCTACCATGTCTTTCTCGAATATATTTCACCAGCAGTCCGTAAACTGTGCCCCGATTTTAGGCGCTACTTTCAAAAAAGAAGCGGTTTGTACCATTCACCTTGCGCAAGATTATCCTGCGCTCAAAAACTTTGAAGTGCAACACTATGAAGGCTTGCAAATGTACCTTGATGATTGCTTAGCAACACAAAAAGCCAGAGTAGCCATGGGCGGTTATTTAGAACAACGCTTGCTCTATCAGGCGAGTCCACATTTCGAATCGAGTGCAGAAAGTCGGTGTATTCATTTAGGGATTGATTTATGGGCAGCCGTTGGTACGCCTATTTTTGCGCCACTCGATGGAATTGTCCATAGTTTTAAATACAATGATCAAATATTGGATTACGGTGCGACGATTATTCTGGCGCACGAACTGAGTGGACAAGTATTTTACTGTCTTTATGGGCATTTGAGTAAGGCTTCGTTAAAAGGGCTAACAAAAGGAAAAATGATCAAAAAAGGGACTAATTTTGCGGAGATGGGATCTCGAGAAGAGAATGGAGGCTGGGTTCCTCATTTACATTTTCAAGTAATTTTGGATATGTTGGATATGGAAGGAGACTTTGTCGGCGTTGTATCTAAAAAGGAGCTGGTTCGGTATCAGCAAATTTGTCCAGACCCGCAGCCTTTGATTATTTTTCCAGAATAGCTAAGTATCTTTAAGTGCTTTCGAACAATTTCAAACTTTAAATCGCACCCTATTTATGAAAATCATAGTTACTAGTTGCCTCTTCCTTCTGCTAGGATGGATGACCAATGATACTGGAAAAATCAATCCTACGCCCGAATCTCATGTGGCAGCATTTTGCTTCGAGGAAAAAGCGAAGATGAAAGGAGTCAATTTTGTGGCGCCACCACAACCCTTCAATAAAAACCCGATGCCTGCCGTCAAGCAGATAAACGCGAATTGGATTGCGGTGGTACCATTGGCTTACACCCGAGTTGGCAAACCGACTGTGCGCTATAACATTGCGGACTATCAATGGTGGGGAGAAAGACCGGAAGGGGTTAAAAAAACGATTGCCTTAGCCAAAGCGGAGCAACTAAAAATTATGTTGAAGCCCCAAGTTTATGTACCGGGAAGTTGGCCTGGCGGTTTAGATTTTGAAACTGCGGCAGATTGGGAAAAATGGGAAGCGGATTACACGAAATACATTATGGAAATGCTTGATATTGCCATTGCGTATGAGGTGGAAGTTTTTTGTGTGGGCACCGAATTTAAGATTGGTGTGCGCAAGCGAGAAGCTTACTGGCGGGCGCTCATTGCCGAAATTCGTAAAAAGTATCAAGGTCAACTTACGTACGCGGCGAACTGGGATTCTTACGAAACCCTTCCCATTTGGGATGCGCTAGATATCGCGGGAATTGATGCTTATTTTCCTTTGACGGAAAGCAAAACACCGACTGTTAAGGAATTGAAAAAAGCATGGAAACCCACCCTTGAAAAAATTAGAAAATTTCATAAAAAAGAACAAATCCCGATTTTATTTACGGAATATGGTTATCTCAGTGTAGACGGTTGTGCGGGTAAAAACTGGGAGTTAGAGGGTAAAATTAGTCGCTTGCCCATTAATGAGCAAGCGCAAGCCAATGCTCTGGATGCCCTTTTTAGCATTTTTTGGGAAGAGCCTTATTGGCAAGGCGGTTTTATTTGGAAATGGTTTCCCAACCTAGAAGGCGGCGAAGGTTATAATCAAAAAGACTATACGCCACAAGGGAAACTCGGCGCACGGGTAATGAGTTGGTGGTACGCTAGATAAGGTTGCGATCGTAGCAATTCGTTTTCAACATTCTGCTTAAATACTTCTTGAAGTTGTTTTAAAAAATAGATATTTGCATCATTTTAAAAGACCAAATTTTAAACCTTAAGTTATGCAATCTTGGTATTTCTACTCGATTCTACTAATTTGTTTCGTTGCTACAAGCTGCGAATCGCCACCAAAAGAAGATGGAACTTCTGCCGATGGAAAAATCAATTACCGCTATCTCTCCGAAAAAATTTGCGTGTGTGCCCAGCCTTCTATTGAATTGAACCAAACCTTGGAGCAACTAAAGAAAAACCAGCAAATGGAAGAACTGATGGAACGTTTGCCCGAAGCAGAAAAGACTTTTAAAAAAGTAGTGGTTTGTGCGGAAAATGTCTTGTTAAATCACAGTAAAGAAAAATTACGCCCTGCCACACTAAAGAAAGTCTTGACGAATCAGTGTGAAAGTTTAGCCCCAAGACTACGAGATGATTTAATTGCAAAATTACCAAATCAGTAAAAAGCGAGCTCTCTTTTGCATAAAACGCAACATCCCGAATTTTCTTTAGGTAGAAGATTCGGGATGTTTATGACGTACGGATTTTACGATTAAAAAGCTTAACCGCCCGCCGCCGCAATCGCGCTCATAATCTCCGCACAAATAATCGCACCATATGTGCCAAGTGCATATCCTAGCACCGCCATCAGTACTCCGACGGGCGCTAAAGAAGGACTAAACGCAGAGGCAACTACCGGTGCAGAAGCTGCTCCTCCAATATTCGCTTGGCTACCCACCGCAACGTAAAAGAAAGGTGCTCGGATAATTTTTGCAGTAACTAATAAAACGGTGATGTGTACCAACATCCAAATGATACCGATGGCAAATAAACCTAAGTTATTCAAGATTTCACCGACATTCATTTTCATTCCGATTGTTGCGACTAGGACGTAGATAAAAATAGAGCCCCAAGTGGACGCACCTATGCCTTCTAGTTTTCGCGCCTTCGTAAAAGAAAGGGTTAATCCAACCGTCGTCGCAATTACAATCAACCAAAAGAAGTGAGACATCAAGGAGTTCAATTTCAAACCATTGAGCGTATCTGCAAAATTCTTCATAAAAGGGGTAAGCGTATCAGCTCCGAAATGTGCTAAACCAACACCTCCAAAAGCAATTCCCATTAACATAAAGAGGGTCGTCGTTGTCGGCATCTCCGCAATATTGGCGCGGTATTCAGCGACGGAACGCTTCAAGTCTTCGATGGCAGAACTATCTGCTTTCAACCAACCGTCGACTTTTTCTGACATATTTGCACCATATAATAAAAAGCCCATCCAGATATTGGCGACAACGACATCGACAATAATCATGGTTGCAAAAATAGGTTTTTCGTCTACTTCGTAAATAATGGCCATTGCATTTTGATTAGCACCACCGCCGATCCAACTTCCGGCAACGGTGGAAAGCCCTCGCCATACTTGGTCGGGTTCAGCAGAGATAATATCGGGAAATACATTTAAGACAATAAATAACGCAATGGGTCCACCCAAAATAATACCGAGCGTCGCGGCAAAGAACATGATAATGGCTTTAGAACCAAGATTCATAATTCCTTTGAGATCAATGCTTAGACATAGTAAAATTAAACTGGCTGGTAATAGAAAGCGAGAAGCAACGTAATACAATTGCGAATGGTTTTTAAACTTATCCGTGCCGGTAATATTATTGTCTTTAATCCATTGCTCAATTTCGGAGTAGGACATTCCAGTATCTAACGCGTAGCCCGCCTCCTTGAGATAGTCGATTAAGCTATTGTCGTACCAGTGTGCGGCGATCAAACCTAATGGCCAGTGCAGCACGGCAGGAATAAAGTAGCAAAGTAATAAAGCCGGTACAAACCGGTAGAATTTTTTCCATCCTGCTTGGTCCAAGCTAGACGTATAAAAGATGATCGCGAGTACAGAGATTAGTATTCCTAGTACAACTGCGTCGCTCGTAAATATGGGTTCCATAAATGAAGGAGTTTTCTTTTTTTGCGTTTGTTGAAATCTTCAACTCAATAAAGATAATATTTTATCTCAAAATGCTTAGTTTTACGAGCGAAGTTCAGCATTTTACGCCTACCTTATTAAATACGTAAATCAAATCACATGACTTTAGAAGATAAAGCTTTTATGCAAGAAGCAATTGCGCTTTCGCGCAAAGGAATGGAAAGTGGCGAAGGAGGTCCTTTTGGAGCAATCGTTGTCCGAGACGGAAAAATTGTTGGTCGAGGAAATAATCGCGTAACCTCCACCAACGACCCAACTGCGCACGCAGAAGTCGTTGCGATTCGGGATGCCTGCAAAAATTTAGAAGATTTCAAACTAGAAGATTGTATCATCTACAGTTCTTGCGAACCTTGTCCGATGTGCCTCAGTGCGATTTACTGGTCGCGGGCGAAGAAAATCTTCTTTGGTTGTTCCAGAAAAGATGCGGCGGATATTGATTTTGATGATGACTTTTTGTATCAAGAAATTCCGTTACCCTTGGAAGACCGGAAAATTGAAACGCTACAAATTATGCAAACAGATGCGGTCAAAGTATTTCAAGAATGGGATGAGAAGATAGACAGAATTGATTATTAAATAAGTCCTAAAACATTTACCAAAAAAATAAATGGCTACCAGTGGATCAATTTAATGATCTAATTCAATCGCATAGAAAAGCGCTTAGACAAGATTAATATTGTCCAAGCGCTTCGTAATCATAATCTAAATGTTGGTTGAATGCTAACCAGGTCGTTTAGTCTGGTAATTGATCTGGATTGATGTCTCCAATCGAAGAACAAAGTCCGCCCGACGGAGAATAGCCACAGATAGCTGCTTTTGGATTATCTACCGTGCAGGTAATCTTAAACAAAAAAGGTCGTCTAAACTCTATTTTCAAATAGCAAGGAATAACAGCCTCCGTTGCTTCTAAGTCCAGGTTCGCCCGGCTAGGAAATACTTTTCGATCAGCCATTTCCTTAGAAATTAGCACTTTCTGGCTAAATAATTTGCCATCTTTTACCGCGAAAACATTGTAGTAATAATCGTACTCTTGATCGATTCCTAAATGCAAATCGACTTGTTTGACCTCATCAAATATGGAGGAATAGACACTTTGCAAGTTTGCTTTTAACGTGGAGGAAGAAGTTGAACTTAGATACTCCGATCGAGTTTCCTCATCTAGCATTTTATGATAATCAACTTCAACACTCAAATTTGCCGTAAAGGCAAAAAAGCAAACTAGCGCCATTGCACTTAAGCAACTAAAAATAACTTTTTTCATAATACAGATGTTTTTAAAGGCGATTTAAACTTAGCCATTCGGTAATGTTTAAAGTCGCCAAGTGAATGATATAATCAGATTCGTTTCCAAGTCAATAGGAGGTTAACCGATTGAGCATTGGGGAACGAGTATATAAAAACTTAATCTGTTTAGTGTTTAGACCCATTGAAACAGTAAATAAGCTTACTGCTTTTTTCTTTTAACTTTGTCTCTTCCCGGTAAGCAAACGGTACAACTACGACCGGTCATAAATTCAAGTATGGCCCGCGCCTTGTAACCACAGGCATTGAATAGGATTCCTTCCTTTTCGCATAACGGTGGACAGCTTACACAGAATTCATACATGGTACCAGGACCGCCTCCGCCTTCATTGAGTACATCCACTACGACGTAATTACAATAATCATTGGCAGTTTGACTTTGTGATAAAGCGTAATCCTCACCATCTCCTAAATCCGTTTCTGTTAAGAAAGCATCAAGTCCGATCGCTTCAATTTCTTCTTCCTCTTCGTCTGAAAGTGGATAGAAAAACAAATCAGTACAGTCTTCTGATTCAATATCATTTAAAGTTTTCAGCTGAGTCGTGGCAAGATCCGTGGCAACCTGATCAGCAGGTTGCACTTCAGTTTTTTGGCAAGCAAAAAGGAGCAATCCGACGAATAATAAAAGTGTCGCAAAGGGAAGCAATTTAAAATTGTTTTTCATCATTCTAAAGGTGTTTTTAACGACTTATTTTTTTGCGAATAAACAGTAAGTACCAGTACAAATTAACTTTGTCTTAGTAATTAGTATACGGTGCAATAAATAATAAATAATACTTCAAAATAGAACCTTAAATACACCGTATACTCGCCTTGACACATTTCTGAGGATGAAATGCATAAACGCGAAAGCTCATTCGAAAGGCGGAGCCTTCAAATAAGTACAATGGTTAATAAAAAAATTGGAATTGAATCTATCGACAAATGGATATGGTAGCTTGCAAGCGTATGAAATTAAATCCAATCGGAAGCCGATGATTCTGTTTAGAATTTTAGACAAGATTAAGGTACGTAATTAAATACATTTTACAAAATTTGAAGGCGAAATAAAAAATGTCTATTCCCAAAATACTTTTTGAAAATAGACATTGAAGTTGTTTTAAAATAGATCTTAATACCTACAGGTAAAGCATTGCAATCCAATACTTCAGCTTTTTCTCGTCACCGCAGCTATGGCTGCGAAACTCGAAAAGAGCTTCGTCCTGAATCACAAGCCTTTACCTTCGGTTTCTAACATCATT
>CALFBG010000019.1 GCA_937951685.1 uncultured Saprospiraceae bacterium | reverse complement strand
GTTGGCGCAAGCCAATTGATCACCTCGATCCCAAATACGTTCTGCAACGCACTAAATGCCGTCATCGCCGCGATGTAAGAGACATACATTCTACCGTAATGTTCGAACAACCATTGTAGGCGATGTCCACTCGTTCTTTGGGTTGCTTTCTTTTGAATAAATTCTCGGTAATCCTGAAAGCTACTCATAAAAAAGATAAAACCAAAAAAACTGCCAATCACGCCAATATTATAATGTCCTTGGGTCAAATGATATATTCCCCAAGTCAAGGTAGCCAAGGCAATTCCATTGGCTAAGATAATCATTGCTCGATCAAAGACCGACAAGTCGATCGTTTTTTTAGCACCAAAACGATAGCCCGTATAGACCATATACATTCCCAGCACGCCAATCAAGGTAATTAATAAGTAGCCGATCATTGAGCCCGTAATCACTAAAATTAGCCAAGCCAATGCATAAGTTCTACCTAAGATGCGATGTATTCGACCTCCCTTTCGCAGTAGAATTTGTACTAAGCCAAGTACCGCAACTAACATCCCGGAGTATCCGTGCAACGCAATAATTATTTCGTTCATTTTGTTTTTGGTTTAACGCGTATGCTGAAATAAAAAGTGAAGATCTTCTCTGAAGTTTATTGCGCAGTAGCGCGCTGTAAAAAATGACTATTCATATCTTGCCCCCAATTTGGATGAATGCTACTTGCTTTTTTAAAGGTCGCAAATCTTTTCTCTGCTTGTTGAAACAAGGGTAATGCTTTATCCGCTCCTCCTCCAAAAAACACCGGCATAAAGAAAGTATGCTGACCTTTCAAGTAATATGGTCGTGGATTCGTTGGATCTAAAGCCATCGCCTTTCCGAAAGCCGCAAAACTTTTTTGTGTATATTCTGCCCCTTTATTCATCGGATCTTCCCAGACTCTTCCTTGGTGAATATAACCTTGAAGGGTATAAATTTCTGAATTATTTTCATCAATAGCTTGGGCTTGATCCAATGCCACTTGCGCTTTATCTAAGTAGTTAATCACGGTAGTAATCTGCTTACCGTCGTTTGATTTTGCCGCCATCATCATATAGCACAGGGATTGGTAGTACGCGGGTAACCAAGCTTTATTTTCTGCCTTTGCTATACGTTCAAAACCGTTGGCTGTCAATTGAAGATCCGCGACCGTTGCTGCCTTTTGAAAACTAGCAACTGATTTTTCCATTGCTTTGAGGTACATTTCGTTTTGTGCAAAACTAAAAATAGAGATAAGACTTAATAAACTAGTGAAGATTAAATTTTTCATTTTTTTTTATTTATAAGATGTGATAAAATTGTTTTAGAAAACTTTATTTTGAAGTTGTTTTGAGCACCTGCTTTTATTACAATGCTTTACGTTCTGCTTCCGTCATTCTTTGGCCTAAAGTGACGAACGCGCCTACTAAAAAAAATCGCTTTGCACCCGGCTCGATTGGAATAGACGTAAATTCTCCATCCGTATTTGCTTGCCGACTAAAGCGTTGACCGAAGTTGTTTTTGAAGCCAGGCAAGTTGTTAATCGCTACGTAAATTACCGTCGATTGTCCCCACAAGGTGGTTAAGTAACTCGCATTAAAACTCAAGTCTTGGAAAACAGGCGTCCGGGCGGCGTTGAATGCTGTTTCGTTAGGGTCGTTGTACGCTCTCGGACTAGCAACGGAATAAGTGAATCCAATTAAGCTAGACCATTTCGGTATCCAATGCTTGTACACCAACGAGGCATTGTGCTTAGACGCGAAGTTAGGCGTTGAGGCCTCTGGAAAATCACGGTACCATCTTTCGGTGTCTAGGTAACTGTAAGAAATCCAAAAGTCACCATTGTTAATCGTCGTTTTATCGCGGTAGAAAAAATCAATTCCACGCGCAAATCCATTTCCTAAATTATTCCTTTGGCCATTTGCTGCTTGGCGAATCAAGTTGCGGTATTCCTTCCAGTAGGCTTCTACTCTAAAAATGCGTCCGCCTTTGATCTGTTGAAAATTAAATAAGTAATGATCTGCACTTTCAAAATTTAAGTTTTGTTGAAACCGCATTTGCTCATTGTCTGGTGTTTGGTGAAATTGTCCCGCAGCTAATGAGATTTGACTGTGCTTGCTTGTTTTGTAGGCAATTGAAGTCCGCGGTGCAAAATTCATTTTTTGGAGCAATTGAGAATATTCGAACCGTCCCCCTACTCTTGCGAGCAACTTCTTACTCAACTGCAAATCCGTTTCTACAAAATTGGCGAGATAAGTTTCCTTCAATTGACTTTCAAAACCTTGACTTTCTTTATCTTGAAATGCTTCATCCCATTGACTCGCCAAGTATTCTCCACCAAATTTCAAACTTACTTTTTCGTGCAATTGTGTACCTAAGCGCCATTTAAGTTGGATAGATTCGTCTTTGGTATCTAAGCCAAAATTAGAACTAATATTATCTTGATTGTTGCTATACGCTAAGCCCGAGAAGAAAGACCATTTTTCTCCCAACATCGCTTTATAAGTTGTATTCAAATACAAATTATCATTATTCAAACTCAATGGATTCGTTTGCAAAACATTGTCTGCGTCTGGATATTGCAAAGCAAAACCACTACGACTAAAGGTACTCAAGAGCTTAAACATTCCTGTTTTTGAGGTTTTTTGTCGAAAGACCAATTGTGTGTTCACACTTTGAAATGCTTTATCCCATGCTATGTTTTGTGGCATCAATTTGAGGTAAGGACTCAAGTTGAAATAATCTACCGAAACATCCAGAGCGCTTTTTTCCCAACGTTGAGTATGCGAAGCACCGGCACCAACCGTCATGGCATACACCCCCGTTTTTGTCCTTGGCGCTAAATCCGTTGTTTCCAAAATTAACGCAGCGGATAATGCTTGTCCATATTCTGCGGAGTATCCTCCTGTGCTAAAAATGGTTCCTTTAAATAAGAAAGGAGAAAATCGACCTCTTGCGGGAACATTAGCGACGGAACTGCCATAAGGTTTTTGCACCCACATTCCATCAATAAAGCTGCGCGTTTCACTCGCTGCACCGCCGCGTACAAAAAGTTGTCCCGTCTCTCCTACCGTTTGCGTTCCGGGAAGGGTATTTAAGGCACCCGCAATATCTGCCGTCGCCCCCGCCGTCATGACAATATCTAAAGGTTTTAAAACTACCGCTTTACGTTTATCACTTGCTTCAAAAGATCCTGCGGTGATGACTACTGCATCTAACTCACTCGCACTTGGTTCTAATTTGAAATTAAACGATAAGTCCGTTTTTGCGATCGTAATGTTCAAGCTAAAATCCTCGTAGCCAACGTAACTTACCACGATTGTTGCTTCGCCTTCCATCGTCGTTTTAAATTCAAAAGCGCCCACTTCATCAGACGAAGTACCATCATAAGTATCTTGGATATAAATATTAGCACCGATCACACTTTCTCCGGTTTCATCGAGTACGATACCTTTAATTGTGGTTTGGCTGTAGCTAAAGCTGGCTAAAAATAGTAAACTGAGTAATAGAGTTGATTTCATAATTGTTTTATTTTATACTCGCAAGGTAAGCGCAATCCCTACTTTTGCACAATCAGATTTACCGAACTGTAGAATTTGCTGACTGAACTGCATACTACGGAGGACGAAATTTTGAGCGATTTAGAAAAAGGCCTTAAATTCGGGTTTGCCGATACAGTATTTGGCTGGAATTAGGCGAAAAGAAGATTAGCGTTCCCTTTTTTTTGCTCCTAGACAATTAGTCTCTTATCTTGTAGTTTAGTTAGTAAAGCTTAGGCTATGGCGGTTAGTTCTCCACAGATCGTAGATCAAAGCCTTGGGATATTCTAAAACTTGTAGTAATTTTAAGCAAAGAAATCAAGATCCTATGTCAAAAATATATCTCCTCTTCGGCTGCTGCCTTTTACTTTCTATCGCGAAGGCACAGACCGGTTGTCAAGGCAACTTAGGCGAGAACATATTTACCGCAGGTGATTTTGGCTCAGGCAGTGCGACCATTCTGCCAACCGACCCGAATATTGCACCGGGTTATACCTATACCACCGCACCGCCTCCCGTCGATGGTTCCTATGTGATTACCAATAATTCTGGCAATTGGCCCAGTATTTATAGCTCTTGGATGACGATTCCTGATAATAGTAGCGATCCTGAGGGGTATATGATGGTTGTCAATGCAGACTTTACCCCTGGCTTATTTTACAATCAAACGGTTGATGGGCTTTGTGAGAATACCTTATACGAATTTTCGGCAGATATCATTAATATTGTTCGGCTCGGTGTTCCTAACCATAGTGAGCCCAACGTTTCCTTTTTACTCGACAATATTTCTATTTTTTCAACGGGGAATGTTCCACAAGATGAACAATGGTACAATTACGCTTTTACCTTTACAACGGGACCGGCGCAGACTTCGATCCAACTTTCTTTACGCAACAATGCCCCCGGTGGAATGGGAAATGATCTCGCGATTGACAATATCGCTTTTCGACCTTGTGGTCCGGAGGCACTGATTTTACCCGATGAAATCGCTAATATTTGTGAAGATGGCAATCCAATCACCTTGACGGCAACCGTCATCGGTAGTCAATACAGTACGCCTACTTTTCAATGGCAGCAGAGTTTTGATGAGGGAATTACTTGGGCTGATATTCCGGGAGCGAACGCTGACAACTACGAGCATACCGGATTACCGAGTGGCGCTTACTATTACCGCTATTTGCTGGCAAATGGCAGTAGTAACCTACAAAACTCAAAATGCCGTGTTGTTTCGAATGTAAAGATTGTACAAGTAATCCCTAAGTTTTACGATTTTCAGGATACGATTTGTGAAGGATTGTTTTTATCCTTGGGCGACCAAGAATTGGATATGACGGGAATTTACGTGGACACTTTTATCTCTTCGTTCGGTTGCGACAGTATTGTCACCTTGGATTTAATCGTTCAGCCAGAGCCCAATATTCAAGCTAGTTTTTCCACCGTAGCCTTAAGTTGTAATGATATTGAAGATGGTCAAATCCAACTCCAAACACTTACCAATGGGAATCCTCCTTTTTTGTTTTATCTCGACCAAAACCCAATCGAGAATCTGATCAATACGGATTCCCTGATTACCAACTTAGCTGCTGGAATTTACGAAATACAAATTGTCGATCGCTTTGGCTGTAGTTTTGAAGGGACAATCGACCTTAGTTCACCGCCAGCGTTTTCCATTGACTTAGGAGAAGATCGAAATATTCTACTCGGAGAAAGTGTTAAGATTGACGTGCAATCCACTGAACCAATCGATTTTTACAATTGGCTCCCGAATGGATTAATTGATTGCAGCGTCGATTGCTCTCCACTCGAATGGACTCCTTCAGAAGATACTTATTTACAATTATCGGCAATCAATGCCAGCGGTTGCATCGCCACCGATGACTTGCAAATCCGCATTACGGAAGTTCGACAAGTATACATTCCCAACGCTTTTAGTCCCAATGGAGATGGTTCCAATGATTATTTTACGGTCTACGCCAATCTTCCCAATGTACAAGCCGTAGAACAGTTGCAGGTTTTTGACCGTTGGGGTGGTATTGTATTTTCGAAAAGTAACTTTGCGCCCAATGATCCCTCCATTGCTTGGGATGGCACCGTTAATGGCAAAGCCTTAAACAATGGATTGTACACTTACGTTGCCAAGGTACGCTTTTTGGACCAAGTGATTAAAGTATACGCCGGAGAGGTTAATTTACTGAATCAATAAACGTAGGTTAATCCTCATCTTCTTTTTTTATCTTTCCTTTTTTAATGTACCGATGATTAAAAAAAGCTAAAGAAAGATTAGACAATAAAAAAGCAATTGGTATCCAGCATAATCTAAATATTCCTGCCAAGATCTTCTTAAAAACAAACAAGATCAAAATCAAAATACCGAATGCTAAAAAGTGAAAATGTCCACCGAAATAATAAATTAGCAAGACAACAATTAAAGCCAGTATGATACCAATCAAAATTGCAGTTTGCTTACTCAATTTAAAAAGCTTTAAGAATATGCTCTGAGAAATTTTGAGCTGCTTTTTGAGCCCTTGCATTTTTTCGGTATCCTCAAGGTGCTTTTCAATGGTTAAAAAATCCCAAGCCGGAACTTCCATTTTAGAAAACTTTGGAGCTGGAAAAAATTGACTAATTGTTTTTTCATATTCTCCTGCCGCCATTTTATAGCCACTATACATCAGCGCGAAAGCTTCTTTCTCGTTGAACGCATCTAAGTCCGTACGAATGCCCGCTAGTAATTTCTGAATTTCTTTAGGAATCCCATAATCTGTATTTACTTCATCGTAATGATTCCCCTCGGGAGGATACGGTGGCTTCCAAGGATCTTCTTCTTCGCTCCACGAAAGCGGTCGCTCGTTTAAGTCTTTCCATAAATGCAAAAACATCAAGCCTGATAATTGTGCACCTTCTACCCGCGAAGATAAATCCAAGTACTGACTCTCGCGAATGCGTTCCATAAAAATGTTATTCGTACGCGACAGCACCGACAAGGGCGCGCCACTGGAAGCATCGTCCTGCGTCAACTGACCACTCGCATCGCTCACAATAATAATTTTACATTCTTGTTCGATCAAGCCCGCCACACCTTGATTATCGTGTACACCACCGTCGACCAAGCGTACCGTTTTCTCAGGGTAGATATTGTCGAGCACTAAAGGTTCAAAAATACCGGGTACACAGGAAGACGCTGCCACGGCAGTAGCGAGTGCAACCTTAATGGGGGCTTCCGGGATTTGGTTGTAGTAGAGTCGGCGCAACCGATATTTTGCATCTACTTCTTTAATAATGCTGCCGGGGGGTTCACCCATCCAAGAAGCGGTGAATTGCCAGTTATGTCCCGTATTTAACGTCGTAGCATTCAAAATCAAATTAGGCACTTTAAAAGGCAATAACCAGTTGTGGTCTTTGATGTGAAAATCTGATTCTCCTTTTGGAGCAATAAACAAATCTGTCATTTCTACTTGAGGGATCGTACCATCCGCTTGGCGTTTAAATTTATCGAGGTGTGCTAGTAGAGGTTGATACAAATACTTATTATATAAATTAGCGATCCGCATACTACGCGTGTGCTTCGTCGACCAAATCATTTTTACAACGGTAGGAAAATTACTGAAAAGTTTTACCCGCAAATTCTTCGTCACTGCCGCAAAGAAATCTCGTTGAATTTCTTCCACCAAGTTTAAATAATCTTTCTGACTCAGCTCCGCTTGCGTTTTGCTTTCTAGCAGTTTTTTTATTTTTAAATAATAATACGCACCAATCAAAGAACCTCCAGAAACGCAAGATAAAGTTTCAACGTAGCGCAATACATCTTTCTCCGCCAAGTATGCCAATACGCCAATGTGAAAAAAAGAGGCGCGAAATCCTCCTCCAGAAAGTGCCAAGCCCAGCTTCCCCCTCGCCACAGCTTGTACCAAGATCTCGTCTCCAAGAAAAGCTCCTAAGGTTTCTTTAATTTTATGATTGAGGGTCGGATCATCTTTGTAAATAATGCGTTGAATTTGGGCGAGTGCGGTAATTTGTTTGGCGGTAGAAGAAAACTCCCAGCGACTTTTATCAATCAAATTTTTGGCTGCTGCGTAAATCAACTTGGCAGCACCGTAGTCTCTAATCCCAACGTAACATTCCCCAATCGTACTGTACATCCAGTACAATCTTTGATTGATCTTTTGCTTTACTGCGGGACTGCCTTTTGCATAATCCGCAGCCACTTTTTCGATAATGGGGGCAAGTACGGCAATGAGTCGCTCTCGAATCTTAATGACTTTATTAATAACAACTTGTGCCTCGAGCAAAACATCCTCTCCTTTGACTTCGTAGCCTTGCTGAAAGGTAATCGACGCGATCAACTCCATCACAAAAGCGTGGTTAACCGCACAGTAACCATCGTCATCAAAAAAAGCTTTCTTCGTTGTTTCGTTGGGAGATTCCTTTTGTTCAAACCAGATTTTGGAACCTCGACCGTAGTAAATTTGAGATTTAATCAAATGTTGCAATCGATTATCTACCCGCCATTTCTTTTTATAAATCGCACCGAGCAAGCCCAAGGTTTCCACATCTCTGATCTCGCGTAAATCGCCCAGCTTTTGTAAGATTTTGAGGGCTTTATCAAATTTTATATCCTGTGCAAGGTCAGGATCTTTGTAGGTACAGAGTGCTAATTGTTTGATGTACTCTTCGGATTGAGGGTCTGTTTGAATGAGTTCGGTGAGGATTTTCCGAGCAAGGTTGAAACGCTGGACTTTCTTCATTGCCCGATACATCTGCTCTTTTTCTTCAGTTGTAACGATGATCGTCCCATTAATTATTTCTTTCGCCTGCTGTTGCATAGGAATTATTTTGTTACTAAAATAAATAATTATTGAAATCTTTCCGAACATTAACCAATCATAATCTCTGAAATTTTCCCCGCAACTTCTAAGCCTGCATTTCGACCTACATCTTGCAAGATAAACTGCTGCGTTTTTTTATCAAATAAGGCTACCTCCAGTTTAGCCGTCATACTCTCTTCCACTCTTCCCTCCATGAACCCGATAATCGGCGAAGCAAGCTCCGTAGCAGCTTCTCGGTCCGCTCGAATTTGCAAGCGATAGCGACGATTTTCTAGGTGCAAGGCTACCGCTTCTTGGTCTGCGAAAGAACGACGTAGTCGCGTAAAATTATAGGTGGTAAATTCAATCAGTCGATCCCGCAACCAAATCCCCGCAATAAATCCGACGAAGGAAGTACCCATCCACGGAATTTTAGCCACGGAAGCTTTTAGGGAAATGCCCGACTCGCTGAAGTGATTGCTTTGCATCCAAATGTAAGCACTCGGAAAAGAATGTCCCCAGTCTTTTTCTAAGTATCCCCTACCTCCCGTAAAATCAATTTCCGTTCCTTCGATCGTCAACTGACCTTCGATTTGGTGGTCCATGCTCAATATTCCGTGATAACATTGCATAAAAGGAACAAAAGAAAAAGGGCCCATAATTCCCGGCGAATACCAACTACTGGACCAAGGTACTTGCTTGGTAAAATTCAATTCTCCCGTTGCGCCGGGCAATGCCAAGCGCAAGGTCGTACTCGAAAAATAATTAGCTCCGATCGCCAATTCAAATTTTCCCGCTTGGGGAACAAAATCCTCGGCGGCAAATTGATGATACTCCGCCTTCATTTTTTTACCATCCAATACTTGCACAAAAGCCTGTTGCTTACCCTGCTCATCCATGGCAATCCCCGGAATAAAAGCAAAAGCCTGATCTTCTTTTTTATTGACAATTTTATAATACCAACCTTCAAAAAATCGTTTGCGTCTCCCCCAACCGTGATATTGCTCCGGATGAAATAAGGCTTGAATTTTTTTCTTTAACATGAGGAAGGACTTGATAAATGAAATGTAATATTTTCTTCTTTTTTTAAATACGAATAAGGCACTAAGTCGGCCAAAGCAGCATCAGTGCACCAATCGCCGTCATGATTAAAATAAACTTCCGATATTGATCATTTTTGAATTTTTTCACAACTTGCAAACCGACTACAAAGCCCAATACCACCCCCGGTAAAAGCCACAAGTCGGTTGTAAAACTATCCCAGGTCACCGTTTCCCAGCTAAAGATATGAAAAGGTAATTTAAAAATATTAATAATAAAAAATAGCCAAGCGGCGGTACCAATAAATTCGTTCTTGGGTAAGCGAGTCGCTAAAAAAAAGATATTGGCAAACGCGCCCGCCAAGTTGCCAATCATGGTGGTAAATCCTGCGGTAAACCCCATCGTCCCCGCAAACCAAAGTTGCTCCGGTACATCTTTGCGTTCGTATCGCTCTCCGAAAAACATTAAAACGACACTTACCAAAATAATAAGCGCCATCGCTTTTTTGAAAAGAGCTTCGGGAAGCTCCTTACCCACTAAAACAGCTACTAGAACGCCTGCAACGACCCACGGTAAAAACCGTTTCAAATATTTCCATTGGGCGTAGCGATTGTAATAACTAACCGCCAAGATATCCGCAAAGATCAACAACAGCAAGACGATTCCCGTAGAAGCTTTTGCACCATGTACCAAAGCCATTAGGGTAACAAATAATACGCTAATGCCTTTCAACCCCGCTTTGGACATGCCCAGAATAAAAGCTGCTAATAAAGAAATGAGATATGCTGACATGAAAAGTTTTTTGGGAACGATGTAATACTTTGTAATATAAATTATCGAACATTTTGAACCTGCCTTTTCGGACTACTCCGCGTGGGCTCCTCGCCGTAATCTTTTTCAAGGATTAGACTTCGGGGCTTCCTTGATTAACACGAATATTCAAAGCTCAAAATATTCACAAACTTAAATTACAAACTAGTAAGTGCTTACGAAGTGATTTCGTAAATACAAAAGTAGCATTTTTACCGCAAAACTGCTCTGTATAGTTGTTTAATCAACAGGGTATGTAAAGATTGTTGAAGGAAAGGAAGGGCTGATCAGCCGTTGAGAAATGAATTTGGAAAGGGCAAATTTTATTTTTTTCAAAAAAAAGCGCTTAAAGGAAAGGAAAATTAAGCAGTTACTGGTAAAAAAGGGATGCGAAAGAAAAAAGCACTGCCCACTCCTACTTGAGATTCTACCCAAATTTCGCCACCGTGCAATTCGACAATTTTACGGCAATTGGAAAGTCCAATACCTGTTCCTTCATATTTTCCTCTCACGTGAAGACACTGAAAAATATCAAAAATTCGTTGGAAATCTTTCGCTTCAATCCCAATTCCGTTATCGCGAATACAAAATAAGTAGCCTTCCGGTAACTGCTTACAAGTAATTGTAATTTTAATCGGTCGGGTTGGATCGTTAAATTTGAGGGCGTTAGAAATTAGGTTTTGAAAAACTTGACGGAGTTCTAATTCAAAGCCAACCAAAGTCGGTAGTTCCTCAACGTCAAAATGTGCATTTTTTTCTTCGATACTCGCCTGTAAATCTTGGCGAATAGCAGCAAGCATTTGTGCACAGTCAATTTGTGTTAACACTCGCCCAGTTCCCAACCTAGAAAAACTGAGTAAGCCTTTGATCAGCGCACTCATGCGAATAGAAGAGGCTACGATAAATCCTAAATATTCGTTAGCGGATGCATCCAATTTATCGCTATATTGTTTATTCAGTAAGCGAGAAAAACTGCTGATGGTTCGCAAAGGTTCTTGCAAATCGTGCGAAGCGATATAATTGAATTGTTCTAATTCTTTATTCTTCTCCTCCATTGCCTTGAGCTTGTACTCTGCTTCTACCGCTTGGCGCAATTCAACTTTGTACAATTCCATATCCTCGTGTAAATAGAGTAATCCTTCTAAAATCTTTCGCTCAATTAAAGTTGGTGCCTCGTCAATGATTTGGTCAGTAATGCTACAGTTCCCTTTTGAAATCCCTATAATGTGATCAAAGGTTTTTTGCAAAAAAACTTCATGCCGATCCTGCTTCGATTCCATCATGATAATAATGCATTTTGAGTCGCTAAAATTGCACGGTCAACATCTTTGTTTATACTATAAGAAGCAACGTTTACCCCGTGAAATACATAACTGAGAAATGTTTCCAACTCCGGTCGTCCTCCGGTACAAAAAGCGACGTGAATCGCAATATCGCAAACTTTCTTGAAGCGATTACTAATCGTCCTCCGCGTATCGGCGTCTGGTCGACCAGTTTCACAAAGGTCAATGATTAATCCAAAACGACTATAGTTTTTCGCTAAATCCATCGTTTTGTCAGATACTAAGTTAATACTAAAGGAGGAAAGGACTGGAATTTCTTTAATGTAGATAATTCCTGGTTGGTAAACAGAGACTCGGTCTTTAATCGCCTCGATTTCTTCCGGAGTACTATCCGAATGATAAGGACGGTTTTCAAAGATCAACGCTGAACGTGGTCCAGATTGTGGAATTGTTAAATCGAGCGGCTCTTTCATCTTGTTATTGAAAATTAATGCTTTCTATTAAT
>CALFBG010000018.1 GCA_937951685.1 uncultured Saprospiraceae bacterium | reverse complement strand
TATTACTAAAAAAGCACTTAAGTAGGTTTACCTAATAAATTCACTAATTTGTGACGAGTAAATTTTGTTTCACTCTTCGTTAAAAAGCCTTGAAAACCAATGGTTTCCTGCATTTTTTGCCTCGATTGAAGCAAAATTTTCATCCGTCAAAATCACCAATCTATTTGGTAAACCTACTTAAAAGTAAGATAGGATTTGTCGAGACCAAATCCTATCTTAAGAGAGAAATATTTAAAATAAATTCAACTCAACTTTATCAATGACTTAAAACGTCGGGCAACCCGATTTTCCACGCGAACGATTTCTACTACCAACTAAACCATTATCTAAAAAGTTGTAAGAAATAGTTAATCCGCCCATGAAGTACCAATCGTCATCGCCAGCATTTCCGCGCAAGTCTCCTGCTCTTTTGGTTCCCCCCGTTCGGTTACTCAAAGCCGCCGCGACTTCTCCTTTTGTTTCTAATAAAGCACCTGCATCGGGATAAGTACCGCTGACATCATCTAAATAATCCGTGAAAGTTTTTCTAACACCGATTTCAAGACCGATATTCCATGCGTCATTTAAGGCATATTTCAATCCAAAACCTACTGGCAAAGAAAACTCCGTTAATTTATAAGGTTTCTTTTCGGGATATTCGGCTAAGCCTTGACCTTCAGTACCCAATGGTTGTAAATCATACCATTCTCCCTCTAGTTCTGCTTGTGGTTTGAAATTGACCAAGGCAATTCCACCAAAAATGTAAGGGGAAAAAACACGTTCTAAGTTGTACGGCTGATAGCCTAAAATATTAAATTCTACGTGTAAACCTACTTCGAAGAGATTAGATCTAAAACTCAAATTTCTAGCTTTCCGTCCGTTGTCGTCTGACTTCGAATCGTCTCCCGAAATTTTACCGTAATTAGCATTTATCTTGGTAGCAAAGTAATTGTTGATATTGTAGCGAAGAAAACCGCCAAAAGAAGCATGGGTATTGCCAAAACTACCGCGCAAAGAAGCGGGCGCTAAATCTCCTTGATAATTAGAAACGCCGCCCATTATTCCAACTTCGAAGTGCTGAGCCGTCGCAAAAAAAGGTAAGCAACAAATAAAGAAGCCTAATATTTTTTTCATGGTTGTTATAGATTGATTTTGAAAACACAATTGTATAAAAAATGCTGCGCGGTCCCTTTATCTGGGTAAGCAGACGAAAAATAGGATCAAGTAACAATGATCTACGCTATTCTTGACTTTGATCTCTTTAAAAAGTAACAACTATAGTGCTAAACAAGCTAGTTTCGCAGATTATTTGCCAAATTTGCTGCAAAGCTAGAAGATTGTTCGTTAATACAACGAAGAAAACAAGGTAAAGTTAAATATTATTAAACATTTCTCTAAAACGTAAACGCAACAAATCTAGTGTGCTTAAACCACTTCCAGTTGACGATTCCACTACTACACTATTTAACAATTTTTTAACGATACTTTATAAAATAATTTGATACTTTATAAAATAATTTAGACCGACATTGGAAACGAAGACCAACGCACCACTTCGTGCAAGAACTAGGACAAAAAATCAGCGCGGAAGCAAATAAATACTAGTTGAGATACGTTTTCTTTCCCACAAGTGGATTTTTAAACGCTAAAAATGTTATTTATTTGCTAAAGCTGCATCGAGATAAGTATTTTCTAATATCATTTCGTATATAGTGCGCAAAATAGTGTCGCTTGTTCAAAAGCCATCATTTTTTTTACTGAAAAGTCGTTTTATCCTTACCTTTACAACAGTTTAAAAAGGCTTAAAATTAGGGAATCCAAATCCTAAGTAGGTTTATTATAAAATTAAAAACACAACAATGAAGTTTAAATTCTTTTTATTACTTGCACTTTGCTTCGGTTTTCAGGCGGATCGCACTTTCGCACAGGAAAAAGCACCAGAAAATTGGTTCAACCTCGATCCTGCAACGAGTACGGTGAACGGCGTTAGCACCGACAAAACCTATAAGTCCTTATTGAAAGGTAAAAATTCGCAACCTGTAATCGTAGCCGTGCTTGATTCTGGCGTAGATTACGAGCACGAAGATCTTAAAAATATCATGTGGGTTAATCCTGGAGAAATCGCAGGAAATGGTATTGATGATGATAAGAATGGTTACGTAGATGATGTCCACGGTTGGAATTTCATCGGTGGTAAAGACGGCACCAACGTCGATCATGATACGTATGAAATTACTCGATTGTACGCCAAGTACAGCAAAGAATTCAAAGATGTTAAAGAAGAAGACCTATCGAAAAAGCAAAAGAAACGCTACCAGAAATACCTAGAGATTAAAACGGCTTACGAGGAAAAAAAGAAAAGTATCGAAAAGGAAGCGCCGATGGTCATGATGCTACAAGGAGGCATTGACAAACTTACTAAACATTTCAACAAAAAAGACTTCTCTTTGGAGGATTTGAATACGCTTGATACAAAAGACCAAGATGTTCAACAAGCAGCAACGATGTTGAAGGCCATTTTGGCGCAAGGCTTATCGGTTAAAGATTTAACGGGATATTTGAACTACATTTCTAGTAGCTTGGATTATGGTTACAATCCTGATTTCAATCCACGAAGTATCGTTGGAGACAACTACGAAGATAGTTCAGAGCGATATTATGGTAATAATGATGTCAGAGGACCAGATGCGGAGCACGGAACTCACGTAGCAGGAATTATTGCTGCTTCTCGTGGTAATGATATGGGAATGGATGGCGTTGCGGATAATGTACGTATCATGTCTGTTCGTACGGTTCCTAATGGAGACGAAAGAGACAAAGACGTTGCCAACGCAATCATCTATGCCGTAGATAATGGCGCGAAAATTATTAACATGAGTTTCGGAAAAGCGTACGGTACGGATAAAAGAGCGGTAGATAAAGCGGTAAAATACGCGAAGAAAAAAGACGTTTTGCTCATCCACAGTTCTGGTAATGATGGTATTGATAGAGATGAAACGAAAAGTTTTCCGCACGATACTTACGAAAAACGTTGTTGGTTTTGCCCAAAACAAGCTAAAAATTGGTTGGAAGTAGGCGCTAGCTCTTGGAAAGGTGGCGAAAATTTAGCGGCTGAGTTTTCTAACTACGGACAAGAAAACGTTGATGTATTTGCACCCGGTGTAGATATCTATTCTACGGTTCCAGATGGTAAATATAAAGATAATAGTGGAACGAGTATGGCTTCGCCAGTGGTTAGTGGGATTGCAGCCATTTTACGATCTTACTATCCTAAATTGAGCGCCAAGCAAGTCAAAGAAGCCATCATGAAGTCTTGTGAACCAATGAGTGAGGAAGTGATTGTGCCAGGTAGTAAGAACGATAAAAAGCCATTTAAAGAATTATCCGTTGCGGGTGGTGTAGTGAATTTGTACAAAGCCGTACAAATTGCTAGTCAAATGAAAGGTAAGAAGAAGGTTAAAAAACCAAATATCGTAATGCCTTAAATTACAAAGTATTAAAACTACTTCAATAAATGTATCGCAGCTAAGTACTACTACAAGTTAATTTGCCAGTAAATTGTCTTAGTATTTATAAAAACCTGATACTCAAAAAATCCCGAATAAGCAGTACGCCTATTCGGGATTTTTTTATGTGGTTGTATCGTTTCCAACAAGTCTTTTCTAACAAGGATTGAAAAGCAGACCAGTTTGGCTTTCGCTAAAAATAGGACCTTGCACCTTAGCGGATAATGACTTTTTCGATCAGCGCTTCACCAATTGCTTCGTTGAGGATTTTCATAATTTTTTCCTTACCATAGCTAAGTTCTTGCCGCAAAGGAGAAGAATCTAACTCGATGAAAAGTTTATTTTGCCGCAAGGCGATATCAAGCGTGTGCTTAGCAACAGACGCGCCCATCAACTCCGTCCACATTTCTTTGATTTTGACTTGATTGATCTTAGACTTAAAACGTTTTTTGTTCGCCCATTCTTTGAGTATATCTCCTATTATTTGATCGTTATGTCGTTTCATTATTTTTGTAGTGGCTGGTGCGCCTTAAATGGTATTTAAAAAAATGGAGTGACCGAAATGCTCATTTAGCCTAAACTCGATATTGCTGCATCATTGCTGCATTTATTGAATTGCTTTTACCGCACCTTCTTCGATATAAAATTTGCGGCAAGCAATATCAAACTGCTCCACAATTTCTTCCAACCGATTCTCGTCCGTATCCGTAATAAAAACTTGCCCAAAATCGTGATTTGCGAGTAAAGCCATCAAAGCCCTTACGCGTAGATGATCTAATTTATCAAAAATATCATCCAATAGTAGAATTGGCTGTACATTTTTTTGTTTTTGCATCAATTCGTACTGTGCTAATTTGAGTGCCAAGACAAAAGATTTTAGTTGTCCCTGCGACGCAAACTGTTTCAAAGCAAAATCGTTGATTCGAAACCGCAGATCATCTTTGTGAATGCCCGTCGTCGTCCGTTGTAAGATACGATCTTTTTCGGCACTTTGCTCCAATAAATCCTTAAAGTCCGTCTCCGTTAATTTAGATTGATAGCTGCAAGTCACTTTTTCTCGATCCTTCGCAATAATCCCGTAATAACGATTAAAGATCGGCGAAAACATTTCCGCGAAAGCGGTTCGACGTTCGTGAATATATTTAGCGGGAGGCTGTAATTGTTCGTTGTAACTTTGAATGAGGCTCGTATTAAATTGTCGCGTTTGCGCAAATTGCTTCAAAGCCGCGTTTCGTTGCTTCAGAATCTTATTGTACTGCATCAATTGTGTCAGATAGCTTTGGTCTAATTGACACAAGGTATTATCAACAAACCGGCGACGCACTTCACTACCTTCGTTGACGAGCAACGTATCATCGGGTACGATAATCACTACTGGAAACCGCCCAATGTGATCAATCAACTTGAGATACGGCACGTCGTTCCTACTGAGTTCCTTTTGCTTGCCTGGAATGACCTTGGCAACTACTTTTTCTGTTTTATCTTTGCGAATGAAATGACCTTCTACTCGGAAAAACTTTTCTTGGTGGCGAACGATATTGCGATCACTCGCAATAAAGTTACTCTTACTCATGCAGAGGTAATAAATCGCGTC
>CALFBG010000017.1 GCA_937951685.1 uncultured Saprospiraceae bacterium | reverse complement strand
CAGATTTTTGGTTTCGGAAGTCTAAATATTAGTTCGTGAACATCTGTATCTCCACATTGATTTTCTACCGTTAACCGAATTTTATACTTGCTCTTTGATTGAAATCCTGCGGGCCACGTTAAACTTCCATTTTGAGCGGTTGGACTAATACAAAATAGACCTGCCTCTTGAAAAACTTCTCCTGTTCCGGTGATTAAATTTCCTAATAAATCAAAAACCTCAATCTCATGAACGGATTCATTAAAACTACCACCAAGGTAAAAACACACATTACAACCAACATCTTCTTGTGCGACGGGCACTTGACCAATAAATGCACTGGGAGGAGGACAGCCACCTACGTCGGCGACATAATTACACATATTCTCGGAAATATCGCTTAGCATTCTAGTAATTTGACAGGGCGTTACGGCAACGTAAGCAGCCGAATTTCGCCAGGCATTGTGCCCCATCAAGTTATTATTTTGTGCGCTCCAAGCACAACAAGGGTGCGCTTCTGAAAACTCTTCTAGGTCACAAGCATTTTTGCCGTTATACGTTGGGCCATTATCCCAACACATATTATCAGCTACATCTGTCGTACCATCTCCGTCTAAATCCCATTCCCAAGGATAATTCCAAGTATCGTCACAGCCATCACCACCATTTGCAAAAGTATGATTTAAACTAAATACATGACCCAACTCATGATTGAATAAACCTGATCCAAAATTTTCTACCACTACGTGAGAGCCTGCGAAACCAGTTGCTGTGCTACCAACAATATTCGATAAGAAAATATTAACCTCAGAATCTGCATTTGTGTAATAAGGAAGAAAATCAGACATACTAACCCCCGTAGTTTGTGCATCAGAATCACAATGAATTCTTACGCCACTCAATACATATCTGATGGGAATACACTGGGCAGTCGTCACCACAGCACCGTGTGTCGCTGCGTTCCACTGCTGGTTTTTATCTTGCGAATTTGTACTAGCTAATGCAAAATAAGCATTCGCATTGGCGACCATGTTATCGGCGGCTTGGAAAGCAGCTTCGGGCGTCAAATTGCTAGGACCACCTGGCCCTACGGCAAGCACACCTTCACAATTGTCATCTAAAAAAAAATGCACATTGACTTTAACGTATACAGGAATACAGTTTTCTTGAACATATTCAAGGTCAAAACAATGCGTCGAACCGAAGGCACTATTAGATGTTTCTGACGATGGGGCAAGTTCATCACTCCCACAATTAATTTGAGCATGCCCCATAAAAGTGGCGCATAAAAATAATAGACTGAATAAAAGACTTCTTTTCATAATTTAATATTTTATCGTTTATAAATGTAAAAAACACCTGAAGGAATTAGCAATGATAATATCAGGTCTAAAGAAAACCTTCCCTAGAAAAAGATTACTTCTTCGCTTGATTGCTAACCGCTCTTTTGATTTGATTGCAATTTTTAAAAAAAGGTAACGAGGAGAATAGATGTTTTTCTTATCCGGCAGGAATCCAAGATAGCGGTCAGTTAAACTGATTTTGAATAACGCTACCGTTTAGGTACTTTAAAAAAAGTATACGCTATCCACATACGCTAACTTATCTCAATCCAGCAATTGTCTTAGCGAATTATACTTTTGTAACTGACTTTAAGAATTAAATACTCAACAACGATCAATGAGTCTTTCCGTAATTACAAGTATAAACAACTACTAGTTTCGTATAACAAAAAGAACGAAATCTATTTATTTTCCAAATTAGAATAGGGGAAGACTTACTTTTAGGTGTCTTATATTATAAGTTTCCAAAATACATCTTAACTTTTATCGGAAATTACCCAAAATCAGTTTCTAATTTTTCACACTCAAACCCACAATACGATAAGCGTACATTTACTTTTTTAAACAAATACTAAATTGTTAATCCACAAAACTATTTTGTAATGCAAAAAGTAAATTCGTTTTTGCTCTCCGTCATTGAGTTCAATCTTCGGACGATGAACCACGGAGCAGCAGGTCTTCTTTCCAAAATCATTTCTCTTTTTCAACCAACGAGATACGAAAAATATCCTTCGCTGGTCCCTGTACGAATCAAGTCTTAAAAAATTTTAACCGACTAACAAACTGGAACAAAATCAAGTAACTGCTTGCGACGCTAGCACCGCTAGTTTTACTTTTTATCCACAAACAAAATCAACTATTCTCTAAAATTTGAATATTCCCTGCGGTTTGATTTGAAAACCAACTCAACGATCTCCAGCAGAAATAATTCATCCAACGAAGTTCTCATCATGAAAAACCTAAATTTGTTTTTGATGGCACTCGCCGCCTGTTTACTTACTTTCATCAGCTGTGAAAAAGACAGCGAATTACGCATAGAAAAAGATGGTATTGCTACGCCGCAAGAACTCGATGCTCAAGGCAGATCTTGTAGTATGGAAATCCACATGGAAAAGTTACTCGCCGATCCAACATACCGAAGTGCACACGAAAGAAAATTAAAGCGAATGGCAGAAATGACCATTAGCCGCTCCGCGAATTGTACTAATATTACTACGCTACCCGTCGCGGTGCATTTTCAAGGCGTTAATAATCCTGATATGGATTGCCTGCGACAATTAGCAGAAACGCAAGTGCAAGTCCTCAACGAAGATTATCAAGGCACCAATCCTGATATTGGGCTTTGGAATTCCAACGCGAGTTCTTTTCCCGGTGTGAATAATGCCGAAGCTTGCCTTGAGTTTTGTATTGCCAGCCAAAATCACCCCGCCGGATTCGGCCTCAACGATGGCGACTTGGCCATTACCTTCAATTCAACCTCGGGCGATTTTGTTTCCCAATGGAGTGGTTACATCAATATTTTTGTACGCGCAAATACTGGCGTTTTAGGATATTCTCCCCTTGGAGGTTCTGGAAACGGAGACGGTGTTGTCGTCGATGCTTCTGCTTTTGGAAAAGGCCTTTCTTGTGGTAGCATCAATCCTAATGCTCCTTATGATTTGGGAAGAACCTTGACGCACGAGATGGGACACTATCTTTTACTCGATCACATTTGGGGTGGTGGTTGCGGCTCAGACGACGGCGTCAACGATACGCCCAATTCGAGTAGTCCATATTTTGGTTGCCCAAACGTAGGCGCAAGTACTTGTAACTCTACCGATATGCACATGAATTATATGGACTATACCAACGATGCTTGTATGTATATGTTTTCTGATGGACAAGCAGGAAGAATGGAAAATTACGTGTTGGCAAATCTTTCTAATGTAATCAATACCGGAACGACCGTTTGTGGTATCCCCACTCCTAGTTGCACCGATGGTGTTCAGAATGGCGATGAAACAGGAATTGACTGTGGAGGTAGTACTTGCCCACCTTGTCAATCAACACCGACTTGTACCGATGGTGTCCAAAATGGAGATGAGACGGGAATTGACTGCGGAGGTAGCGACTGCCCGCCTTGTCAAGTAGCACCAACCTGTACAGATGGCGTTCAAAATGGCGATGAAACAGGAATTGACTGCGGAGGAAGTACTTGTCCACCTTGCCAGCAAAGTGAAGAACCAAGCTGCTACGATGGTATTCAAAATGGAGATGAAACCGGGGTTGATTGCGGTGGCACCTACTGTGCGCCTTGTGATGCAGGCAGTGCTTGTACCGGAACGACCTTAATTTTAACGCTACAATTAGATGATTTTGGCGAAGAAACGCGGTGGGCAGTTTTCACAGATTATGGTATGATTCAAGCTCAAGGTGGTCCTTACATCGACGCAGCCCCTGGGGAATTGGTGCAAGAAATTGTTTGCTTGACCGAAGGCGATTGCTTCTACCTGATTGCCTATGATAATTTTGGTGATGGAATGTGTTGCGAACACGGAGAAGGCTACTACTTTTTATCCGACGTCAATGGGAATGTTATGCTGGAAGCTTCGGGAGAATTTGGCGTTTACCAAGAACAACTTTTCTGTCTTTCTGGCGGAAATAATACCACCAATCTAACCCTAAAAAATACCAATACAATTGCTAAAGACCCCGTCGCACTCGCTAAAAAACCTGCAAAAGTGAGCAGACGGCAACACTGATCAACAAGATATTAGGCTAAACAGCTTAGTGTAAATCATTTTTTCAACCCTAGTATTTACCGACCGAACTGCCGTTTTACACCGTGTAAAATGGCAGTTTTTTTTTGTAAAGAAGAGAAATACAGCTTTTGAACTAACTTCTCGCCGAAATTGTAAGTATTCTAAATAAATCCTATTGAATCCCGTAAACTATTCCTAATTTTGTAGATCAATTTCTAACTTAAACTTTTCTGTTAAATACACTTTAGCAGAAAGTCTATTAACCCTAAAGTTAAAATGAAACGAGAAATACACAAATGGCATAGTCCGTCCCTCAATAAAGAAATGGAAATCGTTATTTACGGACATTATGGTGATGCCCTATTATTGCTACCTACTGCGGCTGCAGATTATTTAGAGTATGAACGATTTTTATTGATCGACGCCATTAGCAAGCCTATTAATGAAGGTAAGTTTAAGGTGTTTTCTATCAATAGTATCAACTCTGAAAGTTGGCTCAACAACGAAATGCATCCTAAGCATAAAGCCATGCGCCATCAACAATTTAATACTTACGTAGAACAAGAAGTTGTACCGTTTATTAAAACGCATACGAGTAATGAAACGCCAATTTACACCTCTGGTGCTTCTTTAGGGGCCTTGCATTCAGCCAATCTTTTCTTCCGTCGCCCAGATTTATTTGCGGGTACGATTGCCATGAGTGGTAATTACGATTTGAGTACCTACACGAAAGGCTACTACGACGAAGATGTATATTTCAACTCGCCGGAACAGTATTTACAAAACATGGATGACGATCGACTCTTATCAATGATTCGTAAGTCTGATCACATTCATATCTTATCTGGCGCGGGTAACTACGAAACGCCGGATGCTTCGCGGAGATTTTCTGCCTTGCTGAACTCGAAAAGTATTCCACACGAGTTAGACATTTGGGGACCCGATATGGCACACGACTGGCCAACTTGGCGAGCGATGTTGCCTTACTATTTAGAATCAAGATTTTAAACATACCGCAACCAATTTGATATAAATCTAATAAAAAAGCACCTGTGTAAAGTTTACGCAGGTGCTTTTTTAGGAAAAAATTAGCTCCTCCCCAGCTTCTATTTCCCAATAACTTTAATTAAAGTTCCTTTGCTCACTTGATCCGACAATTCCATTCCATTGAGAATAGCTAACTCCTGAAACCGTTGCGTTGGCATATCCAAAGCACGCAAGACTTCCGTTAACGAAGCCGTCTTTCCTACCGTTTTAATTTTAATTTTTTCTGGATTTACATTAATTTTTGCAGGATCATTAAGCGTATCAAAATTACGCATCGTGTTTTCAAAATCGTTTTGATAATTGACAAAATCCGTTAAGCTAGCAATTCCTTGAAAATTATAAATTAAATTATTGTACTGAATAAAATAACTACGAACGCGCAATTTATCATTTTGTGCCGTTACGGCAAAAGCTTCCATCCCATTCACCTTTAAGCGTCCCGAATCATTCAATTGCAATTGATTATTCTTCACAAAATCATTTGCGGCAGCTTCCGGTGTTGTTCCTTGTGCAATCGCAAAAACCATAATCGCTTTTCCATCCGCAGGCGCCATTTGTACTTGTGCAGGAGAATTGACCGTTCTCCAATTGGTCGGAACTGGATACTGAAACTTCAAATCCGGATGATAAAACTGATCATTCTCTACGTAACCTTGTCGCGGATCTTCGCCGTAAATTAAACCATCAATCATTCTAAGATAAGCATTGCGGTTTACCTTCAACTTTCCGTTGGTAGACTTCCGCCATTTTTCCGCCAACTGCCCTACTTTCGCGTAGCGATCGGCGGGATCAGGATGCGTCGATAAAAACGTAGGTACTCTTCCGCCACCATCATCACTCAATCTTTTTAAGGTTTGGAAAAAATCTGCCATTTCCTTTGCATCGTAACCAATCTTAGTAGAATATTCTACGCCTAACTCATCCGATTCACTTTCATTATCTCTACCAAATTTCAAGAACAACAATTGCATCCCTTGAGAGGCTTCCCCGGCGTATTGTCTAAAGTCTTCCGATAATAAAATACCCGCTAAAAAAGCACCTTGCCCCAAAATTTGACTCGTATATTGCTTCGCAGAATGTCGCGCCGTTACGTGACCAATTTCATGACCAAGTACACCCGCAAACTCCGCTTCATTGTTAAAGTGTGCCAAAATACCTCTCGTAAAATAAACGTATCCCCCCGGCACGGCAAAAGCATTTACAACGGGAGAATCCAAAACCTTAAATTCAAAATTAAGATTTGGTCGATGTGAAATGGCAGCCATCTCTTTCCCTTTTTGGGTAATGAAAGCTTGAATTTTAGCGTCTTCATATTTCCCAAAGCTCGCCACGATTTGTGGATCAGATTCCTTTCCTACGGCAATTTCTTTACTTTCAGACATGAACATTATTTCCTTTTTTCCCGTGACGGGATTACGAGAACAAGCAGCTACTAAAATTAATAATAACAGTAGACCAAAAAATAAACGGCAACGCTGGATACATTTTTTCATAAAAATTTATTTGTTGAAGTTGTTTCGTTAAAAGCCTTCTCTTCCCAGAAAGTTCAATGTACTAAGCTACAAAAAAAAGTTCTTATTGAAGTTATTTAAGAATTCTAAGCTTTATGAACTATTTAGCATTTTAAGAGTTATGATATCGATATGCTGTTGGCTGCTCTTTAGAAAAATAGCTTACATTTGCATCAAGCGTATCCACTCAAATAAAACGGGAGCAATCCTTTGTGAAATTAGCAAATACATGAATACTTTTGATGTTATTATTATTGGTGGCGGTCCGATTGGAATTGCTTGTGGTCTAGCCGCTCAGCAGAAAGGATTCTCTTACTTGATACTCGAAAAAGGCGTCTTGGTTAATTCCTTATACCATTATCCAGAGAACATGACTTTTTTCTCCAGCTCGGATAATTTAGAGATCGATAACATTCCATTTATTAGTAATAATACGCGACCACACAAGTCGGAAGCCTTGGAATATTACCGACGCATTGTCCTAGCCAAAGACCTTAACATCAATTTATTTGAACAAGTAATAGCAGTTGAACAAACCGAGGAGAAATATAAAGTCAATACAACTAAACACTCTTATCTAACGAAGCATATTATTATCGCAACGGGGTTTTATGATATTCCCAACTTGCTCAATATTCCCGGTGAAGATTTACCAAAAGTATCCCATTACTATGACAGTCCACATGTCTACATTCGCCAAAATGTTGCCATCGTTGGAGCTAGTAATTCAGCAGTAGATGCGGCGCTAGAAATTTACCGTAAAGGTGGAAAAGTTACGATGATCGTCAGAGATGCAGCAATCGGTACTCGGGTAAAATATTGGGTACGACCAGATATTATCAATCGCATCAAAGAAGGGAGTATCAATGTACTTTATCATTCCACCCTTGAAGAAATTTTAGCCGATACTATTATCGTTAATCAAGGCGGAACAGCTCTCACGATAAAGAATGACTACGTGTTGGCACTAACGGGCTATCAACCCAATTTTAGTTTTCTAAAGAAAATAGGCATTCAACTTTCTCCTGATACTACACAAAAACCAGTATACAATGAACATACTATGGAAACCAATTGTAAAGGCATTTATCTCGCTGGCGTTATTTGTGGCGGTATGGAAACACATAAATGGTTTATTGAAAATTCGCGGGTACACGCTCCAATGATTATGAATCATATCGAAAGCAATTTAAATTTTTCTAAAAAAAATTAGCATAAAAAATAAAACAATGAACCTAAAAGGAAAAGTAGCCATCGTTACTGGCTCAAGTAAAGGAATTGGTCTAGCAACCGTAACCTCACTTTTAGCCCAAGGTGTAAAAGTAGCCGGCTGGAGTCGATCCGGAACGGACCTTGATCATCCCAATTTCAAAAGTATTAAAGCGGATGTAACCGACGTAGCAGCGGTACAAAAAGCTTATGATGAAACGGTCACAGCGTTTGGAGAAGATATTCCTATTCTAATCAACAACGCAGGACTTGGTTATTTTGCGCCCATTGAAGAAATAAAATTAGAGGATTGGCACAAAATGATTAACACCAATATCAACGGAATTTTTTACGTTACCCGCTTGGTGGTACCTCGTATGAAAGCAATAGAAGAAGGACATATTATCAATATCTCCTCCATTGCAGGAACGACGGGTATGCCAAATTTGAGTGCATATTGTGCCACGAAGTTTGCGGTGAAAGGGATGTCTCAATCTTTGTATAAAGAATTGAGAAATGATGGGATCAAAGTAAGTTGCATTTATCCCGGCTCGGTGCAGACCAATTTCTTCGATGACATTGAATCCGTGGAAGCCAACGAAAATATGATGCAACCCAGTGACATTGCCGAGACGATTCTGCATTGCTTGAGTTCTTCCCCAAATTACCACCACGTAGATATTGAGGTTAGGCCTTTGCGACCAAAAGGAAAGCAGTAGCTATTATAAATTGATCAGACATTTATTCCGATTTTAGCCAATTGTGCGGCGCGAGCAACCAAGAAGGCTAAAGTCGGACTTTACATCCATTCTCGCTGAGAAGATTCGATGCGATAGAGCACAAAATTTTGTAGTGCATTCGCTTTCTCAAGTTCAATGTAAGGAATACGAACGCTACCCGCCGCCGTGTAAAAATCAATCGTTGCCAAGTTTTTTCTCCTTTGGTAAATACCTTGACTGACTTTTACCGATTGTATTTTATACCATTTCAGTAAAGTTTCTCGTCTACCAATAATACCTCTCGACAATCGAATGCCCTTGTCACTCACGAAATACGCCCACTGTTTTTGGTATAAATAACTCGCCGCGGCAACGATCAGTATCCATAACAAAAGTGGCAAATCAATCATTTCTCCCATCGCAAAACGCAGAGCCATAATTATCCCTACAGGAACAATCCCCACGTACAATACTCTTCGCCAAATAATTAACGGACTAATACCATGCTGTTCAAAATCGAGCAAATCTTCTTCGGGAAAATAGGTTTTGCGTACCGCTCCTAACTGGACATCATAACTACCAGGCACAAAAATGGATTGTTTCTGCGTAATCGCCATACTCGCAGCTTGCGATAAAGTCAGACTATAGAGTTTAAAATATTCCATCAAGGGATTGGTATCCCAATGGATTAATTGAATTTTGTTGATGTTAGCAGATTGCTCTTTTTTGGTGAATAAACCTGCAATTACTTTAAACCCTAATCGCGTTTTCAAAAATCGCAAATCATAATAACGGACAATCGTACGGACTAAAGTTAATAAAAAAGAAACGACCAATAAAAACAAGAAAAATGTTAACAAGAAAGAAGACCAACTAGAATTAAAACTAGCCTCAAACCAGCTTTTGACCTGTGCTTCTAATTGATCACCGATGATATCTTCAAAAAATTGATAAAACCCGAAAAAAGAAACTAAAATCAATCCCATCATCCGAAAATGATTTTGTGTTACCCCAACTTTGATCAAATCAAATGGAGATAACTGAAGCAGTAAGTTTTCTTCCAATTCCTGCTCGGCAACTTCCTCCACTTCATCCCTGATTGTTTTGCGTTTTTTGGATAATAAGTAATTGCGAATCGCTTCCGCTCGTTCTTTACTGAGCGCCGTAATGGAAAACTCCTTCCCTTTTGAGCCTGCCGTATCAATCTCCAAACTCACCACATTAAATATTCGATGAATGATATTTTGCTCAAAGTTGACCGTCTGGATGCGCTCAAAAGGAACATTCAGGCGTTTGCTCTGAATCACACCTTTTTCAATAATCAGTTCTTCCCCTTCTACGTAGTAGTAAAATTTAAAATAAGAAATGATGGAAGCCAACATGGACAAAAAAGCAATTCCCATGGCAATATAAGAGAGGTAAGCGGCTCTGGCATCCGGACTTTTAAATAAAAAGATAATAATCAAAGGCCAAGCTTGCCGCAAAATAATTCCAAAAAATTTCATTAAAATCACCAAAATCGCGACACTAGATTGCCGACTCGGGCTCGACAAAAAATCTAAATCATTCCTCTTCATAGCGATCTTCTGCGGTTTTTTTGATGATAAAATCTTTGAGTTGTTCCGCTTCTCGCGGTAACAATCCAGGAATACTCAAGTCACTCATTTGTCCACCCGCCGTAAAAAGGGCCAAGGTTTTCAAACCAAAAAAACGAGCAATCGGACCTTGTTTGATTTCACAGTGCTGTACCCGATTGAAAGGAATGGTCGTAACACTTCTGATAATTACCCCTTTCCGATACACAATATCTTTTTGCCGCAAGGCATAAGCTTTAACTTTATAACTTGCCGACGCAAGCCAAAAACTAATGCCCGCCAAGCATAACCAAATAGTCGGTAAAATATAATATAACTCTGGAGCAATATCTTCCCCAAAGGTCAAAACGAGTGCCATCCCGATTAATAGCAAAGCGTATAAAAGTCCCGTAGAAATTAAGCGAATGGTCAAATGAGCCGGTGCTAATTTTTGATACCGAACCGTTTCTACCTCCGGTAAATCCTCCAAATCCAATTGTAGGTTTTCAAATATCATAGGTATTGTGCGTAAGATTGAATACACCTTGTGTCGATTAGGCTACAAACCAAAGTAAGATTGATAGCATGGTGTATTATTGGTATAATATATAAGCTTGTTTTAAGAATGATCTTAACAGTTAAACTTCCCTGCAAGCCTTAAGGTTTATTTTGAAACAACTTCTTTTTTACAAGTTAAACATTTATCGTAAGTCTAAACAATTTTTCAGCAATTGCCCAAAAAATTAGACCAAGCATTTCCCTTTTTCGAAGTAATGTTCGTATCACCTTCATCTTTTATGGCGTGAAATAGGTGCTAAGCTCCAATCTATTACAAAAATGATAGGAATTTATCATTTACAGTCTGAGGAATAAACGCCAAATTGGTAGTTGGAAAAGCTGTGTTAACAAAAATAATCTCAACTCAACAAATAGTAAAAAAGCTAAGCCAATCGGCTTTCTGCTAATCCTTCGTTGATAAACGACGAACGCCTTCCTTTTACCACGCAGCTTCACATCGTAAATCACAAGTAAAACTCCCACGAGGAGGAATTATTTATGTTCCGATGTAAGTAGCAAGGCAAAATTGAATTGTCTTGCTACCTATTTAGCTAGATTCTCAAATTTAAATTAATAAATATGAATTACAAGTACCTCTGGTGCCTCGTATTATGCTCGTTAGTATTACCTAGCTTAGCTTCGGCACAATTAAAAGCTCGCGTATTCAAAGATCATTGTTACAGCGGCTCTTCGCAAAACCTCTACAATTACAGTTACCGAAAAAGTCAACTAACCGTCGGCAATGACAAAATTAGTTCGATCGTCGTTTATCCCGGTTGGGCTGTAGACTTGTATGAAGATGACCATTTCCAAGGCGATTGTTATACCGTTACCGCCAATATGAACGATTTAAAGTCTGTTGATTTTGGAGATGAAGTTTCTTCCCTCAAAATCCGTAGCATTAGTTATCCCGGCGTCAACTACAGTACCGAAAAAGTATTACCGAATCAATTTGCCAATTCCACCAGTCTGACAAAGACACTAGACAAACCGATGTATCTCAATAAGAGTTTACATCCTTTACTCTCTTCTACTAATCTATTACACTCTCAAGGTTTGGGCTGGGATAACCTTACGGGAAATTTTGTCTATACCGGTTGTCGTGCTTCTAGCACTGGCGGCTGTATCGGCGAATCTTATTTAGTCCTTTACAAACCCGATTTACACATTGCCGTGGACGCCGTTGTCTCCGCAAAATACAATGGTAACGGAAGAGGAAGGTCACACCCATCGGCCATTCAAATCATGAATGGTAAATTCCCCGTCGCCATTGCCCGTGATAAGTACGAAACCTCTTACATTGAATTTTATAAAGTAAATTCCAATACCTTACAATATCTTCCTGGCAATGATATCAGCTACCATCGACATTTGGGCGCCGTTGCATATGCTAATATTAACGGGAATACTTACGTTGTAGCGGGCGGTTGGGATTCTGATTTCCTAGTGGTGTGGAAAGCATCCGGTATTAATCGAACAAATGGCTTTGTATATCAAAAAACGATTTATCCTACGAGCACTGTGATTCAGGATTGTGGCGTAGATGATAATTGGGGAAAATACAATTCCTTATGGTTAGGTAAAATGAAAAATGGACGGATTGTCTTGATGGCTTCACATGGCAAAGTTGGTCTAACCGGTAGCGGTTGGGTAGATCTGTGGGAAGTAAATTCATTAGACAAATACATTGCGACTAAAATGACTAAATTTCATAAAAGTAAAACCACAAATGGAATTGGACGATCACATTTTTACGAAGGTACGACTTTCGGGCCCAACAACCAGGTTTACGCTGCACCGCATGATATTGGCAATCTTTTCGGAAGTTGGATGAATGCATCAGCTGTTTATGCCCATCGCTACACCTATCGGAGTTGTACGTATGGCAGTGGAGTCAATAGTTTCAGCGCTGATCAGCCCGATATACCGACACCTTTTATTAATTTAGAAGACCGTACACCGAGCGAAATTGCAGATCCCTTAGCGAAAGCAACAATTCCTTCGGCGAAACCGGAACTGAGCTTTACTCCAAATCCATTTCAAGATATCGTAAACCTTAAGCAAGTCAATCCCGATGCGACAGCGACGGAAGCTTTATTACAAATTACGAGTCTCAGTGGAAAAGTAGTTCGCAAAATCAGACTGACCGATTTTGCGGAGCAAGATCGTTTAGCGATCGACCTTAATGACTTAGAAGCTGGCGTTTACTTTTTTACCGTTATTACCAAAGAATATACCGTCACTAAGAAATTAATTAAATTCAATCCTTAGCAAAGAACTTACTCTTTAACGAAAAGATGGACATCAGCGCGCACAAAACGAAGGCTGATGTCCATTTTTAAGTTTAAGAAAAATCCAAGAATAATTTATCAATTAAAATTTTGCCGCTTTCTACAAAGGAGTAGAAAAGTATTCATTTTGATTTCCCTTACGCTCAGATATGCTCCTATCAGCGACTTTAACAAATATTATATCAACTAATATCTCATTTTTTTGCGTCACAGTACGAAAGGTTTTCTTCAACAGAAACAGCTAAGATCATCCTAAAACCAGACATTTACACTACACAATAGCACAAACATTGCTTGTCACAATCTTTAGGCTATTTTTCACTCAAAGTACAGCTTCACACTGAGAGTTGGAGAGGTTTTTGGCATAAAAAGAAACAGAAGAAATAATGACTACTTCCCCAGTGTCATCTTCCAAAAATAACCAATACTCCCCATTAAAATCTTCCTTTATACTTCCCCCTAATGATTTAATAGTTATTGCGGCTCTATTTCCTATTGAAGACCATACATAACCCTTTTTAATCATTAACCATGAAATTAAAACAACTAATTAGCCTCATTGTGCTGCTTGGTTTACAGCTAAACCTATGCGCACAAGATCCATCCTTCTCGCAGTTTTATGCAAGTAGAATGTATTTGAATCCTGCTTTCACAGGAATGGAATCCGGTGTTAGTGTAGCGGGCGTTTCTAGAATGCAATGGATTAGCGTTGATCGCGGCTTTAGAACATATGGTGCTACAGTAGAAATCCAAGAGCCTTACATTAGGAGTGGAATCGGCTTAAGTATCTTTCATAGTGAGGAGGGACTAGCCCAACTTAATACCAGTAGTATTGGATTGTCTTATGCCTATACAATTCCTTTACGAAATAGTAACCTCCATATTGGGATGCAAGCACAGTGGGTACAAAAATCAGTGAATTGGGATAATATCACCTTTTCGGATGAATTAGATCCAGTACATGGAAAAGTATACACTTCTACGGCGACACCCGTTTTGGATCGAGTTAGTTTTAGTGATTTTAATTTGGGAATCGTTTATCGCTTCAATAGCAAGCTAAGATTAAAGAGAAAAACAATTAAGAATATACGTACGAGTATCGGCGTCAGTTTAAATCACGCTCCTTACTTATTTAATAAAAATGGAGGAAATGAATCCTTACAAAATCTAAATACAAGTACAACCCCAAGATTAACGATACACGGTGGAACGATGATTCCCTTGGTTTTCATCGGAAGTACCAAAAAGAAAATTGCGATCTCTCCAAATTTCAAATTTGATGTACAAGGAGATGATTTATTGCAACTAAAAGAAAATTTACAAGTGTTTACCTACGGTCTTTATCTTTTTTATGAAGGAGCTTACGTAGGGGCTTTTTATCAAAATAAACAAGCGTTATCTAATTTAAAAAATACCAATTCCTTGATCTTAGCCGTCGGTGCTTACGTCAAGGCAAGTAAAAGCAAAAATAAAAGAAAATTTTTCATTGGGCTTAGCTACGATGCAAATACGACGGGTCTTGGTACCCGAGCCGGTGGCGTCTATGAGTTTGCGTTCCGATGGAATTTTAATACCAAAAAACATCTCTTCGGAGGTGGCAGAGGAAGCTCATCCAAGAATGTACTGGATTGTAATAACTTCTTCTAGTGGATACACAACCACATAACCTACAGTAAAATACCATGACCAAAAACCGTCGTAATGGCGGAAAAAGTTCCCAGAACAATCTAAGTAATGGCGCGAGTTAAATTTTAACTTGCTCCGTTATTTATTTTAAAAAAATGGCAACAGTTAAAATTGCCAAAAAACAGATAATCCAATTTAATGGAAGAACTGTTTGAGCCTTGTACAACTCCAAGAGACCTTGCATCAACTAATTTGGAGTCGCACGATTTAGCTATATCGACATTGACCGAAAAGAAAATGTAAGCCAATTCGCGCTGACCCCAAATAAGTAAAGCAAGCATTTCTTCCATGTATCAAGTGCGCTATTCGCTACAAACGAATACACAATTTCTGGAATTACCCTCCCTCTTTATCTTTTGATAAGAGTTTGTTTTAATTTTCAAAACAACTTGGTATGCTTAATTTACGATCCTCACTCTTCGTACTTTTTTTCTTCGCTACATTTTTTTGGGCAAATGCTCAATGTAATTTCACCGTATCTAATCCTACTCCTTGTGCATCCTCCATCGTGAGTTTTAACACCTCGAGTCCTGGTACCGTTTTTAGCTGGGACCTAAATGGAGATAATAT
>CALFBG010000016.1 GCA_937951685.1 uncultured Saprospiraceae bacterium | reverse complement strand
ATAGTTTTGTCAGAACTTGCGACGGTCAGAAAATTGAATTGAGTGTTCCTGATAATGCAACGAATATCGTATGGACGGTAAATGGGCAAAATATCGATCAAGAAGGCGCAACGATTGTTGTTGAAAGTCCTCCAGTAGGAGAAATTACGAGCTACAGTGTCAGTTATGTCTACAATGAACACGAATATACTTTTGAAGTGAAACTCGGTGGTAAAAAATGTGCCGATGGAGAAAATCAGGATGTCGCCAACTTCCAAGGCATGACTTACACCACCGGACAATTACTATCCTCCGAAGATTCTGATATTGCGATCCGATTGTACAATGAAAATCAAGAACTAATTAGAGACTTACGATTTGGCTCGGAAGGATTTGATTATGGATATGGTATCGCAGTCAATAGCTTAGGGCATACCGTTACGACGGGGACTTTCGATTACTCCGTAGCCTTTGATGATTCACAAACTTTAGTCACTAAAGCCTATCAAGATATCTTCCTCGTGAAGCACGATCAAAATGGGGAATTACTTTGGGCGAAACGTGCCGGTGGTTTCAAAGACGATGCTGGACAAGATATCGCCTTGGATAATCAAGGGAATATTTTTGTCGTTGGCTATTATGAGGGCGTCGCTGATTTTGATGCTACTATTTTACCCTACGAAGGAAAAGGTAGCAATGGTTTTATTGCTAAATACAATGCTGATGGCGATTTACAATGGAGTAATTACATCGGTGGAGAAGATCAAGATGTGGTGACGAATGTCGCTATTGACGCCACAGGAGATATCTATGTTATCGGCGACTTTGCTGGGACGGCGCAGTTTGGAACAACTAGCTTGAGTACCCTGGAAGCTTCGAGTATGTTTCTGGCGAAATACAATCCTGCGGGAGCATTACTTTGGGTCAAAGCAGAAGAAGGTCTTGCTTCGGAAAGTATGTCCATTGATCCACTTGGAAACATTATTGTCTTAGCACAAGCCAATGATCAAGCTCGAATTTTGAAGTACAATGCGACGGGAGAATTGAAGGCTGACAATTATTTAGCCGGCACGGGAGCAGTTATGGCTAAAGCGATCACTACTACCGCAAATGGAACGATCCATCTCGTTGGTCATTTCTACGAAGGAATTTATTTCAAGCAAGCAGTGAAGCAAAGTAAAGGGAAGGCCGATGTTTTCATGGCTCAATTTAATCCAGAACTAACACTTGATTGGATTAAGACGGAAGGCGGAGACGAAGATGATTTTGCTTTTGGGGTTTTCAATGAAGGCACGGGATATACCAGCTACGCAGGCTGTCATTTTGGAACGGCAACAATTGGTGGAAATACTTCTTCTGCCCCCGAGCCAACTTACATTCCCTATTTGGCGATGTTGATGGATGGTACGACTACGAATGTTGTCGAAGCGGAACGAGCCGTATCCATTCAAAAAGTTTATCCAAATCCTTTTAGCAACAACTTTAATATTGAGCTGAGCACCCTTGAAAATCAACAATTGAGTATTGAGATTTTAGAGGTAGCGGGACGCTTGGTTTACCAAACAACCGTTGCGGCCAATAAAGGAAATAATCGCTTCAACATCCAACTGGAAAACCAATTGAATGAAGCTGTTTATTTATTACAAATTACGGATCAACAAGGGCGACAAGTAAGCCAGAAAATCAAACGCCAATAATAATTTGAACGCTACTCCTTAAAGTGCCTTTTTAGACCAGAGGAACAATATGTGCAACCTACTTCATGATCAGCGTGAAGTAGGTTTTTTTAGCATAAGCCTTTGAACGAAGTACATTGTAAAAGTTCGCTTGGCTAATTTTGCCATCTAGCCAAAGAAATCCTTCGTTTGGGACGATACCTTGACCATTTTTAGTTCGTCTTTGTTTATCCAGCGGAATAAAAGCCGCCCGTAGTGAGCAAACAATACCAAATTGTTTAAAGTTCTATTAAAATAGCCTCATTTTCAGCAACAAAGCTAAATGCTTTGTATTTTTGTCTGACCAACTGATCTAACTAGTATTTCAACTGTTCTGATCATCAAGTAAAGCCGTGCGAAGCAAACGATATTGTTCGCCAAACAAAATCCAAGGAAAATGTCAAAATATATTATACTCTTAGTCTTTTTACTCCCTACCTTGAGCGTTGCGCAAAACGTGCGAGGAAAAATCATCAATAACCTCAATGATGTTTTAGTCGGAGCAGATGTATACTGGCAAGGCTTTAATCGAGTGGCAACTACCGATGAAAATGGGGAATTTGTCATCTCCGCCGAAGGCGTCCCCAGTAAAAACCTCATCGCCGTTTACGTCGGTCACTTCACCGATACCATCGCCATTGATCAAGAAAACTACGTAGAGTTTGTTTTGGAAGAAATTGCCTCCCTCAACGCCGTCGTCGTCACGGATGAGCGACCAGGCGTTATCATTTCAGATTTTAATCCCATTAAAACGGAGCAACTCACCGAGGCGGAACTAGGGAAATCGGCTTGCTGTGATTTAGCGGGTTGCTTTGAAACACAAACGACGGTACAGCCACAAACAACCAATGTGGTCACTAATTCTAAAGAACTACGAATTTCTGGTCTTTCTGGTGTCTATAATCAAGTATTAATTGATGGATTTCCAATGATTCAAGGACTTACTTATACTTACGGCATCAGTAGTATTCCGGGGACTTTGGTGAAAAGTATTTACATTGCCAAAGGAGCGAATAGTGTATTACAAGGTTACGAAAGCATTAGCGGACAAATTAACGTCGTTACGAAAGATCCTGACAACACGGATAAACTTTATGCTAATATCTACGTCAATAGCTTTTTAGAAAAACATTTTAATCTCAATTACGCTTTCAAACAAGGAAAATGGAGCAACTTGACAACCCTGCATTCGGTACAACCAGCCAATAGAGTTGACCGGGACGAAGATGGATTCCTAGACTTACCCTTACTTACAAGATACGCGATCTCCAACAAATGGAAATATGGAAAAGACAACGAAATAGGATGGAACAGTACCGTTGGGATTCGTTTTATGAAGGAACAGCGCGTTGGAGGACAATCTGGCTTTAACGCGGATCGAGATAAAGGTAGCCTGCAAACTTATGGTAACTTTGTAGATTTGACCCAAACGGAACTATGGACCAAAACGGCTTATCGTTTTAGTGGCGCGCACAATTTGGCAATTTTTGCTTCGGGCTATCAACAAAACCAAAATTCTTTTTTTGGAACAGTGCTTTACGATGCACAGCAAACTAATTTTTATACAAATATTCAATACGAATTTAACTACACGCCTAAGAATGTTTTAAAAGCAGGTATTAGCTATCGCTATTTAAACCTCAAGGAAGATATTGATTTTACCGATAATACTCTCTTGCGAACTTACGCCGCACAATACCTCAACGAAGAAAGTATTCCCGGTATATTTGCAGAGCATACGATGCAATTACTCGATGATAAATTGACTTGGATTGCCGGCGTGCGAGGAGATTATCACAATGAATTTGGCTTTGCCTTTACGCCGAGAACTTTGGTTAAGTATAACCTTACGCCTTCCACCATTGTACGCGCTAACATTGGTACAGGCTGGCGAACCGTCAACCTTTTTAGTGAAAACATTAATCTGCTAGTGAGCTCCAGAGATATTATTTTTACCGAAAACTTAGCACCAGAAAGCGCCTTGAACGCTGGTATCAACGTGACGCAGAAATTTCAGCAAGATCAATATTCCGGCTATTTTAGTGTAGACTTTTATCATACTAATTTTCAAAATCAAATCTTCCCCGATTACGATACGGATCCGAGTAAAGCCTTCATTAAAAACTTTAGAGGAACGAGTATTAGCAATAGTTTTCAAGCAGAGTTATCGCTTAAAATTATCGAGCAATTCAGTTGGAAGCTGGGCTATAATTTACTTGATGTGTACCGAGAGATTGAAGGCGAAAAGCAAGTACTTCCTTTTAATGCTAAACACAAATTGCTCACTACTTTTAGCTACGAGCCTTTATCTAAACGGTATCATTTTGATATGAATGTACACTGGTATGGCAAACAAGTTTTACCAAATACAGAATCGAATCCCGTTGAATATCGCCGAGGGAATTTCTCTGATCCTTATACTTTGGTCAATGCACAATTTACTTATTCTTTCGAGCAATTTGAAATCTATACTGGTTGTGAAAATATTTTTGATTTCCGTCAAGAACAACCGATTATTAGTTCGGATGATCCTTTCAGCCCTTTCTTCGATACTTCTTCCGTTTGGGGACCGACTCGAGGTCGAGAAATTTATTTAGGGTTTCGTTTTCGCTTGCCGTAAGGAAGGAAGAGTTGGATGAAGATTAATCCTTTGCGTACTTCTTTATTTTAAAAATTTCAATACTCATTCCATAAGTAGCAAAAGTACTTCCTCCTCTAGGCAGAACGAGCAGCATGGTTTGCTCCAACCAAGTCTAACCCGCAACAAAAAAGCGTTCTACCCTTCCGAGTAAAACGCTTTCTTTTCTTATTTCCTACAAAAACTTAAGCTTTATAAACCGTTAAGCAGCTGCTGATTTTATCTAATAAATCTTCCGGCCCGAATGGTTTTCCAACGTGGTCATTCATACCGAACAACTTCGCTTTCTCTTTTTCCGTAAGGAAAGCAGAAGCCGTTAAGGCAATAATCGGCACATCTCTTTTTCGTGGATCGGGTGATTTTCTAATTTCCGCCGTTGTTCGGTAACCATCCATTTTAGGCATTTGAATATCCATCAAAACGAGGTCAAAATAGCTCGTTGCAAATTCATCCAGCGCTTCCAAACCGTGGTCTGCGGTAACAACTTCCATCCCCAATTTTCGCAGCATTTTTGCGACGACCAACTGATTGATTTTATTATCTTCAACGAGTAAGACTTTGTTGCCTTCCAGATGATCATAATTCTTCGTCGCCTTTTTCATCTGCGTAGGATCATTCAAGTTCGCTGCGCGTTCCTCCACGTTTTTGTACGGCAGATAAATGGTAAAACTCGTTCCTTTTCCTTCTTTACTATCTACTTCGATTTTTCCATTTTGTAAATCAACCAATCGCTTCGTGATAGCCAAACCTAAACCTGCATTTGCGTAGCCTTCAAAAATATCATTGACATTTCCGTTGGCAAACTTACGGAACATCTCCCCTAGTTTATCTTGTGGAATACCACTTCCTGTATCCGTTACTTTCAACAAAATGGTAGCTTCTTCGCCTTGTAATTCGTGTAACTTAACACTCAAGTTCACTTGACCCTCTTGTGTGTATTTCACTGCGTTGCTAACCAAATTTGTCATGATCTGATTCAAGCGCGTTGGATCTCCCAAAAGTAACTTCGGTAATTTGCTATCAAAGTTTCCGTTAAACGTCAAGCCTTTATCCGTGGCAGGCAATTGAAAGCGTTGTTGGATTTCATTGAAAATTTTTCTTGGCGAAAATTCTCGATTTTCTAAACTTAATTTTCCAGCTTCAATTTTAGAGAAATCTAAAACATCGTTGATGAAAACGACTAAGTTATTCGCAGAAAACTGCAACGTTCTCAAATGTTCGATCTGATCTTTTCTTGGATTCTCTTCTAGTAATAAATGCGTCAATCCGATGATAATATTCATTGGTGTGCGCATTTCGTGACTCATCGTTGCCAAGAAACGATCTCTCGCAAAAGAAGATTGCTCGATGGATTCTCGCTCCGCCATTTCGGTAACCAACTTTTGATTGACCACATCCAAGCTATTGTTCTTTTCTTTTAATTCTAAGTTCTTAAAATCAATCTCTTCATTCTGACGGTTAATCTCTTCGTTTTTAGCCAGTAAGAGTTGATTGTCTTTTTGCTTGCGACGGTAACTCACAAATAAGTTAATGAGCAATAAAGCGCCTAAGGCTACTAAACCCAAAAGAAAATATCGAATTCGATTACCGAAAGCTTTTTCTTTTTCTAATACCGCAATTTGCTGCTTTTGCTTTTCTGCCGCAAACTCAGATTCATACTTAGTCGTCAATTCTAATAAAGCCGTAGATTTCTCTTTGTTGAAAATAAAATCTCGCGATTCAGAATATGCCAATTGATATTCGTAGGCTTTCGGAAAATTCTGCATATCCTTGTAAATATCCGATAAGCCTCGGTAGATGTATTGTACCCCCGGTTCCATTCCTAGTGACCTTAATAAATTAGCAGATTTCTCTAAACTTTCTTCCGCTTGCTTCGTGCGCTTCGTCTTCGCATAAATAAATCCGTAGTTCATATAGCTTTCCGCCATGCCCAACTGATTTTTCAGTTTTGACCGAATATTGAAAGCATCATTATTATATTCTTCTGCCTCTTCGTAAGCTTCTTCTGCGATGTAGACATTCGTCAAATTATTATAATCCTCCGCAATCCGCGCAGGTGCTTCAATCGACCGATTCAGGTCTAAGGACATATTAAAATTGTGAATGGCACCATCGTAATCCCCAATATCACGCAAGATATTACCTAAAAAACTTGCAATATCAGCTGCGGCTTGTAAATCTCGAAGTTCAATCCGCAAAGCTTTCGCTTTTTCGTAATGATCCTTAGCCGTTCCGTACAACTGCTTGAAAAGGTAAACGTCCGCTAAGTTTTTGTGTGTTTCAGCGGCTCCTTTTTTGTCTTTTAATTCTTTTCTGATATTGAGTGCCGTCATCAAATTCAAAATGGCATTGCTTTCATCCTCTTGCAAAAAGAAAATCTTTCCAATGTTGTTCTTTGAACTTGCGATACCCGCTTGATTATTCTGCTCATTTCTAATTTTCAAAGCGTCCACAAAACGCATCATCGCGTTTTCATAATCGTATTTCGCTTGAAAAATTAATCCTTCGTTGTCGTAAGCGTCGGCTAAAGCTAGTGGATTATTCGTAGCTTGAGCCATATTCAATGCCTCCGCTTGGTAACTAGCCGCTTCCTTGAGCTTGTTAATTTCAAGGAGTGCACGACTCAAACGATTTAAAGTCGTCAACTTTTCTGCTTTACTTTGCGTGAGGACGACGGTCCGCAAACTATCGATCAGATGTTGGTTTGCCCACAGGCTACCGCTCAAACTGAAAACCAATAAAATTATGGAAATTTTCTTCATAGATGGTGCTTGACTCAATGGTATTAAAAAAATAAATATTTATATATTATACATATTTACGTATGATCCTAAAAAAAGTTACTCCTTTTCAGGCAGTTTTAGCTCAGCAGAAACAAGTGGGAGGAATAGACTGAATGGATACTTTCACAAAATTATTGATCACAATAATCCCTGAATCGATTAGAAACAGTATCTAGTATTGGATATGTTAATCAAATATAATGCCACTCCAAGGCTTGCTACAGTTGTGGATAATTCTAATTTTTTTATTCCAATCTGCGGCGAATTATCAAAATGAAAGCTGGTTTAGAACATTTCGGAGCAGTAGCTGTTTTCATAGTAGCGTATGGATTGATTATTTAGAAAAATTTTAGCATAAGACTTATTTAATACTCAGTACCAAAAAAATTATCTTGGTACTTATAAATTTTAAAGTAAATGGAATATCGAAGACTTGGTAAATCGGGCTTACAAGTAAGTGCACTTTCTTTAGGCTCGTGGTTGACTTTCGGAAAACAAATCACCGATGCTACCGCAGAAAAATTAATGGATTTGGCTTATGATCACGGCGTCAATTTTTTTGACAACGCAGAAATCTATGCACAGGGCAAATCAGAGATTGTCATGGGTAAGATTCTCAAAAAGAAAAAATGGGACCGAACTTCCTATGTGGTCTCTAGTAAAGTCTTTTTTGGAGATGGCCGTAAAAAGCCGAATCAGACGGGTTTGAACAGAAAGCACATTTTTGAAGCTTGCGATGCGGCGTTGCGGCGGTTGCAGGTAGATTACTTAGATTTGTTCTTTTGTCACCGCCCCGATAAGAATACGCCCATCGAAGAAACGGTTTGGGCAATGAATCACCTCATCCAACAGGGCAAAATTCTCTATTGGGGAACTTCGGAGTGGTCTGCGCAAGAAATTATGGAAGCTCATATGCACGCTAAAGATTTGCGGCTGATCGGTCCTACGATGGAACAACCACAGTATAATATGTTTCACCGTGAAAAAGTAGAACGTGATTTCAATCAAATTTACAAAACGGTAGGTTTAGGAACTACGATTTGGTCTCCTCTTGCTTCTGGTGTTTTGACGGATAAATACATCAATAAATTTCCCAAAGGTACTCGCTTAGGAATGAAAGGCTTAGAGTGGTTAAAAGAGAATGCATTGAGCGAAGCACGATTGGAGAAAGTAAACGCACTCAATGACTTAGCGGCGGAGTTAGATACAAGTCTGGCTAAATTAGCGATTGCTTGGTGTGCAAAAAACCCAAATGTTAGCACGGTCATTTTAGGCGCATCAAAAATAAAGCACCTTAAAGAGACTTTGACTTCCTTGGAAATCGTCGAGAAAATCACAACAGAAGTTGACGAGAAGATTGAAGCAATCTTAGGGACAAAACCTCAGATGCCTCCATTTTAAGCCAAGTAGTGGTTTTAAAAACAAATATGCTGCTTAAAAATATAATGGACAAGCTTGAGGCTCAAGCTTGTCCATTACTTATTGAGTTTATTAAGTTTTCCCAAAGAACGTACAAAAGCGATAAGCCGCATCTCCCCTTTTCCATAAAAAAAAGTCGTTGGCGAATGACCAACGACTTATCAATCTATCTGGTTAGGATATTATTAAAAAAGTATATTTTCCAAAGTAAGTATTCGCTACCAGCATTGTGAATGCTGCGCGAACTAAGCTGTAACCGTTTTAGCGGCTACGGGTACAATCCAATTATAAGTATCTTCCAATACACCACTTCTCAAGTCTGTAATTTCTTTCTTGATCATGTGCGCAATACGATGCGTTTCGATTGGCTTCATTTCCATTACTAAGTCACCGTACTTAATTTCGGATACATTAGCGATTACTGCTGCGGTACCAGAACCAAATACTTCATCCAGCTTACCTTCTTTATAGGCTGCTGCGATCTCGTCGATACTGAGCAATCGTTCTTCTACGGGTATGCCTTTTGCTTTCAAAATCTGCAAAATTGTATTTCTGGTAATTCCCTTTAAAATAGCACCATCCGTGGCGGGAGTAATTACTTTACCATCAATCACAAAGAAGATATTCATTGTACCAACTTCCTGTACATATTTGAATTCTGCGGAATCCATCCACATAACTTGATCGTATCCTTGCTCGTTGGCTTTTCTTGCGGGTAATAAGGAAGCGGCATAATTTCCAGCCGTTTTAGCTTCTCCCACGCCCCCTTTTGCTGCTCTTACGTAGTGCGACTCAACCAATAATTTAACTGGCTTCGGGTAATAAGGACCAACTGGCCCGGTCATGATCATAAACTTGTAAGTACTAGAAACTTTAACGCCAAGCATTTCGTCCGTTGCAAACATTAAAGGTCGAATGTACAAGGCACTTCCTTCACTAGGAGGAATCCAATTTTGATCTAAATCAACCAATTGGTGTAAGGCTTCCAAAAATAAATCTTCTGGAATATCGGGCATACACATTCTTGCCGCAGAAGCATTAATTCGTTTTGCGTGCATTTCTGGTCTGAAAAATAATGGTTTGCCATCCTTGCTTAAGGTCGCTTTCATACCTTCGAAAATGGATTGTCCATAATGTAAAGCAAGATTTACTGGACTTAAGCTGATTGGACCAAAAGGGATGATTTCAAGATTAGTCCATGCACCATCTTTATAATCCGCGACAAACATATGATCAGAAAAAGTTTTTCCAAAAGGAATCGTGTCGAAATCTACTTCAGGTAACCTTGAAGATTCAACTTTTTTGAGGGTTATATTGTAGCTCATATTCTATAGTATTTTAAACAAAAATAATTACTTTTATTCTATTATTCTAATTTTAAATTGAAATACACGCAAAACTTTACTTTTATTTTAAAAAAAAATGGAAAAGGAAAATAATATTTCGATTCATCATTTCTTTACTGATCCAATTTTCGTCACTCCACAGCCAGAATCCTTCTTGGAGGATGCTGTTGGAAACAACCAGAAGAAGGTTTTGGTCATTTGTCAAGACCCAAAGCAGCAAACGGAATTGCTCGATTTCTTGAAAAAGATATTAGGCGCTATTGATTTGGATATAGACAACGATATTAGTTTGCTAAAAGCAAAAAAGGGAAGCCTGTATAGTTTTATCGGAGCACGCAACAAAATAGCCTTTGATAAAATGTTAGTTTTTGGTTTGCCAGCAGCCGATTTAGGCCTAAATATCAAAGCTCAACCTTATAAAATAATAAACATTGAAAACTGCCAATTATTGTTTTCAGATGGATTAGCGGCCATTACCAGCGACAAAAAACTCAAAGGAGCGCTTTGGAGTTCCCTCCAACTACTTTTTAAAAAAGATTAATACCCGCTGCACTAAAATCAATACGATTAACTTATTACCTATCTAACTCATGAAACAACTCGTTTTTGCTACTGGGAATCCAAACAAAGTAAAAGAAGTAAGGACCTTACTCGGAGATCGTTTTGCCATAAAAAGCCTTAAAGACCTCGGTTGCCACGAAGATATTCCAGAGACGAGTGATACCTTTGAAGGCAATGCTCTACTCAAGGCAAGATACGTAAAAACACATTACCACCAAGATTGTTTTTCAGAAGATACGGGCCTCGAAGTTGAAAGTCTCCAAGGTGAACCCGGGGTTTATTCTGCGCGGTATGCTGGTCCTGCTAGAGATGCGCATCAGAATATGGATTTGGTGTTGCAGCGCCTAGCAGCTCAGACCAATCGTAAAGCTCAATTTAGAACTGTGATTGCTTTAATTTGGGAAGGGAAAGAACATCTTTTTGAAGGTATTGTAAAGGGTAGAATCGCGCTGCGCAAATCGGGTTCGGAAGGTTTTGGTTACGACCCAATTTTTATTCCCGAAGGCTATGACAAATGTTTTGCGGAAATGACCACGGCGGAAAAAAATGCGATTAGCCACCGAGGAAGAGCCATGAAGCAGCTCTTAGCTTTTTTACAAAAACAAAGTTAAAAGATAGACTTAAACCTTCAAAATTTTAAAAAAGTCCCCTCAAGAATAAGTTTTTACCTAGTTTTTTACGTTATTTAACTGGAACAAAACATTTTTTAGTAGCGCTAGCTAGTAATTAGTTATAAAATTAGTGAAGTCTACAAAAACGCTTAAACGTTTTATCATTCCGCTTTTGAACCATAAAATTACCCGAGTATTACTACTCATACACATTGACGAGAATTAATTCCCGCTTTCGATAACCGCTACTAAACAGTACTTCGGCCGTTCTACAACTTTACCACAAAAGTAGTAAAGATGAAGCGATTGAAACGGACATTAATTTTGACCCCATTGAATGCTTCTATTCAATTTTGTGACGTGAAAAATTTATTATGGTAGGATTCCAATTACAAGGTGTAACGGATAAACAAATCTTGCAGGGTTGCCTCGCTGGTCAGCGAACAGCCCAAGAATTTTTGTATAACCATTACGCTCCTCAAATGTTTGGTATTTGCTTACGCTATGCGAGTGATTATCACCATGCGGAAGATATTCTTCAGGAAGGTTTCGTTAAAATTTTCAATCGCTTAGATCAGTATCGGGGTACGGGAAGCTTTGAGGGCTGGCTCAAGAGAATATTCATTAATACTGCGATTGAGTATTACCGAAAGAGCATCAAGCACCTTAAGTACCAAGCGCTGACCGAGATCAATGAAGTACCTTTTGATCATCATATTATCTCCGAATTAGCCCGACAAGATTTGCTAAAAGTAATCCAAAAGTTACCTATTGGCTACCGTACCGTTTTTAACTTATACGCTATTGAAGGGTATTCTCATAAAGAAATTGCTAACTTACTAGAGGTTTCGGAAGGGACTTCCAAATCACAATTGGCTCGAGCTAGAAAAACATTGCAAGCACTGATTAAAACTTTTCTATAAATGGAAAATAACAACAATCCACTTTTTCCGAAAAACAGAAAACTAAAAATGGGCGAAACCAAACAATCGCCTCAAGACCTTGAGTTCGACCAAGCTTTCAAACAACAATTTGATCAATTTGAAAGAACGCCACCACCACGCATTTGGACGGAAGTAAGCAAAGAAATCCCACTTCATTTACTGCTCCAAAGACATTTACAACGATTCAGTAAAATTGCAGCGATTCTACTAATTGGAATGACGATTACCGTAGTTTTTCAACAAAAAGGAGGAACGCTTTTGCTCCCTGCGGCTACTACCCTAGCGAAGCCAATAAAAAGCGAAAAAACGCTGACCATCACTACGAAACCCAATCCTGATTTCGTCTACGATCATCAGGTTAAAGCAAAATTTCCGACTAGCCGACGAAAGCAGCAAAAGCAAATTAAGCACTCTGCGGACCTAGAAGAGCTTTGGGCAGAAATTATGGAAGAGGAACAAAATCCAGCTGCTGATTTACTGGCACAATCCATGATTCTTCCACTAGAAACTTTACCTTTAACAAAGCACTTAACCGCTTTACCAAGGGAGATCCAGCCACCTACCACAAAAGCAGCGACGATCGAAATGGATGGTGTTCCCATGGAACTAGAAATTCGTATTCCATTGAAAATAGAAAGCTACGCCAAGGTAGAATAAAGATTAGTTCTATTGTGCTATTTGCAACATCCGTTTATTTGCTTTAGCAGTGCAGCGCTACGCCATGCTGCAAATAAACGATACCACTACTTATTACATCTAGCAAAAAACTTCCCGCTAACTTCCACTAGATTTCGTTGTTCATCTCGATAAACAACCGTTTTATCAAGAAAAATTGTGCAAAGTCTAAACTAAAGCTATCTTAGACCTAAGAAAACCAACAATCAGTTATGGAAGTATTACGTATTGATCACCTCAATAAAAAATACGGTGCGATTCACGCCGTGAAAGACCTCAACCTCTCGATCCAAAAAGGAGAAATCTTCGGCTTGTTGGGGCCCAACGGAAGTGGAAAAACAACTACCCTCGGGATGGTACTGGGCATTACCAAACAAAATAGCGGTAGTTTTAGCTGGTTTGAACAAGGTAATACGGCCACAAACCGCAAAAACATTGGAGCCTTACTCGAAACGCCCAACTTCTACCCTTACCTCAACGCAGACAAGAACCTAGAAATTATAGCACACATCAAACGGGTAAAAAACCCCAATTTTGATGATTTGCTCGACTTGGTTAATCTGAAACACCGCCGTAAGTCTAAATTTAAAACCTACTCGTTGGGGATGAAGCAACGCTTAGCCATTGCTGCCGCTTTGGTAGGTGATCCAGAGGTCTTAATTTTTGATGAACCGACCAATGGTTTAGATCCACAAGGTATTGCTGAAGTAAGAGAGACGATTATAAAAATTGCAGACCGTGGAAAGACAATTATCATGGCGAGCCATATTCTCGATGAGGTAGAAAAAGTTTGTTCCCACGTTGCCATCATTAAAAACGGTAAGTTACTCGCTACGGGCACCGTCGGTTCTATCATGAATAGTGATTTGCAAGTAGAGATTGCGGCGAGCGACAACAAAGTCCTAAAAAACTTATTGGAACAGTTGCCAGAAATCAAACAGCTACAAGAAGTCCGCGATAAACTTATTTTGGAGGTCAGCAATAGCTTTTCTACAAGCAAGCTCAACCAACTTGCCTTTGATAACGGCATTGTATTAACGCACTTAGCTGCCAAATCAAAAAGCTTAGAAGAAGAATTTTTGGAAATTACCCAAAATAACTAAGCTATTCTTTTAAAACGTTCAACCAACCATTAGACTTTATGCTAAAGATTTAGCGTAAAGCCTATAAAAAAAATAAAACATGCACAAGTGGCTATATTTAGTTCAATTCGAATGGAAAAAGCACAAAGACTATAATGTTTTTAAAGTCATGTCGATTTTCTATCTCGTGCTTCTCCCTAGCATTTTACTGATTGGCAAAAAACTTCCAAAATCACTTAACGACGTCGGCTTTTCCATCGATTCGGTTTATATGTTTCCTGGTGTCTGGGAATATTTAGGGTATACGGGAAATTGGCTGGTCTTTTTCTTTTTGGGCTTTATGTCTGTCATTTCGGTGACCAACGAATATTCAAATAAAACGCTTCGGCAAAATATCATTACCGGTTTGGATCGCAAGGACTACTTTTTGGGTAAACTGGCTTGGGTGACGACTTTAGCCTTCGCCGCAACCCTTTATTATGTACTCTGTGGTCTATTATTTGGCTTTTTGCACACGGAAACAATTTATTGGTCGAAGGTCATCCAAAACGCCGATTTTATTCCGCGTTACTTCCTAATGTGTATGGGTTACGGTAGCTTTGGAATGTTTTTGGGCTTTTTGATTAAGCGTACGGGCATTGCCATTTTTCTTTATTTTGCTTATATCTTTTTCATCGAACGCATCCTTCGCTATTCGGTCCACATGAATTTGATTCAGCACAAGAGCATGCAATTTTACCCGATGAATGCCACTTCCGACTTGATTCATATGCCAATGCCCTTAGCGATGGATGGTCCTGCTGCAGAGTTTTCAAAAGAAGTTGGATTTGAATTTTTCTTGAGTCCAACGGAGGCGGTAATTACTACGGCTATTTATAGTTTGCTATTCCTCTACGCTAGTTATCGGATTATGACGCGTTCGGATTTGTAGTTAACCGTTTGATACAATTAGCGCGCTGACTTGCTCGGATAGCTTACGCTTCAAAACAGTAATGCCGAAACTTCAGATAGAAGTTTCGGCATTATTTATTTAAAAAAGTTTACGTGTGGCATCCTTACTGCTCGTAAACATTATTATCAATATCCGTCTCTGCCATTCCATGATTAGGATCAATTTCGATTTTAACGATTTTCTCCATTTCAATGGGCAATTCGAACTTATATTCTGGGTGTGTCCACGGCCAATCTTCTAGTACTTCTAATTTGCCTAGTGTACCATCCGTTTTTTCTCCCCGCATCATCCGTAAAGGAATATTATACATCGTTTTTTTACCGCCTGCTTCCGTCACTAAAATATCAATAGGCATCGGCATTTTACCCACTTTCCGTAAGGTAACTTCCGTTTTCGAGCCAGCTTCTTTAATCGATTCAATGGCATAATCAATGGTATGGGTCGTATTAACCATGTACTCTTTGTACCAATCTAACTCTAAACCTGAAGCTTTTTCCATGATACGGATAAAGTCATTTGGATTAGGATGCTTGAATTTCCAAGTATTGAAATAGTCTAAAACGCCCTGATCAAAAGCTTCTTTTCCTAAAATGTAGGACAATTGGTATAGAAAAACTTCTCCTTTTACGTAAGAAGCAACGCTGTAAGCGCTATTCAAAGAAAAGTGATCCGCGTGGGTACTCAAGGGTTCCTCACTACCCGATTGCGCAAAATTAGCGTAACCACGCAAGGAATTGAGGTGAGGGTTTTCGGTAGGCGTTGCTCCAGGAATGAGTCCTTTCGATTTCAAGTAATTCATCGTTTCGTTAGAACCATAACTGGTAAATCCTTCGTCCATCCAAGGATACAAACTTTCATTTGTTCCTAAAATCATTTGGTACCAACTGTGAAATAATTCGTGTACCGTTACGCCAACTAAACTACTCAAGTTTCGATGTCCGGTAATTAGCGTAGCCATTGGATATTCCATTCCTCCATCTCCACCTTGAATAACGGTGTATTGTGGGTAAGGATAAACGCCAAATTTACTGTTCATGAAAGGAAAGGCTGTTTCCATAATTGAGGGTAAGCGCTCCCAAACTTCTTCCGTTTTTTCATTTTTTTGATAAAGAAAATGCAACAATGGCCCATCTTTGAGTTGTAATTTTCGGTGCGTATAATCCGGATCTGCCGCCCAGGCAAAATCGTGAACATTTTCTCCGATGAAATGCCAAGTCAATTTTTTAGATTTGGGTCTTTTTACTTTCGTTCCTTTTTCTTCGTAGCCGTAGCCTATTTCATTGGCATTTTGTAAAACGCCCGTGCCACCGATAATGTAATCCCGATCAATAGCGATCCGAACGTCAAAATCGCCCCAAATACCGTGAAACTCCCGTCCCACGTAAGGATTTGCGTGCCAACCTTGGTAATCATACTCACACATTTTGGGATACCACTGCGTCATCGAATAGTCGATACCTTCTTTATTGTCTCTACCCGATCGACGAATTTGTAGCGGTACTTGAGCTTCCCACTCCATTTCGAAAGTAGCTTTGCTATTTGCGGGAATGGCTTCGTTGAGCGAAACTTCTAGAATCGTTCCTACGGTTTTAAAACTTACTGCTTTTCCGTTATGTCGCAGCGACTTTACTTCTTGGTACCCGATTTCGTCTTTTTCCAACTTAGAAATACGAGAAGCTACTCTCCGATCAGGATCCGCAATTGTCGTCGACCGAACATCCATCATACTGCCCGGTTGGAAAGCATTGAAGTATAGATGATAGAATACCTTATCTAGTGCTTCGGGAGAATTGTTGAAATACACCAAGGTTTGTTTGCCCTTATAGCGGTGTTTTTTTACGTTAAAATCAATTTCCATCTTGTATTCAGCTCTTTGCTGCCAGCGATCCGGCTGAGCGAGTAAGAGGATGGGAAAACTTAAAAGGGATAATAAAAGTGATATTTGTTTCACGTTACGACTTAGTTTATGAGCAGTTAAGTTGAAGTTTATGCGGGAAAAATCTATCCTCAGCCTAATTCTTTAAGATAACTCCTTCGTTAGGTAAAATGATTTGCGGCAAGTACAACTTGCCAATTCTCAACTTGCCAAATATCCTTATCTCTATTTCTATGGAATAAAGACTTAAGCAATTCGGTCATCAGCTTGTTCCTCTGCTGCCTTAAAGTAAACGAAATTAACTGGTCCATATATTTTGTGCCAGTCTTTCCATTTGTATTTTTTGGCAAATATATAAAGGAAAAGTAAACTTAAGACTAAAAATGCAGGAATCATAAAGTCTACATTAACCGTTTTCAACCGAAAAATAGCCGGTGTTTGCAACACCGAACCTTCAAAACTAAGCATCAGCGCTCCATAAATGTTAGTTGCAGCATGAATTCCGAGCGCCAATTCCAGTGAATCATCCATCAAAGTAATGATTCCCAGAAACAAGCCGATGCCAATATAATAAGTCATCATTACGCCCGCCCCAAACGCTTGCACTTCGGGATTCATCCCGTGAACTAAGCCAAAAATGGTGGAAGTTAAGACTAAAGGAATCCAACGATAGGCTGAAATATTGGCGATACCTTGCATGAGGTAGCCACGCAATAACAATTCTTCGAAAGAAGTCTGAATGGGCAAAAGGAGTAATGCAATGGCCAGTAAAGGCAAGAATTCATGCCAGTCGAGCTGGTAAATGTAATTGTCAGCATCATAATAATAACTGATGGCTTCTGCCAATAGATTGACCGCAATCCATAAAGAAAATGCAAAAAATATCTTGGCCCAATTGATCTTAGCCAAGGGCGTAATTAAAGACTTCAAACTCCGCTGATGAATAAACCGTACGCCGAACCATAAAGCGCCAAAAGCAAAGATAAACATGAGTAGCAACAAGAAAAAAGCATAATTGAGATCAATACCTAAGCTTTTAAAATCCAATTCTGCGAGTGCCACGGATAATGCTGGTAAATCTAGGACGCCGCCATTTCTAATTTTAATGACCTCGACCACTTCCAGCAGTACAGGAACTTGTCCAATAACATACGCGAGAATGACCAATAAAATAGTCAATAAGTAACGCCACACGTCATTTTTACCTCTCTTTACTGCTTGTAAAAACATGATTGATGTTTATTTTGAGATTAGAATTCGCTTAGTACTATCCTTAGCCGTCAGCAATCTAAATCTTTCCTACGCGATTATAATAATTTCTCGTAGCAATAGAAAGGAAGTTCATTCCCATGAAAATAACAAAAGCCATCGGCAAGGTGATAATTCAAATTTTTATACAATCGATTGGCTGGAACGTTTGCACTGTAAGCATCTAATCGAATCAGCTCGTACCCCTTTTCTCGCGCCCAATTTTCGGCAAAAAGACACATTTTTTTGGCGTAAGCCTTCCCTTGCGCATGGGGATGAATAGCTAAACGATGAATAACGAGTACTTTCCCCGTCGGATATTTCCATTGAATGGCTTCGTATGCGGCGGGTTGCACCTCATTTAAGGTAATCGTACCGACTATTACGCCATCCTTCGATAAGGTAAAAACGCTTTCCTTGCGAATATCTTCTGCCACCACCGCAGCATCAGGATACCGTTCGTCCCACTGAAAAAGTCCTTCTGAGATCATTTTTAGTCGACAAATCGCAAAGATGGTAAGCAATTCATCGAGCTGCTCAATCTTAGCTAAAGCAATCGTGTAAGTATTATCATCTTTCATGCGGCTAAATTTTGTTCCAAAAAAAGCTGACAATGCCAACCTGTCTATATTACCAACCAACTTTTTTGAATAAAGTTTTAGCTTGGGCTTGTTGTTGGTAAAGTTTTGTAAAAGGCAAATCATCTCCGTGGTACGTTCCCCAAGCCTTCAGCAAGCTTGGGGTTTGCACCATTGTATTTGCCGGATACGCAAATTTGGCGGCACTATAACGCGCTTGAATAGCTTTATTACTGAGAAATTCTACCAGTTTAGCTGCTAAATCTGGTTGTTGACTAGATTTACAAAATCCAATTCCGGTAAGGTCAAAATGCGTAGCACCACCCATATTTTTGGGATAGAATACAGCTAGTTTGGCTTTTACGGCTGGTGTTGCTGCGGCTAAGAATTGTCCCGCAGCCCGAGTACTGACTAAAGCGAGTACGCCTTCTTCCTTCGCTAAGGCGGCTAAGGCGGCAGCTTCCGATGCAAAGGCGGGTTGCGCTAAATTACTGACAAAGCCCGCAAAATAATCTTCTGCTCTACCCAAATCATCCCACGCCAGAATCGACGCTAGTAAAGAAACCATCGAAGGGTGCTCCGAAGTCGGTAATAACAATTTTCCCTTCCAATCTTGCCGAGAAAGATATTCGTAATAGCTTAATTGTTCCGTCGTTACTTGCTCTTTAAGGTAAACCGCTACGGTAGCATTACGCGTCAAGCCAAACCAGTGGCGATCTTCGTCTCGGTACTCTTCCGGAATTTGTGCTTCTGCCCGAACAGAAATTAATTTTTGCAACAAACCCTCCGCTTTAGCCCAATTGAGTTCATTCATACTACTCAGCAGAATCATGTCCGCCGGACTAGATTGACCTTCTTTTTTCAAGCGTTGTACGAGTGCTCTAGAATCTGCTTCGGCAACCACTTTGATTTTAATTCCACTAAATGCTTCAAATTCTGTAAAAAGAGCTTGATCAATAGTTTCGTTCTGGTCGGTGTAAACAGTTAGTGTACCGTCTAGTTTCTTCGCCAGTGGCTTTACTGTTTGAGTTTCCGTTGTGGGCTCGTTAGTTATTGCTGCGGGTTCGGGGCTAGTAGTTGAAGCGACCGGTTTGTTATCTGCGGGAGCATCTGTGCCACACGCGGTGAATATCAAGACGAAGAGGCAGAAAAGGAAAGCTGGACAATATTTAAACATACAGTTATTATTATAGGTTTTTGAATACTAATTTTGAAGCCACTTTGAGCTTGAACCTAAAGCTGGTTCCTCAAAAGTTTTACTTGTTAATGCCCAGACATCCTTAATGAGCGGTGTAAATATAAGGACTTATTCGCTTGTGATACTTCCTCGCCACTAAATTTATTGCTGGAGCTAAGTTATCCCCTGCAACAATGAGGCCATTCCCTTCTTCAAAATAGTTCTTGGTAAAACTTCTTTGTTAAAATTTGAATGATGGATAATGATAAGTACCTCTTGTTTAACATTAAATCTTAATTAAGTGCTTGCATCGCTTCAAACTCAATCCTAGTTATTGGTTTTCAAGCTTTTAAACACGCTCCGATCAGGCAATTCTCCTTGAGATGCGGAATCTCGGTAACTTCCTCGCCTTTTTTGTGGAAATTCCCCTATTTTAAATTATTTTTGCGGTAGAAGTAGTTATTCAAACGATATTAAGATAAAGCATTGAAGTACTGGAAAATAATAATTCAAACTTCAATGAGCAACATTAGCATCTACTAGCATAAAAATTATGGAAAAAAATAAATTAAATCTCCAATTCGGAATTGTAGCAATAATGATTATTCTTGCGGCGCTTAGCCGATTATTGCCTCATCCAGATAATTTTACGCCAATTACCGGTATGGCACTATTCGGTGCGGCTCACTTTACGAAAAAGTATTGGGCGGTGCTCATTCCTTTGGCAGCGATGTGGGTCAGTGATTTGGTATTGAACAATGTTGTTTATGCAAGTCTTTACCCTGAATATTACAATGGGATGGTATTAATGGGCGATTATTGGGTTTATGGCAGTATTCTTCTAATTGCTTTCATCGGAATGCGATTTTTGCAGCACGTTAAAATCCTTCCCTTAATTGGTGTAAGTTTGGTGAGTTCCGTTGTATTCTTTCTATTGACCAACTTTGGTACTTGGATGAGTGCTTTTGGAATGACGACTTACCCTAGAGGCTTGGCTGGCTTATTAGAATGCTACGCAGCGGGGATTCCTTTCTTTAGAAGTACCGTATTGGGAGATCTTTTCTACGTTACCGTTTTATTTGGGGCTTATGAGTTGATCAAATCTCGTTTTTTGTCTTTGGAACCGAAAAAAAAATTGAGTCTATAGAAGAGCAAGAGCAACCCAAGAAACCGCGTCCACTCGTGGAAGGCGAAGATTTCTATATAGAAGATGGCAAATACGTCTTCACCAAGAAATTTTTAAAGCGACGGGGCTATTGTTGTAATAGTGGTTGTCGACACTGTCCTTATTAAACCAAGGTCTTAGTGCATTACGAATAAAAAAATCCATTGGGTCAATGCTCAATGGATTTTTTTTATTCTGTAAGGGAATTGAAATGAGCGGTGGGCTTAATGCTGTTGAATACTTGTATTTGGTGCATTAAACTTCAGGACTTTGACTTCCGTTCTTCGATTTGCTTGGTGTTCCTCCTCGGTACAATCTACACCATCGGCGCAACGATTTTTGAGCATAGACTCTCCATACCCTTTCGCTTTGAGGCGACTCGCTGCAATTCCTTTTTTGATTAGGTAACTCCGCGCAGACTTTGCTCGATTACTCGACAACCATTCATTATACTTTTGCGTACCACGTGCATCGGTGTGCGACATTAACTCAATTTCCAAGCTAGGATATTTCACCATCATTTGATAAACGTAGGTTAAATCAATGCTTGCATCTTCGCGAATATTAAATTTATCAAAATCGTAGTAAATATCTTTAAGGCTTATTACTTGTCCTTCCGCTAAATCTAAATGCTCATGATCTACTAATTCGGAAATGGGAACATAGGTCGTCGTCGGCACCAACTTTGTTGTCGGAACGTAAGTAATTACTTCTTTGTACGTTGTAATTGGCACCGTGCGAACAGCTTCGGTTACCCTTGTTGTAATGGGAGGATCAGGAACCGTAGGCGTAATAACTGCTTTACGAACATCCAAAGCCAACTTCGCTTTTACTGTTTGCTCCGACTGACAATCTAGATCAATGGTTGATACAAAACTTACATCGCTTTCAAAACCCGCCTTTCTAGCGTAGATTCGATATTCACAATCACAAGGTACACAGAGTTCAAAATTTCCTTTTTCATCTGTGGTAAATTCATCTTTTTGATTGGTACATTTATTCCAAACCTCCACGGTTGCTAAAGGCATTGCCGTATCGTATTTTTTATTCACCACTAATCCTTCAATCAACTTACAATTAGGCTTATTCATTGGAATACAAAAATCTTTTGTTCGTTTTAATTGAGCATAGTTTAGATTTACGATAGTTTCTTCGTAGCCTTTTCTTTCTACTTTTACCTCATATCTTTTTCCGGGGGCAAGTTGATAATTGAAAATTCCTTCGTTATCCGTTTCATAACTCCAAAGCTTAGTTTTTGTTTTTCCCCTTCCAGTGACCCCCAGAATATATTTATCTGGTTTTCCTTCCAAAGGCTGCAAGGTTAACATCAATTGTTCTTCCTCGGCCTCACTATCCTTTTTTTCAGCAACAGTGATGTAAGCACTATCTAGGCGTTCTCCAGTTGCTGCATCATATACGCAAATTGCTCGACGAATTACGCCATCCTCTTCGAGTGATCCGTCCATCGTCCAAGTATAAATATCATCTTTCCCTTTTCCTCCCTCTCGGTTCGACGTCAAGAAACCAGTATGTCGATCGTCTCCTACTAAAACAAACCCAAAGTCATCTTTTTCAGAATTAAAAGGAGTCCCTAAATTTTCACGAAAATTCCAAGAAGACTCATCTTCCAAATCTGATTTTTTTGCAACAAAAATATCCAATCCCCCCAAGCCTCGATGCCCGTTAGAAGAATAATATAAATTCTCTTCTTCGTGGATCACAGGAAAAAGTTCATTGCCTGCACTGTTGACCATCGGACCAAGGTTTCTTGGTCTTTGCCAAATTCCTCCTTTTTGTTCTGCTACGTAAATGTCTAAACCACCATATCCTCCCGGACGATTACTCGCAAAATACAAGCGTTTTCCATCGGCAGAAAGTGTTGGATGACAAGAAGTATATTCATCGCTATTGAACGGCAATTCTTGCACGTTCGTCCAGTAATCTTCGTCGAGATAAGCCACGTAAATTTTCAAGTCGACCAGCCCCGCTTTGCTCTCACTTTTTCCGTTATTATTATTACGCGTAAAAAACATTACCGAACCAGATTGATCAAAAGTAGCAACACCATCGTGAAATTGTTTATTCAAATCTCCAGTTAATGGAACCGGTCTTTTAAAACGTTTCACCTCTTCATCATATGCGGCATAAAACAAGTCAGAGAAGTTATCATTCGTCCAACTGTCAATAACTTTCTTAGCATTATTATTTTTTCTGGTAGAAGAAAATATCACCCCATCTCTGTAAGGAATAGGACTAAAGTCTAAATGCCCTGTATTGAGTGCTCTAACGTTTTTTAGTTTTACCGTTTCATGATTTTTAATATTTTTTAAATCTTCACAATCAATGATAAAATCTCTATTTTTTCTTTCTTTGCGGGAAGCTACTTTTTTAAATTTCTTATACCATCTGGTAGCATCTTCACACTTGCCATTGCTCTGCAAAACTTGAGCATACCGCAAGATAAACTTAGCGCCACTATCTTCAGTAATAACTTGGCTATACCAATACTCGGCTTCCTCCGTTTGACTATTCAAGCGAAAACTATTGGCAATCCGTAAGATTTGATCTTGCGATAAATTTTGACCATCGAGTTCATTGAGGTATTTACTAACGGAAGCTTTAAAACCTAGATTCTGATAAATTTTATCTGCTTTTTTAGCGCCAGTTCCATCGGAATCAATCTCCGTCCTAAAACCATCGATCTTACTGTTTTCCGCAGCAGAAGTAATAGCAGTATCTGAGTAAAACTTTTCTGGAGTATGCTCGGTACTCACCAGAATATCATTTGGAAAGACAACTTCTTGTCCTGATAAATACAAGCCAAAAAATAGGAATATGATAATAAAAGAAGTCTGTTTTTTCATAAAATTAATACTTTGAAACATACGATCACAGTTGGTTCTACTGATTGTAGGAATGGCAAAAACCATGCTACATATTAAATATATCTTACAAGTGTATAAATAATTTATCCCACTACTTGCTAATACTTCCTTGCTAGAATAACACTACTTCTCCTCTCCTAAAAAAATCGGATGTTATTCAGTCGTTTTCCTTTGAAACTAAAATTATAATCCACCAATAATTCTATACTTCCCGGAGAGAATTCCTGCAGCTTCGTCAAGGTATAATCGTAAGCCGCACCGATTCGGAATTGATCATTGATTTGAAACATCGCCAAAGCATCTACCGAATCTCCTAAGCGATAACTTGCCCCTAACCAAAACTTTTCTAAAAAAATAAAATTGGCATTAAAGTTCATTTCAAAAGGCGCATTCGGATTATAACTAAAGAGCACCGAAGGAGCAAATTTCACACTATGGCTCAATCGCTTTACAATTCCCCCCATCAGATAATAGCTCCGCTGCGAACGAAGACTAACACCGGTAATTGGATTATCATCATAAACCGTTGACTTGAGTATCGTCGGAACCGATAAGCCGATGTAGTAATGCTCATGAGAGAGAAAAACGCCCACGCCGAAATTAGGATTAGTCTTACTCTTTTCCGTCACCGGAATCGTATTATCATCTTGATCTAGTGGATCAGATTTAGACCAATCAATTCTTGCGTGTTCTAATCGCCCTTGCACTCCAATATTTAGCGTTGCTTCTTCCGAAACGGGCATCCGATACGCATAAGAAACACCAGCATAAGTTGTGTTCAGCATGCCGATTTGGTCATTAATTATAGAAAGACCAATGCCATTTCTTTTATTCATAAATGGCGTATGCGCGTGCAACGTAAAAGTCTTCGGCGCACCATCTATTCCAAACCATTGGTTCCGATAAATAGCGGTCATCGCAAAAACTTCTCGATCTCCTGCGTAGGCAGGGTTGATCGCTAATTTATTGTGCATAAACTGCGTATGATGCACATCGTATTGTGCCCACATGGTGGTAACACAAATTGAAAAAAGTAGCGTACTAATAAATTTTCTCATTGAACTATTTTTTCTTTTAAAAAAAACTTAGCGTTTGAAGTAAGCTTCAGAAATTGATTCCAAATATTTACTTCAAACGTCATTCCTTTATCGCATGATTGTAAAATATCCTTGTAAGGTTTCTCCGGAATCTGGATCAGCTTGCAAAACGTAAAAGTAAGTTCCCGGAGGTAAATCATTTCCTTTGTAAGTTCCTTGCCAATCGTTTTTGTAAGGTTGTTCTTCAAAAACACGATCGCCCCAACGATTGAAAATACAGAGTCGAGCATCCGGATAAGCATCTAAGCAAGGAATCACAAAACTGTCGTTTTTGTTATCATTGTTTGGAGTAATAATATTCGGCACCCAACAAGCACCCGTTGCTTCCAATCCAATTACTCTTAACGTAACCATTGCAGTATCACAAATTTCAGAACAATTACTATTACAAATTTGATAAATGAATTTATCGACTCCAAAGAATGCATTATCTGGTTCGTAAGAGAAAATCCCATCTTCAAAAGAGGTGATTTCACCATTACTTGGTCCTTCTAGAATCGTTATTTCCCATTCGTTGATATTGCCTACAAGATCATTGAGCATCAAATCCTCGTCTTCTAATATTTCATTAAACGGTATGGTATAGTCATCTGCATCTGCTTGTAAATTATCATCTTCTAAGTAAACGTACAGCGTATCCGCAGAATAGTTTTCACAAGTTCCATTGGATAATTGCCAGACAAACATATTCTCTCCCGGTTCTAAATTGTCCACAATGGTAGCGGGGAAATTAGGTTCGATAATCGTCGCCCCTGAATTTGTCGTCCACTCTCCCGTTCCTACGGATGGTGCATTCGCTGTAATGGTAAGATAATTTTCACCACAATTATAAATCTCTTCTTCCGCAATGAAAGCATTGATATTAGGAGATTCAAAAACGTTGACAATCACTTCATCTGACGCAAACTCCTCACAAACACCTTGAGATAAAGACCAAGTAAACTTGTAAACACTTCCCGGTGTCAAACCTGTGATTTCCGTATTCGGATCGGTAGGATCTACAATTACAACTCCCAAACTAGCTTGTACAAATGTCTGTGTCCACAAACCTGTTGACACGGAAGGTACCGTAGCGTTTAAGTTAGAACCACTATCTCCACAAATATTGAAATCATCTCCTGCGTAAGCCATATCCGTTGGAACCAAGGTCACTGTTACTAGTACTGTATCTGCATCATAATTTTCACAAGCTCCATTCGATAAAGTCCATACAAACATATTTTCGCCTTCTTCTAAATCAAAGGCTGCTGCGGCTGGTATTTCAGGGTTGGAAATTAAGGCTCCCGTAGGAGAAGTCCAAAATCCTGTTCCTACTGTCGGCATAGTTCCATTTAAGGTATAGATCGTCGTTGCACAAATAGATACATCTTCACCAGCATCTGCTTCGTTTGGTGGAATAGCATCTATCGTCACCGCTGTTACTTCCGACGGATCAGCTTCACAATTACCAACGGTCATCACTACGTAGTAATCCCCACCATTATTAAGCTGTGCACCTGTCAACGTAAAGTTCGGATCAGTCGTTGAACCGACAAGGGTATTCGTTGTCGCGTAATACCAATCAAAATTCAATACTGTCCCCGCAGGATAATTCAACGGACTAGAAACGCTCAATACAAAATCGCCACCTTCACAAATAGAACCGTTACTTACAATCGTTGGAGATTCTGGTTGAGTTTGTATAAATACGTAAGTAGGATCTGTAGTCATTACCGTACAATTATTAGCCAAGGTAATTACCACGTAATATTCCCCTACATCATTCATCGTTACTGCTGGTAAAACTGGATTCACTAAAGTAGAATTAAAACCATTCGGTCCATACCATTGGTAACTTGCACCAATAATCAATGGCACATTAAGTTGTACGAAATCCCCTTCGCAAGCAGGTGCTAAAGCACTCGTTGCATTGTCGGCGACTGGTGCCGTTGCTGAACCAAAAACATTAATATTCATTACGTTTGATGGACTAGAACTACAGCCATTTACAGTTGTTACAACGTAATACGTTCCACTATCATCCGTTGTAACGCCATTGACAAAGAAGCTTGGAACATTGGTTGTTCCTAAGGAAATAATACCTGCTCCCGCATCAAAGAACCATTCGTATACTACGGTAGTCCCTGTATAGCTTAACGTATTTAATGCTAAAGTTTCTCCTTCACAAAGCGCATCGTCATTTACTGCTAAAGCTGGCGTTTGTGGTGTCGCATTTAAATCTACATTCACCGATTGCATCACGGACGGACAACCACTCGCAGAACTTAAAGCAAGCGTATAAACCCCTTCCATATTTGCAGAAATATTCGGTAATAGTAGATCAAAGGAACCCGTTGCGGCACTCGTTGCCGTATAACTGAAGTTATTAGGTCCAGTCCACGTATAAGTAATGTCTCCATTCACCACGCTATTATTAGTTGCGGATAAGATTACATCTGTTCCTTCACAATAAGAACCTGCTCCACTAATCGCAGCAATGCTAGGATCTTCGTTTACAACTACCGTCGTTTTGGCAGCTACGACGGATTCACAGTCATTCTTGATTGTTTGTAAAAAGAAATCGTGAATACCTGCGGGGAGATTATAAATCACAGGATCTTTCTCCATTGAAATTAAGTTTCCTGGAGGAGTCGCGTAAGGATCTCCGTTAAACCAGCGGTAACTAGCTCCCGGTACTGGGCTCGCAAATAATTGTACGGGCGATGCTTTACATACTGGGCCATTGTTATTCGCTAATGCAATTGGTATTTCATTAATTGTTAAAAATTCAATTTCCGAAACGACTGTACAACCCGCAGCATTGGTTATTCTTACCGACCAGTCCCCCGCCAAATAAGCTGGATGTCCTGAGGGTAAAATGGTAATCCCCTCAGTCGTCGTCAATCCTGAAATTGCCAAAGTGGAAGCACTTGATCCTAATGGACCGATCCATTCGTATAAATCTCCAGTTGAGCTAGTCGCCAAAACAATATCATCTCCTTCACAGATCGCATTGTTCAAAAACAGATTTGGTATTTCTGGTGTTGATGTTATATTATTGACAATAATATTTGCCGTTGAGATGCAAGCTGTACCACTCGTAATCATCACCGTATACATTCCATTATTAGCCAAACTCACCGTGTTAATTACTGGATTTTCTACCTCGGCACTAAATCCGTTCGGGCCGGTCCAAGTATAGTATAAATTTCCTATCCCTGCGCCTCCGGCAAATAATTCCAGCGTTCCACCTTCACATATTGGTCCAGTCGTAGCCGTAGGACTAACGGAAGGAGTATTGTATACATCCACTGTGTAGCTCTCCGAACTTAACACACATCCATCTACTGTGACCATCACGCTATACAAACCTTCGTGATCAATTGCTGTAACTGGACTCAAGGTGATTTCATTCGTATTTAATCCTGTAATATTCGTTGTCCCATTTGGTGTTGTCCAAGTATACGTTACATTTGAACCAGTATAAGCAGCAACCGCTAAGACGATACTTTCTCCTTCACAAGCAGGTCCAGTACTAGCAATAACTGGTTGTGCCACTTGATTCGTAATAGTTACAATAACATTGGTTACCCCAAATGCGGTACAACCATTTGCATCAACTACTTTTAAACTGTAAGCACCATTATTCGCTGTCGTCGCATTTGTAAGGATTGGATTTTCTGCATTAGACTGGAAGTTGTTTGGTCCTGTCCAAGTATACATCAAGTTCGTTCCGGTCGCATTTGCAAATAAGGTTAAATCGGCTGGTGTGCAATCGGTATTCACCGTATAAGAAGCTACTGGATTCACTGTTAAGGCCGGTTGCACTTCAATCTCCGTCAAACTTAATGGATTAGAAATACAGCCTTCCGCACTTATTATCGTTAATTCAAAAACAGTAGTACTCGTCAAATTAGGAATTACAGGGTTTTGCGTAGTAGCAATAATACTTGAATTTCCTTGGATTCTCCACTCGTAAGTTGCCCCCGCAATCGTATTCGCAAATAATTGACCATCTTCACCGTAGCAAATCGTACCACCATTGGTTGCAATTGCAATCGGCAATGTTTCTTCTTCAACTTCAACAGGCTCAGATAGCAAAGAAGCACAATTATCCACCGTTACGACAACGCGATATGGACTAACTGCCGCTGTATCCGTTGGCGATAAACTAATGGACGGAGTATTTCCAATCGTCAGACCAAGTCCATTCGTCCAATTATAACTAACGTTAGTTCCTTCATATTGCTGTTGAATAGACAAGGTAAATTGACCATCTTCACAAACCGTATTAACTGCAGTAATTACAGGTAACAACGGCGTGTCATTGATATGATCTACTACCAATTCTGTAGTAACCATACAACCAGATAGATTCGAAACGGTAAGCGTATACGTTCCATTATTATTAATGCTTACATTACTAATAGTCGGATTCATCGCGATAGAACTGAAGCCATTGGGTCCCGTCCAATTATAACTAACCGCATCGGCTGCATTCGCTAATAAGCTTAATTCATCCCCTTCACACAAAGCAGTAGAACTAGCAACTGGATTTGCCGTTGGCGTTGGATGCAAATCTAGATTAAAAATATCTGAAGTTACAACGCATCCATCTACCGTTACCGTTACTGTATAATTACCTTCGTGGAGTGTCATGTCCACTGGATTAATCGTTAAAACGTTTGTATTAATACCCGTTACGTCCACCGTACTTGGCATCGACCAAACATAATCTACATTTGATCCGACGTAAGCAGGAATTGACAGCTGTATGATCCCACCATTACAAATCACACCATCCGTACTAATCACTGGTTGAGTGATAGCATTAGTAACACCTAACACTTGAAGGCTTGCCATACTAGTACAACCATTACCATCAGTAATTATCAATTGGTAAGTACCATTATAATCCTCCGTAACTGAAGGAATGATTGGGTTTTCCAGCGTTGAACTAAATCCATTGGGTCCTGTCCAACTATAGCTATTTCCACCAGTTCCAAGTGAGGAAGGATTCGCAAACAAATTTAAATCAGCAGGCGAACAATCCGAATTAAGAACATAACCATAACTAGGTGTTACGCTGATTGCTTCGTTAACCCTTACTACCGTTAATGCTGGTGGAGATAAACAACCTGCTACTTCCACCACGAGATAGAAATTATGATTCCCAACAGGTAAATTAAGGATCGTTGGATTTTGCTCCATTGTCAATAAACTAGCGGTACCTCCATTCGGATCTTCGTCATACCAGCGATAAATTGCTCCTACTACTGGACTTCCCAGTAATTGCACGTCACTACCTTCACAAACAGGACTATTATTATTAGCAATCGCAGTTGGAATTTCATTGATGGTAATCTGAATAGGTGTAGAAATTACTTCACAACCATTTTCATTAATTACCCTTACCTTGTACTCCCCACTTAGATAAGAAGGATGTCCTGGAGGAATAGTCGTACTACCATTTGTGGTCGTAAGTCCTGCTAATAATAAAGTAGATTGGCTGGCACCTAAAGGTCCAATCCATTCAAAACTACTTCCATTTGCACTCGTCGTTAAAATGATATCTTCTCCTTCGCAAATTGAAGAAGCTGGAGATGCAATCGTTGGAGACTCCCCTGTTGGTAAAATATTATCAATTATAATACTTGCGCTAATGGAGCAACCACTCACCGTAGTAACTACTACTTCGTATTGTCCATTTGTTGCCGTACTAATCGTGTTTAAAACTGGATTGGCTAAGGTCGAACTAAAGCCGTTCGGTCCACTCCATGCATAACTCAAGGGGGCTACTCCCGTCGCATTGGCATACAACTCAATCGAACCTCCACTACAACTATCTATCGTGATAACACTTGGCGATGCCGTAGGTGTATCGTAAATTTCTAAGTCTAAGACTTGTGATGTTAACACACAACTATCTAC
>CALFBG010000015.1 GCA_937951685.1 uncultured Saprospiraceae bacterium | reverse complement strand
TAGGTTTCCTGCATTTTTCGCCTCGATTGAAGCAAAATTTTCTTCCGTCAAAATCACCAATCTATTTGGTAAACCTACTTAGTCGCACTAGTGAATTTTAAATACACGATGTCGTAAACAAGCAAAACTAAAAATGAAGGTCTTGGATTCCGAACAAGCATTACTCCAACGGTGTCGCGCCGGAGAACCACAAGCGCAGTTCCAACTGTACACCCAGCATGCAAAAGCCATGCTCAACGTGGCCTACCGGATTGTCAACCATCGAGAAGATGCACAGGATATTTTACAGGAATCGTTTGTCAAAGCTTTTGCTAAACTCGATCGTTTTAATGCAACTAGTGATTTTGTTTTTTGGTTGAAACGCATTGTGGTTAATACGGCTATCACTCACTTGAAAAAGAAGGGTGGACTCAAGAATTTGCATCAAGCTTACGTCCAACAAACTGATGGTACGAGTCCATCGGATATTGCTTACGAAGCCTTACGAATTGAACAAGTACAAAAAACGTTGATGGAATTGCCTGATGGCTATCGTACGGTACTTTCCTTGTATTTGCTGGAAGGATATGATCATCGAGAAATTGCGGAGATTCTAAAAATTAGTGTTTCAACTTCGCTAAGCCAATATAAACGAGGGAAAGATAAATTAATTCACCTGCTTAAACGCAACACACAACATGGATAATCTCGAAAAGTTCTTTCGGCGCAATCAGGAGGAATTCGATGTCCTTCAACCCGATCCAGGGAGCTGGGAAGCAATTGTCCAAAGACAAAATGCACTTCCCAAAAATTTACCGTTCCATCAAAAAGGAAATTTCTGGCTAATCTTAGCTTTATTCGCTAGTTTGTTGGCGGTGGGTTTCTATTTTCAATCCCAAAAACAACCCGCGATTCCTTTTGCCGATGAATGTCAATTGGAAAAGGGCATGGTTTTTCCAGACATAAAGTTACGTAGTCCCGATGGCGAACTCGTTGCCTTGTCTTCGCTGCAAGGAAAAGTCGTTTTGGTAGAATTTTGGGCTTCGTACAGTATGGTTTGTACCGAAGAAAATTGTTACTACTTCAAACCCATTTACGAAGAGTTTAAAGATCGAGGTTTTGAAATCTATGCCGTCTCGGTAGACTCTAGTGCAAATAGTTGGATCAAAGCCATAGAACGCGACCAGTTGCCTTGGGTACAAGTAGCAGACTTGTCTGAAACGCAATCTGCCTTAGTCAAAAAATTTAAAATTGATAAATTGCCCGCTGTGTTTTTATTAAATGAAAACGGCGAAATTCTCGAAGTAGAAGTAGATACGAAGACGCTCCGAGAGAAATTAAATAAATTACTCGCTTACCGAAGTGAATAAATATTTTCACCGGGAAGTTATTTTCAAACAACTTCAATTCATAAGTTTACATTTAGAAGTAATAAAACTTCTTACAAAAAATTTGAAATCATGAAACAATTCTATGCTTTACTATGCTTAGCCCTATGTTTTGCCGCTTGCAACAAATCAGCACCTACTTACACCGACATTGAGTGGATCAGTCTCGAAGAGGCACAAGCAAAAATGGCTACTGAGCCACGCAAAATTATGATGGATGTTTACACGCCTTGGTGTGGCCCTTGTAAAATGATGATGAAAACGACCTTCAAAGATCCAGCCGTCATCAACTACATTAGCCAGAACTATTACGCCGTAAAATTCAACGGAGAATCCGCTGATCCCGTAAAATTTAAAGGAAAAGAATTCAAGAATCCAAGGTATAAAGCTAACGTTCCTGCAAATCGTAGAAATGGCGTACACGATCTCACGATTGACCTCGGTGTCCGCGCTTATCCTACGCTTGTTTATTTTGATCCTCAGTTGAATAAAATTCAAGAATCAAGAGGCATGGCGCCCGCAAATTTACTTTTAGCAGAATTGAAAAAATTGAACGGAGAAACGGCTGCCGCTAACTAATTTTTTTTAAAAAATTGAAATAAAACAGAGGATTTGAATGATTCAAATTCTCTATTTTTTATTTGGGCATTAGCTAGTATTCTAAATCTCGTTGTTAAGTATTCTAAATCTCATTGTGATGCATTCTAAATCTCATTGAGTGGTTTCCGCGCCTTATCTTCGAGTTGCTTAAACTGACTCACGGACATTCCCGTGATCGACTTAAATTGGTTAGATAGATGTTGTACACTTTTGTAAGAAAGTTCGTAGGCAATTTCACTGAGGTTCAATTCTCCGTAAGACAATAATTCCTTGGCGTGTTCTATTTTTTGTAAAATAATGTATTTCTCAATGGTAATTCCCTCTTCTCGGGAAAATAGTCTACTGAGGTAAGCGTAAGTATATCCTAGGGCTTGAGCAAGATAAGCTGAATTTTTCAGTGCAGTCGGATTTTCATCGTAGTGAATCATTCGCAAAACAACCGTTTTGATTTGTTCGACAATTTGTTTGTCTTTTGCTTCTAATAATTCAAAGCCTGCCTGCTCCAACTTCAACTTTAAGGCTGGTAAATTCGCTACTTCTACTCCACTACTCAGTACTACTTCCCCCAAACGAATCGCATCAATCTCTAGGTCTAATTCCTTAAAGACTTGTAAAACGGCTTCTATACAATGTCGACAAACCATATTTTTGATAAATAGTTTTCGTTTATCGTTTTGATTCTTTTTCATGTAGTAAAGATAAGCACTAATCCGCTTTATTTGTTTACAAAATTAAGTGGAAGGTTTACAAAATTAATACGCTGCAACTCCTGTGAATACGATTATACTTCCTAGAAAGATAACTCGATCCTTCAAAAAAAAAGTGTATAAGTTGACCTGCTCTCCGCGATTATTTTATTTTTGCAATCAAAATTAACATCCTATGGAAAAAATAGATGCACTCAATCAAGTTGCCAAATTTCACAAGACCTTTAAACATCCAATCGAGGAAAAACCTATTATTCCATCGAAAGCACGTTGCGAACTCCGCGTGTCCCTAATCGCCGAAGAACTCCGGGAATTACAAGAAGCTATTGCCGACAATGATTTGGTGGAAGTCGCCGATGCGCTTTGTGATATTCAATATGTCCTTTCGGGTGCCGTTTTAGAATTTGGTCTTGGTGAAAAATTTAAAAGTCTCTTCGACGAAGTTCAACGTTCCAACATGAGCAAAACTTGTAAGTCTCGCGAAGAAGCAGAAGCTACCGCAGCACATTACAAAGCCATCAAAGGCGTAGATAGTTATATTCAGCAAGCTGGCGATGTTTTCCTCGTTTACCGTAAATCGGATGACAAGACCCTGAAATCAATTAACTATTCTCCAGCCGATTTGAAATCAATCTTGGAGCAATAAACTCAATCTACTACTCCTTTTTCAAACTACTTGTCGGTCTTAGCTCAGCACCAAAATTCGTTGCTGAGCTAAAATACCATTCCATTGATCTTTCTTGCAAGCGTAAACAGATTGCTGCTGCTACCAAGGTTGTCCTTCAAAACAATAGTCGTATCACTAGCATTTGTCTATCATCCGTAGTTGATCAAGTTCCTCTTTAGAAAATCTTTCTTATCTTAGGGACTTAAGCTATGCTACAAATTTATGCCTAATCATCATCGTCTACTGATCTATATTTTTTGCTTCTTGAGCATGTTTGGTAGTATTTCCCTATCTGGGCAAGACCATGGTTTTCAGTTTGCTAGAGATAAGCAGTCCGTTACTATTCCTTTTAAGTACGAGAATGGCTTTATTATTATTGAAGCAAAGCTCAACGAAAAAAAATCGCTAAAACTCATTTTCGATACCGGTGCGCAATATTTATTATTGTTTAATAAAACGGAGATGGATGAACTGGGCTTGAAGTATAACCGACGCTACCCTTTGGTTGGTTCTGATATGAGCGAACCTATTTTTGCGCATCTTAGTTTAGGTGCTAAGCTCAATATTGGTCGTAAAATTATTGATCAACACAATAATGTCTTAGTACTAGAAAAAGATTATTTTCAGTTAAATGAATTTATCGGCTTAAAGGTAGATGGAATTATTGGAGCAGGTATTTTTAAAAATCTTGTCTTTGAGGTCAATTACCGCAAAAAACGCATCCGTTTTCACCGACCGAGCCACTTTAAGCCGCCACGCAAGAAATACCAGACGCTCGCATTGGAAGTCAAACGGGGTAAACCTTATCTACAAACTAAAGTGACGATGCCTAACGATACCGTAATTGCAACCAAACTTTTGTTGGATACCGGAGCGGCACTTTCCTTGTTGCTTCATACCAATGCCGACGAAAAGCTAAAAAGACCAAAAAAATTCATCAAAGGTAAATTAGCCCTAGGGTTAGGTGGTTTTTTGCGGGGCTATCAAGCTAAAGTTAGCAAAATTGAGTTCTCCAGCTTTCAGTTTGATGATTTGGTGACCAATTTTCAAGATTACAATACGGCTTTGGATACGAGTTTCCTCAATAATCGCCACGGAATTATTGGGAATGACTTATTAAGCCGCTTCACCGCCATTTTTGATTATCCCAATCAGAAACTCTATTTGAAACCTCGACGCAATTACCAAAAACCCATTGCCTTCGACAAAAGTGGTTTAATTTTAATTGCTACGGGTAATAATTTAAATGAGTACGTCGTTAATGATGTGATACCCTTATCGCCAGCTAGTAGAGCTGGTTTATTACCCAACGATCTGATTATAAAGGTTGGTTGGGTTCCCGCTAGGTGGTACACCCTCAAAGGATTAACTAAAAAATTTCAAGCTAAAGCCGGTAAAAAGGTTAATTTGACTATTTTAAGGAATGGAAAAAAGTTAAAGTTTAGCTTCAAATTGCGGTCACTCCTCTAAAAATCCTCTACAAATCTCACTTTTAGCCCATTATGGCATCCTATATTCCTTTTAAAGCGGAATAAGGTTTGTTTTTTATGGAGGAAAATCGTAGCTTTGCAGCCGCTATTAAAACAATTTTTAAAATTGAGTTTTTTTTAGCAACTCTCGAAATTTATTTATATTTTTATCTAAAAGACAACTAAATGTTTGCAATCGTAACCATAGCTGGTCAACAATTCAAAGTCGAAGAAGGTCAGGAGATCTTCGTCCACCAGCTAGAAGCCAATGAAGGCGACGACCTTTCTTTTGATCATGTACATTTGATCGATCGAGACGGAGACGTTAGCTTAGGCAAGCCGATTCTGGATTCCGCTTCTGTAGGAGCCACAGTACTTGGACATCAAAAAGGTGATAAAGTAATCGTGTTCAAAAAGAAGAGAAGAAAAGGATACAAAGTGAAGAATGGGCATCGCCAAAGTTTTACCAAAATTAAAATCGGATCAATTTTAGGTTAAACTTTGACAATTTTTTTTTTTTATTTTATTTTCACCTTATATTTAAATAATATATCATGGCACATAAGAAAGGAGCTGGTAGTACGGACAACGGACGTGATAGTAAAAGTAAAAGACTCGGCGTAAAACTCTTTGGAGGAGAAGCCGCTAGAGCAGGAAATATTATCGTTAGACAAAGAGGTACTCGTTTTCATCCTGGAAATAACGTAGGGATGGGAAAAGATCATACTTTACACGCTTTGGTTGATGGAGTCGTTAGTTTTAAGAAAAAACGATTAAATCGTACTTTTGTGAACATTATTCCAGTAGATAGTGTTTCAGAAACGGTAGCAAAAGTTAAAGTTTCACCTACAATGCCTAAAAAAGTAGCACCTGTCGTGGAGACGACTACTGAAGAGGCAACAAAACCGGCTACTACTAGCGTTACAGATAAAATAAGCTTCGACGGTAAAAAGTACAAGCAAAATGATCTGAAAATCGTTGAAGGTATCGGTCCAAAAATTGAAGAACTGCTTAACAACGGAGGAATCAATACTTGGGAAGAATTAGCAAACGCGGATGTAGAGGCAATGAAGCAAATTCTTGCAGATGCAGGAAATAGATATAAAATGCACGACCCAACCACTTGGCCTAGCCAATCTAGACTAGTTGCTGATGGCAAATGGGACGAATTAAAAGCATTGCAAGATCGATTGGATGGTGGTGTAGATAAAGACGCTGCAAGCGAATAGGGATCGCATAATCCCAACTAGGTTTACTTAAATAGTTTTAGTTTTCATAGCTTTATATTTTTTGTTTTGAGCCCTGTCCCTTAGGATAGGGCTTTTTTTATGCCTAAATTTTATACTTAAGTTTTATCCCCCAAACAAAACCCTGAATCATGCTTCGATGATTCAGGGTTTTTAAGTTTCAGTTACTTGTTTTAATACTCACCATTTGAAACTAAACTACTCTCGCTTGACGAAGCGAACCGACGAAGTTTGACCACCGAATATTAATATTCTGAGGGAAACGATTGCCCGGTAAAGCTTTTAAGTTTTTGAGCATGGTCTGTTTTGCCGTTTCACTGAAGTTCGTTAGCTCAAATAAAGTACTAAAATGCGTACCGTATTTATTGTTAAAATAATCCAATAAACCTTCTTGCACCAAAATATGAAACTCATCAAAGTAGCGGAAATGCCGTTCTTCCATCCCTTTATCTTGCATAAATTGTTTCAAGGTTACAAATTCTAGCAAATGTTCCAAGGCAGGCAGTTGGAGTTTCTCCACCACTCTCCGTTTAAATAATAACATTTCTGCCGTCAAATAACTCAAGGATTTATGAACTAAGCGATGATAGATCACCAATTCCAAAGGAGATTCCTCTTTAAGCTCTAAAATTATTTTTGAAAAATTAGCATTGGAACTCATCCGAATATGCGACAATTCTGGATAGCTTTTTAGTTCTTGGATCAGCGCGTCTAAGCCCGTTTTAGCTAACAAGAATTCGGAAGGTTCCTCCGTCAAACAGAGCTGATAATCGAGTAAAACGTAATCGGATAGATAAAGGAAGTTAAAAATGCGGCGCTTGATAGTGTTTCTTGGGTTCATAATGATCGTGGGACTTTAAGTGAGCAGAAGCACCTTTAATACGTTTTCAAAACGCATAATGTTGCTTCTTTTTGTAAGAAAAGCCCGTAATGCACCAAGATACTTCGAAAAGAAGATTTTCGAATAATTATTTGCCTGCGAGAAGAACGGTGTTAAGTATTCGTATGTTTAAGTAAGCTTCAAACTACTAAAACCTCTTTCTAAATTTGCGTTACGGCTGGTGCAGGTAACCAACCTTGTTCACCATTCATCAAACGGACTTTGTACCAATTGCCAATTTGATCTAGCAATTCTACTTTTGTCCCCGCGTGTAATTCCAACTGCGCCTCACTAGCTTGGTCGGGCGCATTTCGAAGTGCTATTTCCGTTTCTATGATAATCGCCATGCCGCTATTTGCTTCCAATTGTGCCTGTTGATAAGCAAGTGTAAAAACTAAGATCGAGAGCGCACCCGCCACAAAAGCCAATAAAAAACCTTGCTTTCGTTTCGATCGGGTCTCCCCTTTCAACCAAAGTGCTAGTCCTCCAATGCTCATCCACAAAAGTAAAAGCGCCAAAATAGACCAAGTTGTCGCAGAGCAAAGTCCTCGCAAACCAGCCCACCAGCGCGCCAAAAAGAAAGGCGGTAAGACACCAATATCGTCCTGTCGTTGCTCCCTAGCTAAAGCAAGATTCTGTAAAATATCCTCGTCGCTCGCGTCAATTCGTAGCGCACGTTCGTAATTTAAAATACTTCGACCAAGATCCGATTTTTTGTAATAGCAGTTGCCCAAATTGTAGTATAGCGCAGCGGACTCGTAGCCTTCCGCCAATATTTTTTCGTACGTATCCAACGCTTTGGTAAAATCATTTGCTTCGTAGGCTTGATTTGCTTGCGTAAATAACTCCTCTACGGTATTTGCGAAAGTAGCGTTTGAAACAAATAGTAAGACAAAAAATAAGTAAAAGCTTTTCATCAGAAAATGATTACATTGAAATTGGGTGCTAAATGATTTTATTTGGAGAAGTTTACTAAACTTTTATGCCTCTTTTTTCTGACCAAATAAATTCACTGAGAACCGAAATTAAAGTTGTTTAAAATTTAAAATAAATTTAAAATAAGTCTGCCAAAGACAATGGCCGAAGCTTTCCTTTCCAATCCGCTCCGGGCAATTTAATCGAATTATGGTCTACGCGTTGCATCGGAAAAAAGTTTGCCTGAGGGTCGGTAAAAAACTTGATGTTTTCCACCTTATTATTGCCAAAAAATAAAAGCATATCACTACAGACCGTTTTGTTGACACCAATGTAAGCATTACTTTCATCTAGGCCATAATAAACAGACTCGGCGTTACCTTCGACGCGCATTCTCCTTAGATTTCGTTCAACAAAGTACGCGGTAATGTATTTACCTTTGATTTGATTGTAAAACAATTCATCCGGCGAATTTAAAATAAAAGAATTACTGTATAAGTTGATCTGATCAATTTGTCCGTCTTTCATTTGAATGTGCATCGTATCTGCCGAAAATTGCGACGTATCTGCCCAGATGATCGGATCTTCATAAAATTTAAACAAAGAGTCTGCCGTGCTGTAGACTAAAGAATCACAGATTGCCTGTAAATCTGGTTTAAACATCCTAACATCCCGATACGCAAAGAGTGTCCGCGCAGAATCTGCTGGATTTTCTCGCAAAGAGATCAGCGTATCCGAGCGCATAAAAAGCGTATCGCCTTCCACGAGCGTCGTTAGCAGCGGACGATTACCAAAGGCTAATAAATAATCTGTTTCTTTATTATAGTTAATCGTATCGCAATCAATTTTGATGTTAGCGCTAGTATCTTGCCAAATGACTTTTCCCGTAGCAACTCCTTTATTCCCATCGTAGTCAATTTCATCTGCCTCTAACAATTGCGGTGGATCGCTAAATAAAGAACGACCTTTAGTTTTATAGGTTTCCGATTTGGCTTCGTAAATAATCTGTTCTCCGTCGATCACGCGGGTACTATCTTGGTAGTGGGCATTACCTTCCAGGAAAGTTTCTTCCGTCAGTTCATTGTAGCGAATCAAATCCGCATTCGCTTTTTTGAGTCCCTCCTCTACTTTTGCTTCGCCTTCCAGCAAAATTTCCCGTTTGCTACCATCGTATCGAATCACTTCTGCGGTGGCTTGCTGCGCTTCTTTTACGTACTGTGCATTTTTTCTAAATTCGGCAATCTTATTCGCCGTATCGTAAAAGCCTTCTTCACAATAAATCTTCGTTTCGTTTTGACTAATTCGGGTAGGACCGAGGAAAGTTGCAATTTGAGTTTCGGTATTAAATTTCAACGTATCGGCGCGTAAGGTGAAGTTAGTATCTACGACCAAAACGCTATCTTTAAAAAAGGCTTCGTCTTCGTTGACGTAGTAATATCCCGTTTTACTGGTTAGTTGCGTTTGTTTGTTGGTCAGCATCGCTCCTTCTTTGTAGGTGGCGACCTTGGTTTTCAAGTCGTAATTTAAGCGATTGGTAAAAAGTTTTTTCTCCCCGTTGATCAAAACTACGTCTCCAAAAAGGTCAGCGATGCGGTTATTCCCTTGGTAAGATAAAGAATCTGCAAAAATAGTAATTGAATCATTTTGTTGAATGATGATTTTGCCTACCGCCGTCACATTATTATCTCTGATCACCGCTTTATCGCAATACATATAAATATTTTCTTGCCGCAATTCTACGTCGCCTAGCAAGTATTGAATTTCTTCTCCCGCGAGTTGTTCATATTCCGCTTCGTTGGAATGATCTACAATGACTCGATCATCGCCCGTCGTATCTTGAGCAATTGGAGCAATGGTGTCTTGCACAACGGTAGAAACATCCGTCGGATTTTGCGCTTGTAGCCCAAGTCCGAAAAAAAGTAAATAAAAATAAATAAATCGTTTGATGATCATATTAACAACTTCAAAGCTGTGTCACGTGAATTAGTCCAATGCAAGAACGTTGTGCCCAAGCCTTACGTCTCTAGAAATTCTATTTTTAATATTACCATAACACTTCCGTACCATTTAATGACAATTCAATTTTGTCTTAGTACTTTCTTAGTAATTATTTCTTAGTGCTTAAATACACTGTAGTTTTTCTGCTGCCGCTTCCCCAATTAGCGTTCCGATAGCGACGCCCATGCCGCCAAGTCTTACTGCAACGAGTATTTTTGGTGAGACAAATTCGACGATCGCTTTCTTTTGATTTCCAAGTCCGAGGATACCGCTCCAATAGTGATCTATTTCGACGGTTTGTCCCGGTAGAATAACTTGCTTCAATAAATCGTGCAGGGCCGTTCTGATTAAAGGCGTCCAACCAAAAGCATCCGTTGTTTCTTCTACGGGTGCTAAGTTTCTTCCGCCGCCCAGTAAAACCCTTTGGTTGATATTTCTAAAATAAAAATAGCCACAATCATAGTGAAAACAGCCTTTAAACGCTAATTTTTTAATGGGTTTTGTAATTAAAACCTGATTGCGGGCGGGCTTAACCGCCAAATTAGGCAATAGTTGCTGCGCAAAACCATTGGTTGCGACAATGACTTGCTTTGCGTAGATGGACCAATCGGTGGTTGAAGCAGACAAGCGTACTTGGTTTTGCGCTTCGTCCATTTGTTCGATCTTAATCCCGGTATAAATCGCAACTCCTTTTTGGCGCGCTAATTCCATCAATGCTTCCATCATTTTTCCGGTATGGATTTGCCCTTCCGCTTGATTGTGAATTAGGTGTTCGACTTGTTGAAAACCAAATTGAGTAATTTTAGCATCTTGCAACTGAAAGGTCTCCGCGACGCCCGTGATGCTCGACAATGCGCGATTGAATTCGGCTAATTTTTCCAAGCAAGCTTCGTATCGCAATTGATCGGTCGATCGAAAAAGTTCGTAGCCGCCGTGTTCTTGATAAGCTAGACGTTCTGCCCCGACCCGAGCTCGCAAGCGCTGCAAACCTTCCCAACGCTGCGCCACTAGATTCAGTACCTCTTCCATGCTATGCTGTGCCAAATCGTCGATCAGTTCGGATAAACTACCGAAACAAGCGAAGCCCGCATTTTTGGTACTTGCGCCCATTGGCAAAACACCACGTTCAAGGATTACGACTCGCAAATTAGCATCCAGCTCTTTCAAGCGAATGGCAGCGTTGAGCCCCACAATTCCACTACCGATGATCGCAACATCAATATCTTTGAAAAAAGTTTCTTTTTCCCAGTAACTAAGATTTGGCGCATGGATTTGATTTGTAGTCATCATTTCACAATAATAACAAAACTATCGAGTTTTAGCACTAATTTAGTATTTCTTAGGTAGAACTTATAGCCGTTATTTAAAAACAACTTCCTAACTTCACGAGATTTCTTGAGCAATGTACTTCCTAAGCATCCATCATAGAAACATCATAGAAAATGATCATCTCAAAGCAATAGCAAAAAATTACGCCATTGGGAATTGAAAAACCTAAAAAACGCAGTAGATTCCGACGTTGGCTCGGAAAAAGATACTTTATTGGTAAAAGGTATTATCAATGGTGGCGTCGTGCCAATCAATTTGCAAAGGAACGCCAACGCACGCTCCTGCCCTGCGAAGTCATTACCCACCAGTCCGTTTTATTGCGGAAGCTCAAGGATGTTGATATGCATTTGCAACACAACAAAATTATTAATTTAAAATTAGCTGCTGCTCAAATTTCAGGATTGATCATTCGGCCCGGCGAGACCTTTTCTTTTTGGTATTTGGTTGGAGCGCCGAGTCAGCGGAAAGGCTATCAACTAGGAATGACTTTAGAAGGTGGCTTAGTCAAGCAAGGCATTGGTGGTGGGATTTGTCAGATGGGCAATTTGATTTATTGGATGGCTTTGCATACTCCGTTGACGGTTGTAGAACGTTGGCGACATAGTTACGATGTTTTTCCTGATGTACAACGCACCTTACCTTTTGGGAGTGGGGCAACCTTGGCTTACAATTACATTGATTTGCAAATCAAAAACGAAACCCAACAAGCCTTTCAATTGCAACTTTCCTTTAGTGAAACACATTTGCGGGGTGCTTTTTACAGTGAAGTTCCAATTCCATTCCGCTATCAGGTGGAAGAACGAAACCATATTATCCAAGGGGAAGTTTGGGGAGCTTACAGTCGGCACAACCAAATTTTTCGAGTAGTATATCCGATTGATTCCTCTAAATTACTGCGAGAAGAACTCATCACGGAAAATCACGCCTTAATGATGTACCAGCCTTTCTTGGAGCATCCAAAAGAAGAGAAGTAGTTTATCAACTCACCAATAAAAGCTAAGTTTAGATCGAGTATCTTGGTTGCTCCGTCAATTTTGCGTAGCAGCTTGCCTAAGAATTTATTATCTTTGGGCTTTATTACTTTGTAATATAAATTATTATTGTTACACAAATTTATTATTAAAAATGATACAACGAATTCAAACTATATTTTTGCTACTTGCTTCCGCTTGTGCTTTTGGTCTCTTTGCTTTACCTTTTGCTAGTTCGGCGGCGACGTCGCAGGCAGAGTCTATCTTTGCGGATGGTGTTTATAACATCCACGACAACATGGCTTTGTTGGTTTTATACTGTGCAGCTGGCGCGATGGCTTTTATTGGCATTTTTTTATATAAGAATCGAAAATCTCAGTTATTGATCAATCGCTTTGGCATTATTGCCAATGTTTTGGGATTGATACTGACTTTATGGTTAGTTTTTCAGGATGGTTCGATTAGTGGTGACGCGGAAGTGCAGGAGCAATTGGGGATTGGCTTACCCATTCTATTTTTAGTATTTGCGATTTTGGCGCAACGTTACATCAATAAAGATCAGAAGTTGGTGAGTTCGATGGATCGTTTGCGATAAGCGCTAGGCTAACCTAATTGTGTTTATGGTCTTGGGCTTCGATGATGATTTTACAAATGAGCGTAGGGAAAGTTATGAAGCAGCAACCATTTAGCGTAAAAAAAGAAAAAGGATTTGGTTTACCCAAATCCTTTTTCTTTTTAACCTCCAATTATAGTGAATCGAAACTACTCATTTCTTGGTTTAGCAGAATAGTTAACGATTAACTGACCGGATTTTCTCAATTGTGTTTTGACATCCTGAACGATTCCCATGGTAACTTCACCATCTACTTTAAGAGAAGAAGTGATACGACCTCTTTTTGCTTCTGGTACTTTAATTTTATGTTTTTCAAGGAAAAGTGGAATATCGGCGATGGTAGAGAATTTATCCCCTAGTTGGAGTCTAGGACTCGTTCCGTAGGTTTCTTGAAACTTCTTGACGGGTTTACCGATATAGAGGTAATTCACCAAGTTTTTCTCAGATAACTTCACTAATTCGCTAGCAGAAGGCGTATTAATCATGAGTTTCATTTCAGCATCTCTCATTACCGTTACCATCATAAAGAAGAACAACAACATGAAGATGATATCGGGTAGAGAAGCCGTAGAAACTTCGGGATTAGACTTTCCTCTTTTTTTCTGAAATTTTGACATCTTTTAAATTTTTAGGCCTGAGCTAAATTACAGACTTGTTACGAAATGTTAGCAAGATAGTTTTCGACGACCTGCCAACACTTGTCTAATTATTCTTTACCAAAAGCTGTAGGTTCTGCTTCAGAAAGTACCATTGGAATTTTGCCTTTGATGGCTCGTCGCGTTTCGATGGGTAGATCATCATTATATCCACCGTCGATGCCCATTCTTTTGGCTTCTTCGTCCCAAAGATCATTATAAGCCCCTTTCAGTTCGTTATAAACTTCTACGTAGGTTTTATAATTAGTACCTCTATCGTTTTTAAGCGAGATGATGGCTTTCGTAGGTTTTTCTGCTAGATCTTCTCTACGGCTAGGATTCGAGATGAATTCTTTTGCACGTTCTCTAAGGTCTGAAATAGCAGCTGGTTCGTTTCGCACCAACAGTTGATTTTGTGCATTTACCAATACGGAAAACACATTTCGCTTATTCAATTTAGTAATGTCTGGTTCGTCTTCTGACCAAGGTGGAAGCTTCACTCTAATTCCTTTATCCTCTACGATGGTAGTTGTTACCAAGAAGAAGATCAAGAGTAAGAAAGCGATATCCGCCATTGAACCAGCGTTGACTTCGTTGGACATTTTGTCCCGAGTACTTCTTTTATTAAACATAATTTATCATTATTTAAAGAAGTTACGCACTTCAGATACAACAAATGCGATTCCAGTGAATGCCATCATCAATCCTGCTAATTTAATAGCACCACTGATAAACTTACTAGCACCTTCTGTGACGTTAAACTTTGTAAGTTGTGTTGCCACGGGACCAGAAGTTTCGTGTACCGAAGTAGAATATAAGATAAAAGCTACCACTAATAATACGCCTACACCGATGATACCTTTGATTGATCCTTTTGGATTTCCAGCGATATGAATGATTGCAAATACGACTGCGATCAAAAAACAAATCACGGAAAGGAATGCCGCAGCGTAGAGGCCAAAATCAAAAATGGTTGTAGCGTATCTTGCTGGATCTTTATCACCGTAGGCGTTAAATTCATCTAATCCTCCAAAAACACTGATTAGGAAAATCAAAGAAATTAGGACACCTGCACCGAAGGCAATAGTTTGCCCATTTTTTGTTAAAAATTTATACATAAGTATTCCTCCGAGTTTTATTTATTAAAAACATTGTTACTGGCCATCACGTCTACTAATGCGATGGATGCATCTTCCATTTTGTTGACGATGCTATCAATTTTAGATACAATGTAGTTATAAAATACCTGAAGAATAATGGCTACGATCAATCCGAATACCGTAGTCAATAGGGCTACTTTAATACCACCTGCAACTACGTTTGGAGATAAATCATTCGCAGCTTCAATTCGGTCGAAGGCTTGAATCATACCAATTACCGTACCCATGAAACCCAACATTGGAGCAATGGCGATAAAAAGAGAAATCCAAACTAAACCTTTTTCTAGCAGTCCCATTTGCACACTTCCGTAGGAAACAATTGCTTTTTCGACAGCATCAGGTCCTTTGCTTGTGTTTTTCAAGCCTTCGTACAAGATACTCGCAGTTGGACCTTGAGTTGATTTACAAACTTCCATTGCACCGTTGACGTCACCCGCTTTCAGGTTTTCATCAATTCTAGCAAGAAGTTTATCCGTGTTGGTGGTTGCTATGTTTAAGGTAATAATTCGCTCAATACAAAAAGCGAGACCTAAGATCAAACAAACAAGTACGAAACTCATAAATCGCCAGTCTCCCTGAACGAAGTATTGTTTCAATAATTGAAATCCGGTACGAGTATCTTCTCCTCCGTCTTGAGCCATAAGTTCTAACGCGCCTGTGGTATAAGCGATTCCTAATACAAGCAAAAGTGCTAACAGTTTTCGCATAATTAATAAGGTTTTACGATTGTTTTCTAGTTTGTGAAAAATAAATCTGTTTAAAAAAGATATAGTTTAATGCTATAATTTCCGCTGTAATGCTGTGGCGGAGAGTAAGGGATTCGAACCCTTGATACCCTTTTGAGGTATACACGCTTTCCAAGCGTGCGCCTTCGACCACTCGGCCAACTCTCCTGAAGCGATTATTGACAACTTTCAGGTTCTTTGATCCATCTCAAGCTGATTGTCCAAATTGGAGGACCTTGTTAATTTTTCAAAAGAATGAACGTTTATTATTGCTCGCTTAATACGATCTATCTGCTGCGAAAAACCGACAAAAATTTGGCGGTTCTTGATATTCTTAATTTTCTGCTCAGTAGAACCAAGCTTGCTAGTCACAAAAATTGTAAAATAAAGTTATAATTCAAAATTTTTTCCTGATAGTATAGATATTAATCTTGTTTTTTTGAAAGATTGTCTCCTACGCTTAGCAATTCGTCGAAAGAAGCGGTGTTTTTACGCTTGTCTTTCACTAGTTTTTTTTATTCCACTTCCAATTATAGTCAAATTCTTTTGTTCGACACAAGATTTTCCATTTAAATTTTACGATCAAAATATGCTTTCAACGCTTCTTGAAAAACTTAGCAAATGCGTCTGCTAACATTTTCAAACAGCACAAAATAATATTTTTTTGGTGCAAGACACTCCTTTAAATGTGCCTCCCTCAGATATTTTAGTTACGCTTTACCGGCTCAAAAATGGATTCCGCGTTTCTAGAGGTAATGGCCGCAACTTCTTGCAGACTTCTTTCTTTGACCGTGGCTAACTTCTCTGCGATCTGGTGTAAGTATGCACTTTCATTTCGCTTACCGCGAAAAGGCGTCGGTGCCAAATAAGGCGAATCTGTTTCTAGCACAATATAGTCTAAAGGTATTGAGGCTAAGGTTTTATCTAAACCTGATTTTTTAAATGTCAAAACACCACCAATTCCTAGATAAAAGCCTAACTCGATGATTGCTCTCGCTTCCGTCACCGAACCACCAAAACAATGAAAAATACCTCTGAGTTTTTCGTCTTTTTCTGATTTCAAAATCTCAATCACTTCCGCCGTCGAAGATCGAGAGTGAATAACGATTGGAATATCCAAATCTTTCGCCCAGTTGATCTGTCGTCGAAAAGCAATCTCTTGTTGTACCTGAAATGTTTTGTCCCAATACAAATCAAGCCCAATCTCCCCTACGGCACAAAAGGTTCGCTGACCGAGCCATTTTTCTACTACCGCTAACTCTGCTTCGAAGTCTGCGTTGACCGAACAAGGATGTAAACCCATCATTGCAAAACACTGCTCGGGATACGCCGCTTCTAAGGCCAACATGGCGTCAATTGAACTACGATCAATGTTTGGTAGAAAGAACTTTTGAACACCTTGGTCATTCGCACGTTTCAACATTTCTGCTCGATCGGCGTCAAATTGCTCTACGTATAAATGTGTATGAGTATCTATCAGCATGAATTAGTATTTTGATTGGGTCGTTTAGCCTCCGCACAAATGTAAAAAAATGTTAGCAGAGCTTTTCAAAATCTTAGTTATTATTAAACTTTATCTTAAATCATTCCGGCTGGCTAAAAGAACTTCCACACGTACTAATTCTTTCTTTCCGCTCCGTTGAGTGGAAAAGGAAATATCGCATACTACAGCGCATACCTACCCAGTACTATATTTTGTGTAAAGCAATTGTGAAGTGCTGTGTAGTCTGTACTCAATATTAGACTTTTCGTTAAAAAATAGTTCTTCTTTCCTTTCCCACTTTTCGTTCCGTCTTCCGTTGAATAGTTCTTACTATTTACTTACGGACATAGCTTAATTGGGAAACAAATGCTGCGTTTTTAAGGCATAAAACGATTTCAGCAAAAAGTCTAGTGATAAATCCTAAATTTAAAAGTAATAGAAAAAATGCAGCTTATCTTAAGTAATTCGTTAATGTGCCTTTTTTATCAAAGAACGGGGCTTCTTACTGAGTAAACGGTTTTATTTTTTTATGAAGTTGTCCGAAAAGTATCGTTAACCCCGCTGAATCGGCACCAAACGGTCGATCCTATAGTGACTCAGATACGCAGCCAATTACAATTCCTATCCATCCAAGGGATCGCTAACTTTCCAAAAAACATCCATCGCTTATTTCGGGTACACCGCATAGCAACGGGTGTGTATCCTTTAGCTAGAAAGCAAAAATGATTGTTTTAAGACCACTTCGTTAGCAATCAAGCCGTTGTTTTTGTATTTTGCGATTGAAGTTATTGAACTTGTTTAAAAATCCTTAGCGATGGCGAAGAAAAAAAAATATTACGTGGTGTGGGAAGGAAACGATCCGGGGATCTACGATTCTTGGACGAGTTGTCAGCTACAAATTAAAGGCTACCCCAATGCTCGTTATAAATCTTTTCCAACTAAAGAAGAAGCGATTGCAGCTTACGGCGGACAATCGAGTGATTTTATTGGGCTCAACAAAAAGACCAAACCGATGCTGAGTGAAGCGGCACGTGCGGATATCATCTGGGATAGCATTGCGGTGGATGCTGCTTGCAGTGGCAACCCAGGAGACATGGAATATCGTGGGGTAGATACGAAGACGGGGATGGAATTTTTCCGGATGGGGCCTTTTCGAAAAGGGACGAACAACGTAGGAGAGTTTTTAGCCTTGGTGCACGGTATTGCATTTTTGAAAAAGCAGGGTAAAGATCAATTACCCATTTATTCTGATTCTAGGATTGCGATGGGTTGGGTAAAGCGAAAAGAGGTGCGTACGAAGCTCCAAAAGTCTAAGGTTAATGAACCACTCTTTGAGTTGATTGATCGTGGCTTAACTTGGTTAAAAAATAATTCCTACCAAAATCCGATTTTAAAATGGGAAACAAAATTATGGGGAGAGATTCCAGCAGATTTTGGTAGGAAATAAGAAAATTATTTAACGAACTTTATAAAACTTCAATTTATAATCTACATCCGTTTTTCCCTTTTTGATATTGTCGAGTTTGCGCTTGACGAATCTTTTTTTGATGGGCTTTAGCAACTCCGTGAAAAGAATTCCTTCGAGGTGATCGTATTCGTGTTGAATAACTCTTGCTTCCATTCCAGTGAAAATTTTCTCATGAAATTCAAAATTTTCGTCTTGGTACCGCAATTTAATTTGAGCGGGGCGCTCTACGTCTCCCCTAACGTTGGGAATACTCAAGCAACCTTCCTCGTAAGCCCAAGGATCGCCACCTTCTTCGATTTTCTGCGGATTGATAAAAGGCGTTTTTATGCCTGGATGTTCATCTCCTTCCTCTGCGGTTTGCATCGTATCAATTACAAATAAGCGAATCGAAAGACCAATTTGAGGTGCAGCTAGACCAACACCTTGTGCTTGATACATCGTTTCCCACATATTCTCAATCAATTGTTTCAAGTCTGGATAATGCTCATCAATGGGAGCCGCTACTTTCTTTAATACAGGTTGCCCAAAAGCATATATTGGCAAAATCATATTATTATTGTATTTCTAGTTGATAATTAATACACGGTGTAATAAATAGTGCTTCCTGTTGAAGACTTCTTTGGGGTTACTAATAGAAGTTGTTTACACTTATTCACAAAGTTATCCACAGGAGTTTATTTTTCAGCTAATTTCAGGTAAAATTAAGAGCGTTGCGCTTCCATATAATCTTGCAAAATCAAAACTGCACTAATTTTATCGACCAATCCTTTTTCTCGACGTTTCTTTTTCTTTGCCCCACTTTGCAGGATGATTGCCTTCGCATCTACGGAGGTATAACGTTCGTCTCTAGTAACAACTTCAATATCCGGAAAAAGTTTACGAAGTTTGCGTACAAATCCCACCACGAGGTGTGCAATTTGAGCAGGTTGACCATCTAAATGCATGGGTTCCCCTACGACGATGGTTTCGACTTCCTCCGTTGCAATGTATTTTTGGAGAAAATCAAAAATACGGTCTGTTGGTATCGTATCTAAGCCACTCGCAATGATTTGCAATGGATCGGAGGCAGCGATGCCTACGCGTTTGGTGCCGTAATCTATTCCTAATATTCTTGCCACGGCGCAAAGATAATGCTTTTGTTTTATTATAACTAAGATTTTGATCAATCAACAAGCTGATCCGCGATGGAATGTGTTGAGGCTTTGTCTTTCTTTCGGTAGCCAAAGAAAAAGATGTATCCATAACAGATTAAGACCAAAATAAAAGAAAGTTTGAAGCCAAAACTATCCGTCAAATAACCATAAGCAGGCGGGATTAAAGCGCCACCAACGATTGCGGTACACAGTAGACCAGAAGCCTGCGGTTTTAATTCGCCTAAACCATCTAAGGTTAAGGTAAAAATAGTAGGGAACATAATAGAATTAAATAAGCCTACTGCCAAGATCGTCCACATTGCAACTAAACCACTGCTACTCATAGAAATCAAAATCATAGCCATTGCTAAGAACGCAAAAATAGAAAGGACTCTTCCCGGACTCATAATACGAGTCAAATACGCCCCAACGAATCGGCCAACCATCGCACCGGACCAATAGAAGATAACAAAAATACCGAGTAAAGATTTGGGATCTTTCCCATCAAATGTTTTATTAAAAAGACTAGCAATAAAGTCTGCAATTCCCATCATCGTTTCATTCCCCCTTACCGTTTCTTCTAGGTTCATATCTAAGAAGTAATTGACTAAATAACTTCCTATGGCTACTTCGGCTCCTACGTATACAAATATCCCTAAGGCACCTAACATCATTGATTTATTACGAAGTAGTTTTCCATATCCTCCTTTAGGAACAGTTTGCATCAATTTAGGCAAGTTGATAAAGGCAAATAAAAGCGCTAAAAATAATATTACTCCTGCAATCACTAAGAAGGGAGTTTGCACCGTTGCAGCTTCTGCGGTGTAGTAACTTACTTTTTCCACTTCGGATAAGCTCGCAATTTCTTCCGTTGTTTTAACACTATCGCTCAAGAGAAACAAGGCGCCGATTATTGGTGCGATCGCTGTTCCTAAGGAGTTGAATGCCTGCGAAAGATTTAATCGACTAGCGGCGCCGTCTTCACTTCCCAGCAAAGCTACATAAGGATTTGCAGCCACTTGCAGAATTGTCATACCTCCTGCTAAGGTGAAATAACCAAGCAAAAAGATAGGGAAAATACGATATGAAGAAGCTGGATAAAACAAAAGGCAACCCACCGCCATTGTTGTTAACCCTAAGATGATTCCTTTTTTATAGCCAATTTTGGATAAGAGGAGTCCCGCAGGAATAGAAAGTATAAAGTAAGCCATAAAAAAAGCAAACTGTACGAGTCCTGCTTCAAAATAAGAAAGACTAAAAACATCTCTTAATCTCGGAATGAGCGAATCTACGAGTACGGTAATAAAACCCCAAAGAAAGAATAAGGTAGTGATGATGATAAATGCACTACGGTAAGATTTGTTCTCAGACATTGATTAAAGTTTAAGGTTTAAAAGTTGGGCTTAAAAAGAGCAGCCCTTTATTAATTTTGGTGATTTTATTTTGTGATAATCTTAATATTGAAATTATTCTATTGCTAAACGTAAAATTCGAATAACAATCTTTAAGATTAGTAGCTCGAAGCTATAAAATTAATCTCATTTTTTGAACAATCCTTCTAATTAAATCTGGCAAGGACCAAGACAAAATTAGCGGTCTAGCAGCTAGAATCAAGATTTTGAATCGCCGCGAGCCGTAAAAATCGTTCTAGGCCTTTGTGGGAAAGAGGATTGAGCGACAAAGCAGCCGGATAAAAGCTGTTGTCAGCGAAGGAAGAATTCTGTTTTTCTCATACTTAAAATATTACCAAATAAAAAAGTCCCCTTTACTTTCGCAAAGAGGACTATCCCAAAACCGTTTTAAAATCCCTAAACAGTTGCTATAAATAATATAATTATCCCCGTGTTAGTAGCGCCGTAAAGCTGATTCGGACAAAAGCCAAATTAGCGCTTTACAGCGAACAAGACAATAGCGTATCTGGAGTAGCATGAACTACTCAACAGGCTTATCCTAAGCCATTTCCCAATAGGTATTCCTATGCGCAAAAAATGCTCGATACAATTACAAGTGTAGCAATAGCTACCATGTACAAAGCGATTCGATAAAAATCCTAAAACAATAAAATGTAAAGTTTGACTTCCTTACTAATTTGTAAGAAGAGGTAAGAACGGTTGATCCTAGATGTAAATGATATGGAATTAAAAAAGAAAGGTTAGGATATGTTCATTTCGTTATTGACCTCAATTTATCTTTGATAGATACAAAGTAAAGTCTATTCGATCATATGTTTTTTTTTCGGTTGTTATGGGAATACAATTTGTCTTGTCTATGATTTACTCTACGTAACCATATATCACAAATATACAGTATATATTTTGCTACCAAATACCCTTTTTATGGTATTTTAAACATATGAAAATATATAATATAAACAAATCCCTTCCTCCCGATATAAAAAACGCCCGTACAAGAATAATCCTGTACGGGCGTGTGCTGAGTGATGCTCATCAAATGGCAATATAAGCAGCGCTGAGGCACACTTAAAATAACTATGGGATGAGGCATAAAAAAAGCCCCCCTCCTACTTAGCACGGAGAGAGGCCATCCCAAAAACCGATTTTAAAGCATTTTTAAACCGGTTATTGAGCTTTTATTTTCA
>CALFBG010000014.1 GCA_937951685.1 uncultured Saprospiraceae bacterium | reverse complement strand
TGGAACGGCGAAGATTTTGCAAGCCTTGAGAGCTGAGTTTTCAGGAACGGTAAAGTTAATTTTTCAACCAGCGGAAGAAAAGCTTCCTGGTGGCGCGTCCATTATGATCAAGGAAGGTGTTTTAGAAAACCCTAAGCCGGTTAGCATTTTTGGGCAACACGTACATCCTCCATTGGAAGCCGGAAAAATTGGACTACGCGGTGGAATGTACATGGCTTCTGCGGATGAAATCCATGTGACGGTTAAAGGCAAAGGCGGGCACGGTGCGCTGCCGCAAAACGGTGTTGATCCAATTGTAGTCACGGCACAAATTTTAACGGCCTTGCAGCAAATCGTAAGTCGTAATGCGAATCCAACAATCCCAAGTGTGCTAACTTTTGGAAAAATTAATTCTACGGGTGGTGCGACGAATATTATTCCCGACGAGGTAAAGCTGGAAGGTACTTTCCGAACGATGGACGAAACTTGGCGAGCAAAAGCACATGAGTTAATGACAAAGATGGCCGCTGGAATTGCAGCGTCGATGGGGGCGAGTTGTACGTTTTCAATTACGAAGGGATATCCAGCATTGATTAACGATCAAGATTTAACCGCCAAAGCGAAAGCCTATGCGATTGAATATCTTGGAGCGGAACAAGTCGTAGATTTACCCATTAGAATGACGGCAGAAGATTTTGCGTATTATTCCCAACAGCTACCGGCTTGCTTTTATCGCTTGGGTACCGGAAATAAAGCGAAGAAAATTACTGCTCCAGTGCATACCACAACTTTTGATATTGATGAAGATGCCTTGCAGTTGAGTACGGGATTGATGGCTTGGTTTGCCATTCGAAGTTTAGAAGCGTAGTCGATTTAGTTTTTGCTTAGCGCAAAGCTTCCTGAAGTTTTAGAAATAAATTTAGAAAGTGGCATTTTAGGTGATTTTATAGTAAATTATAAAGGTTTAGCAGTCAAATGGCTATTTATTTAGTTTTTTTTTAATAAAACGAATAGAAATGCATTTTTTGGCGTTAAAATTGTAATCGAATAAGACCTAAGTAGTGTATATTTTTATAATATATATAATTACCTTGAACACGCTTTCGTTCAATACTTAGTAGTAACGCTGGAGTTTGTTTAAAAAACGCTCAACGTTTAACCCAGATGATTATACTCATTTTCCTAAAAATTTAAAAAAGCACTATGGCCCGAATATTAGTTGTTGATGATGAAGTCAGTATCCGTAAAACTTTGAGAGAGATTCTTGAATTTGAAAAATATGAAGTAGAGGAAGCTGGAGATGGATTAGAGTGTCTAGTAAAGCTGAAAAAAAACAAGTACGACGTCGTGATCATGGATATCAAAATGCCAAAAATGGATGGCATGGAAGCGTTGGAAAGAGTGCAATTATTAGTACCGGATACACCGGTGATCATGATTTCTGGACACGCGAATATTGATACGGCGGTAGAAGCAGTAAAGAAGGGTGCCTTTGATTTTATTTCTAAGCCACCGGATTTAAATAGAATGTTGATTACCATTCGCAACGCGATGGATAAGTCAAGCTTGATTACGGAAACTAAAACCTTAAAACGGAGAGTTGCGAAGTCTAAAACCCAACAAATCATCGGAAGTTCCGAAGAGATCGAAAACATCAAGGGAACGATCGAGCGTGTAGCACCTACGGAAGCGAGGGTATTGGTGACGGGATCGAATGGAACGGGAAAAGAATTGGTAGCCCGTTGGATGCACGAGAAAAGTCCACGGTCAGCACATCCAATCGTAGAGGTAAATTGTGCAGCGATTCCTTCCGAGTTAATCGAAAGTGAATTATTTGGTCACGAGAAAGGTTCGTTTACGGGTGCGTACAAACAAAAGATTGGAAAATTCGAACAAGCTAACGGCGGTACTATCTTTTTGGATGAGATCGGTGATATGAGCTTGAAAGCACAAGCTAAAGTATTGAGAGCGTTGCAAGAAAGTCGAATTTCTAGAGTAGGAGGGGATAAAGAAATCAGAGTAGATGTTCGTGTTATTGCGGCCACCAATAAAGACCTACGGGCAGAGATTAAGCAAGGAAAATTCCGAGAGGATTTATATCACCGTTTAGCGGTGATCATTATTCACGTGCCACCATTGAACGAACGACGGGGAGATATTCCATTACTCGTTGAGCATTTCAATAAGCTTGTTTGTGGAGAATATGGTGTCGCTCCAAAGAAGATTGAAGCAGCAGCAGTTACTGCTTTGCAAGCGATTAACTGGACGGGAAATATTAGAGAACTACGCAACGTGGTAGAACGATTGATTATCTTAAGTGGGGAGATGATCAAAGAAGAAGACGTCAAAAACTTTGTAGTACCTTCTAGTGCTGGCGGGGTTAGTAAATTGAAGCCCGTCTTCGAAAAATTCGACACGGAAGAAGAAGTCCTCAATTATGTGAAAGAGGAATTCAAACGCTATAAGTCTAAATTAGAAAAAGTACATTAATGCCATTCAGGATGTCCCCAAAGGACCATCGTGTTACATTTGGATTAATGAAAAAAATATTGTAAATAGCAAAGCTGGTCAATTTTGACCAGCTTTTTGTCGCTTTGGACTTTGGTAAGCAAAGTACGGACAAAATCAACAGCATGATGTGCTGGTTTACCGGATTGTATCCGCCGCGCGACCAGCTAAACCTTGTAGAAAATCTAAAAACCAAAAAATAAATCAGTTGCCTCGTGCACGAGTTTGTATCCAAAGTACAAACTAGAGTATTTAAAATAATTGACTAATATGGAAAATAATAAAATTACGCCTCCCAAGAAAAATGTAAAACATTGGGCGAAAATAAAAGGAGAAAATTCTTGGACAATGTTCAAAGTAATCTCCGAATTTGTCGAGGGTTTCGAAACGATGAATAACATTGACCCTTGTATCTCGATTTTTGGTTCCGCTCGAACGAAGCCTGATCATCCTTACTATTTACTTGCCGTAGAAATCGCTAAGAAACTAACGGAAGAAGGTTACGGTGTCATCACCGGTGGTGGTCCTGGAATCATGGAAGCTGGAAATAAAGGGGCTTCTGAAAACAACGGTCTTTCTGTAGGATTAAACATCGATTTGCCATTTGAGCAAAGTCATAATATTTATATTAATCCAGATAAAAATCTAAACTACCGTTATTTCTTCGTGCGTAAAGTAATGTTCGTGAAGTACGCACAAGCTTTCGTTGTATTGCCCGGTGGATTTGGAACGCTAGATGAATTGTTTGAAGTACTGACTTTAATCCAAACTAAAAAAATTACGCGGGTACCCGTTATTTTAGTTGGTTCTAGCTTCTGGAAAGGAATGAAAGAGTGGATCAAAAATGTAATGCTGGAAGAAGCACATAATATTAGTCCAGAAGACATGAATCTTTTACCAATTACGGACGATCCAGCCGAAATCGTTAGTATTATCAATAAATTTTACTCAAATGATAATACTTTAACTCCGAACTACGAATTATAAACGACTACGGTACAATAAGATATTTATTTTAAAACTTTGCTTTCAGCGATCGGCTAAAAGCAAAGTTTTAATTTTTAAAGGAAACGATAAAATGATGGTGGTTTGGTAAGCAGTAGAAACAGCAGAATAGCGTTTTTTGCTTTTGCCAAAGTTTTAAACGTAGATTAATTTCTTAATTGCCAGCTAATTCCAAATCGAAACTCTGTATCAAACATTGGATAATTGGGCGTTTGGTAGAAATCGTCGTCCAGAAATAAAGTCCCGATATTTTCATATTTAAAAAAGGCACGGAAGGTACTTACCTGCATACTTAGGTATATATCTAGCGCGGGATAAAGTTCAACAAGGCTTTCATTTTGTAAATGAAATTGTCCCACCAAAGCCAAATAGTCGTTCGCAAAATAATCACCATTCATGCGTAAGTCTACGCCCGCTCGGGTGAGCAATACATTTTTGAAAATTTTATCTTGGTAATAGAAACTGTGTTTTGAGAAAAAGGCAGGCAAGCGTAGCACATCTTCTGTTGACTCTTGCAAGGCCACGACATTATCTAAATGAAATCGCCACAGTTTGAAATCTTTTTTAAGGATCAATTGAAAAACACTTACGGGTTTTCCTTCTTGTTGGGCGAATCCACTCTCGTCGCGGTAAATAAAGTTATTCAGTAAGTGGTATTTTCCTTGAAGTTGTAAGTCAAACTTATCCAAACGGTACGTTCCGCTCAAGGTACTACTGTTCGTTTTCTTAAAATTATTTTCGTAGAATAATTGCTTAGAGACGTACATCCGATGCTCAAGTAAGCTTGGTGCATATTGCTGATTGATGGCAGTGAGTTCTAAACTTCCCAGCTTTGGAAATTGAAAAAAGAAACTGCCGCTAAGCTTATAGTCTCCACCATTATCCCACAAACCATAGTGTGCGTACGTGCGTACTTTTAAGTTTTCGTTGGGCGTAAAATCCCAACGTGCCTTGAGAAAAAGATTATTGATCGTCGTATCTGTCGGTTCTTGATTGATGGAAAAGAGACGATGCGTTAGACCAACTTCTAATAAATCTCCTTGTCTTTTTATATCTTCTGTATTATTCTTTTGTGCTTTGGAAGTAGCTAAGGTAAAAGTATTCTCGTATTTTCGTAAGCCCACAAAATGGCGCAAGCCTCGTTCATCTACGACGAGCGGACTATAGTAAACTTCGTTGGGATTGGTATCCGAAAATTTATATTTACTCCGCCGAAAATTAAAGTGATGGCTCAGTAAAAATTTGCGCCCTTCCTGATTGAGTGAGTCTTTTTTGGCTTTGAATTTATAGTAATGTCGATAGTCCAATTCTTTGTGCTCGTGCCGCGTTTCCGCTTCGTCCAAATAAACGGGAATCGAATAAGGCGCGCCTCCACCATCTATTTTTAAAAGCTCATCCGTGGTAATACCGCCAGTATCTTTGTGTTCGGTAACGTTGGAACTAAAACTGATGAAGGCATCGTAGCGTTTGTTTTTGCTTTGGTACCACATTCCGGTTGCGATGGTCGTGTGTTCTCCCGTTTGTGCGGTATAGTTTCCATTGGTACGAATACCTTTGAGGTCTTCTATTTGATGGCGTACGCGATTGTGTTCCAGAGAGAAATTGAGTCCTCTTCCAAAATTTCGGGTAAACTGGGCTTTAAAAATGCCATCATTTTGATCGGAACCAACGGAATAAAATAAGTTAGAAAAAGCAGATTCTACGTTGTAAAATTGTAAATCTTTGGCAGTGGTATAATAAAGGTCAAATTGGTGTAAGCCTAAGTCAAATCCTTCCCGCGCGGCTGGTTGGAAAACCATCGGACGGGCAGGCGCGCCCATATTACCCAAGTGTACATAATCTAGATCTTGAGCACGTGCCGGATCATATTGCTGAAAATAATTACCGAGCAAGGAATCGGAAAAAGAATATTCAATGTCAGGGTTGGTGGCAAAGAAATAGAGAACGTTACTCGTATCTACGATGTATTCCGTTTGCTTACTATTGCCACCACCAAGGTTTCCGCCGCCAGATGAAGGACGGGTTTGTGCAACCACGGCAGAACAGAGTCCCCACAGCACAAAGGAGGTCAAGAAAAAACGGATCAGGTACATAATAAAGGTTATGCTTAAAAAAAATGGAATGTAAGTACCCCAAGGCAATTTGATTTGTCTTGGTACGGATGATCGCCAAAAAAACGATTATAAGATGATCAACGATTTTTGGTAGCTAAAAGCGGCGTTGCAAAGTACTAAGAACGATCTTGGTGATTGCAAGATATTGAAATTCTTTTGTGCAAAACGAAAACTGACCGGAGTAGCATTTAATGGGCTGTTCCAGTAGCTAGTGCAAAGTCGTAAAAGACGATTGCTACTGGAACAGCTAGGATCAAAACGCAAAAGCGAAGTGAATAATTGTAAATTTAAGCTTGATCTTCTGCAACATCAATGAGCGCTGGACTCATTCCCATGTTAGAAAAACCACCGTCGTGATAAAGGTTTTGCATTGTAACCATTCTCGTCAAATCAGAGAACATACTAACGCAGTAATCTGCACAAGATTCGGCGGAAGCATTTCCAAGTGGAGACATCTTGTCGGCATAATTAAAAAACTCCTTGAATCCTTTGACGCCACTGCCTGCCGTTGTCCACGTGGGCGATTGAGAAATAGTGTTAACTCTCACTTTTTTGCTGACGCCAAAATGATAGCCAAAACTGCGCGCGTAAGATTCTAGTAAGGCTTTTGATTCTGCCATTTCGCCGTAATCTGGAAAGGTACGTTGTGCTGCGATGTATGTCAAAGCCATGATAGAACCTCCTTCGTTGATTGCGTCTAATTTCCACATACTTTGCATCAAGCGGTGAAAAGACATCGCCGAAACGTCGAAAGTTTTGTGCATATAATCGTAATTAGAGTCGGTATAAGCTTTGTTTTTACGAACGTTAAAAGACATCCCAATCGAGTGTAAGACAAAATCAATTTTACCACCTAAAGCTTCCATTGACTCGGTAAGCAAGTTTTCTAAATCTTCCATTTTGGTCGCATCCGCAGGAATCGTTTTCGCGTTTAATTTTTCTGCGAGTTCGTTAATTTTACCAAAACGAAACGCCACGGGAGCATTTGTCAAAGTAATTTTGGCGCCCGCAGCCACGCAGTGTTCTGCTACTTTCCAGGCGATAGATTGATCATCTAAAGCACCAAAAATAATTCCTTTTTTTCCCGCTAGTAGGTTATTAGACATGGTTGTATTTTTTAATTATTACTTTTATAAAGTTATTTTATTTCTTCTAAAATAGATTCGCCCTTAGATTGATCACCCGAAGTCCATTGCCAAGTTTCGTGCAAGCGAATCCTTCCGTCGGGAAGCCGTTCTGGAATAGAATGACAAATTCCCGTTTTGAAATTTCCATCTACGCTTAAATGTTGATAGCGCATTTCAAGTTTTTGTTCTTCGTCTACCTTCGCAATTAAGGTGCCTTGCACAATACTTCCTCCTTGGTACGTTGCCCAAACGGTATTGCCCGTTTGGCGATAATGAAAAATTGTAGCCTGATTTACTTCTCCGTTGTCCGAACTTTCTACGGATTTGAATTTTTTATCGTGGTACATTTTTTTGGAACTTAAAGTTTATTGTGCTAATAATTCTTTTGCATTTTCAATCGCGGAGTTAGATGGTGGACTTCCACTGAGCATCGTTGCAATCGCTTTGATACGATCTTCTTCTCCTAGCAATTTGACGCGCGTGATCGTACGATCTTTTTCTGTTTTCTTATAAACGAAATAATGCGTATCTGCTTTAACGGCAATTTGCGGCGTATGTGTAATGGATACAACTTGGTGTTGCTTTGATAAGCGTTGTAAAATTTTTCCCATTTGTAGCGCGACGTCTCCAGAAATTCCAGTATCAATTTCATCAAAAATCAAGGTTGGTAGTGGAATGGCACTGGCCACAAGTGATTTAGTACAAAGCGTCAAGCGAGAGATTTCTCCTCCCGAAGCTACTTCTTTAATCGAGGAGAAGCGACTACCTTTGTTGGGCGCAAATAAAAAGTTGATTTCATCTAAGCCAGTATTGTTGAAATGGTCTAAGCTACTAATTTCTACTTTCAAACGGGCATGTTCCATCGACAAGTAGGCAAGTAGTTTGTGTACCTTTTTCTCAAAACTGGGAATGACCGCTGCTCTATTCTTCGTTAAGACCGCTGCTTGTTTCTTCAACGTTATTTCTTCTGCGGCAATACTTTTTTCTAAACGCTCGATGCTACTAGAAATATCTTCAAAGTTACTTAATCGATTTTGCAAGTTGTCTTGAATCGTAATTAATTCGTCAACGGTCTTTACGCGATGCTTATTTTGTAATTTATAAATGAGGTCCAAGCGACTTTGTAATTCCTCGATCCGCTCTGGATTATATTCGGTGTCATCGGCAATTTGCTCAAATTCTTGCGCAAGGTCTTGTAATTCGATGACGACG